>JBIIJV010000107.1:0-9288 GCA_044233545.1 Cyanobium sp.
CTATTCAATTCGTCTTGAAGAGAATTGGGGCAAGCCTCCAGGCAATCTCAACTCCGACGGTACCAACCTGTTGATCTACGGACGCCACTTCGGCAACGTTTTTGTCGGCGTCCAACCCACCTTCGGTTACGAAGGAGATCCCATGCGTTTGCTTTATTCCCGCAGCGCTAGTCCACACCACGGTTTTGCGGCTTATTACACCTATCTGGAGAAAGTTTGGCAAGCCGACGCCGTGCTCCATTTCGGCACCCACGGCTCCCTTGAGTTCATGCCCGGTAAGCAAATGGGCATGAGCGAAACCTGCTATCCCGACTCCCTGATCGGCTCCCTGCCCAACCTTTATTACTACGCCGCCAACAACCCTTCCGAAGCCACCATCGCCAAACGGCGGGGCTACGCCGCGACTATCAGCTATCTCACTCCGCCCGCCGAAAATGCTGGTCTCTATAAAGGTCTCAAAGAACTGGGTGAACTAGTCGGTTCCTACCAACAGCTACGGGAGAGTTCCCGTGGCGTCCAAATCGTCAACGCCATCATTGAAACTGCCCGCCAGTGCAACCTCGATAAGGATGTCAACCTGCCAGAAGTCGACGGCTCCGAACTGAGTCAGGATCAACGGGATGGAGTGGTCGGATCCGTCTACCGCCAGCTGATGGAAATCGAGAGCAGGCTGTTGCCCTGCGGTTTGCACACCATCGGCAAACCACCCACCGCTGAAGAAGCAATTGCCACCTTAGTGAGCATCGCTGCCCTAGAGCGCGAAGAGGAAGAGCTCCGTTCGCTGCCAGGCCTGTTAGCAGAAGCTCAAGGACGCACGATCGCGGATATCTATAAAGGCAACGACAACGGCATCTTGGCCGACGTCGAACTCAACCGCAGTATCACTGAAACCTGCCGCGCAGCGGTTGGGGCCATGGTGCGCCAAGTGACCGGCCAAGATGGACGTGTCAATTTGCGGCGTAACTTCGGCTGGTTCTTCGACCTGTTCGAGCGCTTTGGTTTCAAGCTGCCCAGTCCCTGGCTGGCGGCCTGCCGCAGCGCCGGCTTCGGCGAAGTCAACCCAATTGAATTGGACAAACAATTCGCCTATCTGCGTTTTTGCCTTGAGCAGATTTGCGCCGACATGGAAATGGAGAGTCTGCTGAAGGCCCTAGATGGCGAATACGTTTTGCCCGGACCCGGCGGCGATCCGATCCGCAACCCAGGGGTACTACCCAGCGGCAAAAACATTCACGCCCTAGACCCCCAATCAATTCCCACCAAGGCCGCGATCGCCTCGGCCAAGGTGGTTGTCGATCGGTTGATCGAGCGACAGAAGGCAGAACAGGGCACCTGGCCTGAAACCATTGCCTGTGTGCTATGGGGTACGGACAATATCAAGACCTATGGGGAATCTCTGGCCCAGATCCTCTGGTTCATCGGTGTGCGGCCCATGAGCGATTCCCTGGGAAGGGTAAACAAACTTGAGCTGATTCCCTTGGAAGAACTTGGGCGCCCCCGTATCGATGTGGTGGTGAATTGCAGCGGTGTCTTCCGAGATCTATTTATTAATCAGATGGCCCTTATCGACCAGGGCGTCAAGATGGCGGCCGAGGCCGATGAGCCCCTGGCAATGAACTTTGTACGCAAGCATAGTCAGGACCAAGCTGCCGAACAGGGAATTTCTTTGCGAGAAGCTGCTACACGAGTGTTTTCAAATGCTAGCGGCAGCTACAGCTCAAATGTAAATCTGGCAGTCGAAAACAGCACTTGGGAGCAGGAAGGTGAACTGCAAGAAATGTATCTCTCCCGCAAAACATTTGCCTTCAATGCCGACAACCCTGGCGAGATGAATCAAAAACGAGACGTGTTCGAATCGGCCATGAAAACCGCCGACGTCACCTTCCAGAACCTCGATTCAGCCGAAATCTCACTCACAGATGTCAGCCACTACTTTGACTCAGATCCAACCAAATTGATTGCTGGATTACGGGATGATGGCAAAGCGCCGACCAGCTATATAGCTGACACTACCACTGCCAACGCCCAAGTGCGCTCATTGAGCGAGACCATCCGGCTTGATTCCCGCACAAAGCTTCTCAACCCCAAGTGGTACGAAGGCATGCTGAATTCTGGTTATGAAGGAGTTAGGGAAGTAGCCAAAAGGCTCAATTTTACTTTGGGTTGGAGCGCAACAAGTGGCGCTGTGGATAATTTTATTTACGAAGAAGCCAATGATACTTTCATCAATGATCCCGAAATGCGCCAGCGGCTGATGGATCTAAACCCACACAGCTTCCGTCGAATTGTTAGTACACTTCTGGAAGTCAATGGTCGTGGTTACTGGGAAACTAGCGAAGAAAACATAGCTCAGCTCCAGGAAATTTACCAGGAGATCGAAGACCGAATTGAAGGAGTTAAATAACTAATTTCTGTTCTTGACATCAGTTCTTGATATTTGCGGCTATAGCACCACCTGCACAGCCGCCGCTTCGCGCGAGGCGTCGCAACAACGCTGGCTGGCTGCCGCCTCCACCAGGCCCGGCACCATCGGACGCCCCTCTCTTATTGCCGCCGCCCACCAGCTAATTAACCGCTGCACAGGCGCTATGCGGCCATCACTCCAGGTGTGGGGGAAGGCCAGGTCCGGTTCCGGCATTAATTCCGTCAGCCCCGGCTCCCCTGGCTGCCCTCGCCAGAGCCGGAAACCATGGACATAGTCCGCCTGGTTGGGAGAGCCCAGCACAAAGGTGGCCTCACTGCCATGGAGTTCAAGCCAGCAGCCCCGTCCCTGACGGGCCACCGAGGCCAAGCTGAGCTGGGCAGGCACCCTTCGGCCCCAACCATCCTCTAATTGCAACTGCACCAGGGCAATGTCTTCAGCATCGACGGTGGCCATGGGACCACCGTCGGCCAGTGGCCGCTCGCCGATCGCCGTACTAAGGCTGGCCTGGAGACGGCGACTCGGGCCGATGAGCCAATGCAGCATGTCAAAAGCATGCGTGCCCAGGGCCCCCAGCACCCCCCCACCGGCGGCAGCTTGGGAATACCAGCTCCAAGGGCGGCTGGCGTCGGCCCGACTGCTCATTAGCCAGTCGAGCTTTACAAGCCATGGATCGCCAAGGGCCCCCTGGGCCAGCAGGGCCGCCAATTGCTGAAACAGAGGCACGGCACGATATTCAAAATCCACAGCCACCACACAGCCCTGTTGCAAGGCCAACTTTTGCAAGGCCAACACCTGGTCGCTGTGGAGGGCCACCGGCTTTTCGAGCAGCAAATGTTTGCCGGCCTGCATCGCCGCCTGGGCCAGAGCAAAACGGGCGGCGGGCGGTGTGGCGATCACCACCGCATCTAGGGCGGGGTCGGCCAGCATTGCCTCAAAATCCGTAAAGCCAGGTAGCTCCGCCGCACGGCACACCCCGTCAAGCCTCTCCTGGCGCGGGTGCCAAAGGGCCACAGGCTCAGTAGCGGGGCAATCGCGCAAGGCCGGCAGATGGACGGCTGCACCAAAGCCCAACCCGGCAATCGCTACCCGCAGGGGCCCCTTGGTAACGGGCTCAACCAAGGGACCGCTCCTGAGCCTGGCGCAGGTTGGCCCCGGCGGCGCAGACCTCCTTGAGGAGACGCCGCACCAAATCATCGGGCCCGGCCGGCTGCCACGGGGAACCCCAGCGGGGCAAGCCGTTGACCGCCAAATCCCGGTAAAGGGCCTGATCGCAGTCCAGCTCCATCACATAAAGGATCCCAGGGGCCTGGCGGGGCGATTGAGGGCCAAGATCTTTGCCAATAGTCGGTTCTTCCGCCGCCCCTGCCGGGGGCGCGGCGGCAGCGTCAGGCGCAGGCTTCGGCGCCGGCTGAAAGCGACTTAAAACAGTCAAATTTCCCTGGCGGGAAAGCCGCAGACTGCCCGAATCCCACCATTGGCGGCCCTCGGCGCTGGCGGGCAGCTCTTGCCAGGCCACCGGACCCGCCCAGACGGGCCCAGCCGGACTGAGCACCAAGGCCCCTGGCAACAGCAACAGGCCGAAAAACAGCCAGGCTGCCCCCCGGCTAACCAGCCCCCACAACCCAGTCCAAAATGAAGGAGTCATAGGGCCACAGGCATGGGCTGGCGCACCACCCCGTGCAATTCCAGCAGGACAGCCAGGGTGGAACGCAGCTCGGTGCGGGGCACGATGGCATCGACAAAACCATGATCCTGCAGGTACTCGGCCGTCTGGAATCCCTCGGGCAGCTTCTCCCTCAGGGTCTGTTCAATCACACGCCGGCCGGCAAAACCAATCAAGGCCTTGGGTTCGGCCAAAATGAGGTCGCCCAGCATCGCAAAGCTGGCAGTCACCCCACCGGTGGTGGGATGGGTGAGCAGGGGGAGATAGAGAAGCCTGGCCTGGCGGTGGTGCTGCAGGGCCCCGGATATTTTCGCCATCTGCATGAGGCTGAGCATGCCTTCCTGCATGCGGGCGCCACCGGAGGCACAAACAATCATCAGGGGGTAGCGACGAACGGTGGCCTCTTCCACTAGCCGCGTGAGCTTTTCGCCCACCACCGACCCCATCGAACCGCCCATAAAGCGGAAATCCATCACCCCCAGGGCCAGGGGCAATCCCTGCAGCCGGCACAAGCCCGTAACCACGGCATCTCGCAACCCTGTTGCCGCCTGGGCGTCACGCAGGCGATCGGCGTAGCTGCGCCGATCCTTGAAAGCAAGGGGATCGGTGGGGGACATCTCAACGTCCAGGGGCTCGAAACTGCCCTCATCGGCCAGTAATCGGATGCGCTCGGCACTGTCAATGCGGTTGTGGTAGCCGCAGGCCTTGCAGACGCTGGCATGGGCGATCAGGTCCTTGCGATAGACCACCTCCCCGCATTCGGGACATTTGCTCCAGAGGCCATCGCCCTCATCACTTTCGGGAACCTGGTTAGGCCGCACCGCCGGAGCGTTCTTGCGGCGATCAGCAAACCAGTCGAACAGCGACATCGGGAGGTTGAGGGACGGGGAAGGGGCCACCCCCCATTTAAGAACCTGGAGCTACCGCTTCAAGGGCGCGGCAGCAGTAGATCGAGCCAGAAGCGGGAGCCAGCCCACCAGACCGCCAGGGTACCGGCGGCAAGGAACGGGCCGAAGGCCATGGCCTGGCCCCGCCGCAGCCGGCCCGTCAGACGCCCGAGCAGGCCGATCAGACCACCGGAAATCACCGCCAAGGCCACTGCCAATCCAAGCCCCAACGGCCCCAACCAGGCACCCATCAGGGCCGCCAGCTTGGCGTCACCCAATCCCAACGCCGGTTTGCCGAAGGCACGTGCGGCCAAGGCGCTGCAAAGCTCGAAACCCAAGAGCCCAATGGCCGCCGCCAGAAAATGGGAAAACAGCAACGAGCGGCCGATCGTCGGACCTTGTTGGAAACCGAGAAGGGCCGTAACGGCCAAGCCGGTCACCAGCCCCCAGCGACAGAGCGGTTCGGGCAACCAGAGGCTGTCTAAATCGATAAGCACCAGCGGAATCAGCCAACTCACCAAGATCCAGCCGGCCAGCAACAGCAACAAGCCATCCGGGGCCGGACCCATGGCCGCTGGTTGGGCCAGCAGGGTGATCACCCATAACAGGGCACAGGCCGATTCCACCAACGGATACCGCCTCGAAATGGGGGCCTTGCAATACCGGCAGCGACCCCGCAACAGCAGCCAGGAGAGAACCGGCACGTTGTCCGACCAGGCCAAGGTGGTGCCGCAGCGGGGGCAGTGGCTGGAGGGCCAGAGGATGGATTCCTGGCGCGGTAATCGCCAAGTGACCACATTGAGAAAACTTCCCACTGCCGCCCCTAGCAGGGCAGTGATCAGGGCAGGGGCCAGCGACATGAGGGAGGCCATGGCGATTAGCTGGTCCAACGGGGTGAGCCGCCCCGGGGGGAACGGGACCGAGTTTGGCTCCGGCCCCGCAGCCAATCAATAGGCACGAACTGTTCTTGAGGCAGCAGCACCGGAAGATCAAATACCACCCGGCCCTGGCGACTTTCACCGACCATGACGACGCCGGCCGGCTCCACACCCGTAGGACCTGTGGAGAGAAAGGCGTGATAAATCTGGCGAGCAGAGCCCAACAGTTCGCGACTATTGATGCGATCCAGTCTCAGGGGAGTCACAGTCCATGGAGCGGAACTCACATCGGCGTTGCGATCCGCCTGGCGCCCAGCCGTCTGATTCCCATCGATCGATCGAGCTGGGCCGATCAGAAAAGAGGGAGAAAGAGGTGGCCCATGGTTGCCGGAGGCTTGATTGGCGGAAGAGGTGATGATAGGTGGACGGTGACCGATGATCACCCGACCTTGGCCGCAAGTGTAGGTGCGAAAGGTTCGTTCTGGCGCCTATCAAGCAGCGGTCTTCTTTTCCTCAAGCATGCGATGGATGATCGGCGTCAGGATGATCTCCATGGCAAAACCCATCTTGCCGCCGTTGACAACAAGGCTGGTGGGGCTGGACATGAAGGAGTCGTGGATCATGCGGAGCAGATACTGGAAATCAATGCCCCACTTCTCGCGAGCTCCGCGACGGAAGTGGATGATCACAAAACTTTCATCGGGGGTGGGAATGCTGCGGCAGATGAAAGGGTTGGAGGTGTCCACCGTCGGCACCCGCTGGAAATTGATGTCGGTACGGCTGAATTGGGGCGTGATGTGGTTGATGTAGTCGGGCATCCGACGCAGAATGGTGTCGACGATCGCTTCGGCCGAATAGCCGCGCTCGGCATTGTCCCGCTGGATCTTCTGGATCCACTCCAGGTTGGCGATCGGTACCACCCCTACCAGAAGATCGGCATAACGGGCCACGTCATAGCCCTCGCCGACGACTCCGCCGTGCAGTCCCTCGTAAAAAAGAAGGTCGGTGTTTTCTGGAATCGACTCCCAGGGAGTGAATTGGCCCGGTTCCAGGTTGGTACCAAGACGGGCGTTGTGATCGCCAGCCTCCTCTATGGAGTGCAGGTAGTAGCGCTTCTGACCACCCCCGGTTTCGCCGTAGACCCGGAATAATTCTTCGAGTTTGTCAAAAAGGTTGGCCTCGGGGCCGAAATGGGAGAAGTTCTCACCAGATTGCAACGCCTTTTGCATGGCCTCCTTCATGGGGCCCCGCTCGTAGCGGTGGTAGCTGTCACCTTCCACCACCGCAGGATGCAAGCCTTCGCGGGTGAAGATGTGTTCGAAGGCCCGTTTCACGGTGCTTGTTCCGGCTCCGGAGGAACCGGTGACGGCGACGACCGGATGACGCTTCGACATCGACGCTCAGGGGTAGAGATGAAAGCGAGTTTCGCAGATCGTCGGCCCCACTCTGGCAATCTCCTCAGGCATGGTTAGTCGCCAGGGCCTCCAGCAGCCGGTCCCCCATGGCGCGACAGCCCAAAGCCGTGGTCGGATCAGACGCCAGATCGCTGGTGCGAGCGCCGGCCGCCAGCACCCGATCCACCGCAGCTTCCAGGTCGTCTGCCGCCGCACCCTGCTGGAGACCCAGGCGCAACATCATGGCGGCTGAAAGCACCATGGCCAGCGGGTTGGCTCGATCCTGGCCGGCGATATCGGGTGCCGACCCATGGACCGGCTCGAATAAACCCGGACCTTCCGACCCCAGGGAGGCCGAAGGCAACATGCCAATACTGCCGGTGAGCATGGCGGCTTCGTCGCTGAGGATGTCGCCGAAGAGATTGCTGGTGAGGATCACGTCGAATTGGCGGGGGTCCCGCACCAGTTGCATGGCTGCGTTGTCCACATACATGTGGCTTAAGGCGACGCTGGGGTACTCCGCATGGATGGCCTCCACCCGATCGCGCCACAGCTGACTGACATCGAGCACATTGGCCTTGTCGACGGAACAGACCCGGCCCCGCCGTTGAGCCGCCAGGGCGAAGGCCACCCTGGCGATGCGATCGATCTCGTCATCGAAATAGGCCATCGTGTTGAAGGCCCGCACCCGACCCTCGGCCTCGATACGGCCCTTCGGCAGCCCGAAATAGACGCCCCCAATCAGCTCGCGCACCACCACCAGATCAACGCCGCTGATTACCTCCGGCCGCAGGCTGCTGGCGCCAATTAGGGCAGGAATAATCTTGACGGGACGCAAATTGGCGAAGAGCCCCAGGCCCGAACGCAAAGCCAGAAGCCCGCTCTCCGGACGCTGCTCACGCGGCAAGCTGTCGAAACGGGGTGAGCCGATAGCGGCGAGCAGTACGGCGTCACTGCCAAGACAGGCCGCCAAAGTGCTGGCCGGGAGGGGCTCACCGCTGGCATCAAGGGCAGCGCCACCGATCGGTTGCTCCTCAAACACCAAGCTGAAGCCATGGCGGCGGGCCACAACCTCCAACAGCTGGCGGGCCACCGCAGTGATCTCCGGGCCGATCCCATCGCCGGGAAGCAGGGTGATCCGATAGCTGGTCATCCGGGGGGCTAGCAAAGGGTAAACGCGGTGGTGGGCGGCCCCAGGCGGGGGCCTGCGGGGGGCCTTGCGGCGAACCTTTCGGCAGGCCGAGACTACCCACTCCCTAGCGGTAACCCGAAACCAGCGCCCTTCAATCAGGCTCCCTGGGCTCTGCCTCCAGGCGGGCCTGCAACTGCCTCAGGGTGCGGGCCATTTCAGGCAGGCGATTGAAGGCGGCCGAGCAGCGCAGCCAAAGACGATTGGGGATCGCTGGATAGCCACTGACGACTTCGCCTGCCGCCACCTCCCCATGGATGCCGGATTTCGAGGAGGCGATGGCGCGATCGCCGATGCGGGCCCGATTGGCTACCCCCACCTGGCCCGCCAGAATCACTCCGTCGCCCAGAACCGCACCGCCGGCGATTCCCACCTGGGCCGCCAGGGCACAGCCACGGCCCAGCTGAACACCATGGCCCACATGCACCAGGTTGTCGATCTTGCTGCCCTCCCCAAGCAGGGTCTCCCCCACGGCGGGCCGATCGACCATGGAGCCGCAGCCCACCTCAACTGCGTCTTCCAGTACGACCCGGCCGGTCTGGGGCATCTTGCGCCAGCCGCTGGGGGTGGGCACAAAACCAAACCCCTCCGAGCCAATCACCGCAGCGGAGTGAATGACACAACGGCGGCCGAGGCGGCTACCGGGGTGCAGGACCGCATTGGCATGGATCTCACAATCCTCACCCAGTTGCACATCTTCGTAGAGGACACAGCCTGGGTGGAGCGTGCTGCCATGGCCGATGAGGCAGCCCGCCCCAACGACCACCCGGGCACCCACATGCACCCCCGCCCCCAGCCGGGCGGAAGGATCGATGATGGCGCTGGGATGCACCCCAGCATGGCGACGGGGAG
>JBIIJV010000253.1:0-3597 GCA_044233545.1 Cyanobium sp.
TCTTTCATCTGCATACTGTCCACAAATTCTTGTAATACCTTCTTTGCCGACCCTGGTCCTAGTAAAATGTTTCTCATTGCAGCCACGTCCTCCAGAATGCTTAAACACCGTGTAGCCCCGGGATCAATCATGCTCGCCTCATTGCAATAGCTATAAAAACCAAGCACTTCTCGAAACGCAAAAAAGTACATCAATTTATCGTATTCCCGTTTCGAGAGCTCCACTTCTACAGACATGCACCGTGTGTGTTTTGCGTCTTTTCTATTCCATTCTTCACTCTCGCTAACTTTTTTTGTTGATCTACGTAGTTCCAGTCGCTGCGACATTGCATTCTTTTCCGCATTATTATTCATAGAATCAAGATATTTAACATTGCTTGGCATTTTTCCTAAACCTTTTTCGTCAGAACTTTCTTCCGTCATGTACTTATCTATCCTTTCCCGGATAGTAACCTTTTCAGTAACTGGGTCTTTTTTTCTACTTTTAAACTGGTACATTTTGTCCGCACTGCAATCGTACATCAGCAAATGCCCAGGTTTAGATTCATCGTCATTATAATAGGCTTGGAATTGAACGCTATGTGTCGATGCCCAGTATTGCCTTAGGTCTCCAATCAGCCTCTCAGCATCAGTTTTTGTTGTCCCATAAACACCGCCGCTTTGTGCTAAAAAAGGGTACAGATGACGAGGCTCAACACTAAAACCTAAATACCGTAGCCAGGCATTTATACTGTGCGGGCTTGATATGGCAATCAGTCCATCCCACAATTCCACATTTTGAAATTTATCTTTTGGCGCAGTAAAGGTGTCTTCTCTTATATAGGATTTTTCCGCTTCTGGTTGATTTCCTTTGATCTCGAGTAACCTATACCACAAATAGTATTGCGGGCTAACTTTGTCTATCTCATTTATACCTTTTTGTTCCTGGTTTGGCCCGCGGCGGGAAATAATTTGATCGTCTGTTTCCACCACAATCTTGTCTCCTTCATGTAATTCTTCATGCTCGTTAGTCCACCATTTTTCTTTGTAAAGAGACCCGTTATCTTCACTTACAACGTGCGTAATACCTGTAATGATTTTGTTTTGTTTTCTTAATTGCGTCGTTTCGCTATGTTGAAGAGGAGCAACGAGGTCGGGTCTTGGCTTTTGCCCCCCATCAACCATCTGTACCGCCCTTGCACCCATCAAATCCGCCTCAGTCTCCAACCCTTGATCATCGTTGATTGCCATCCCCTTCGCCTGCATCGTCGGCCCCACCCGCCCCTGCGCCTGCTGCACCACATGCCAAGCCTCGTGCGGCAGGTGCCTCTCCTGCCCCGGCGCTAGATGAATGTCGCTGCCCTGGGAGTAGGCCAGCGCGTTGAGCTGCGTCGGCTGCGCTGAGTTGTAGTGCACCCGCACGTGATCCATCGACAAGCCTGACAGCGATTCAATACCGCTCTTGAGCTGGTCCGGCAGGCCGGTGTTGTTGGCACGGGGCGCCTGCTGGAGCTGTGGCTGACGCTGAGCGGTGGCGAATTTGCCCAGAACGAGTTCTTCTTCCTCTGGGCCGCCCTCACGCTGGGCCACCGGGGCGAATCGTGAATCGGCCAGCGCCTGCAGTCGCCGCAACTGCGCCACCTGGGGGCTGGCATCGGCCAGTTGTTGCAGGCGGCTCAGGGAATCCAGTGCGGCGGGCGCTGCAGCGGCGGCGGCGGTTGCCCCTTGCTGGGCTCGCTGGGGGTCCGCGCTGGTGCGCCGCGTGCGGCGAGCTCTCTGTTGGCCGTTTCCCTCGCGGGAGGCTGCAGCGGGCTGATGGGCAGACGCGGCTCCAGCCATAGCCAACTTAATTGCTCATCCCATTGTGCCCCAACATTTGCGATCCGCGGCCAACGGAGAGATCACACCGCGGTGTCACTTGGCGAATGTGAGGCCATTGAGCCGGGTGCAGGTGGCCGGGCCTCAGCCAGCCCAGCGAGCGTTGGCAACACGTTGGGCGCGGTTTCATGCGCTGAACAGCGGCGACTACGGGCCCTGCTCCCTTCAGCCTCCGCAACCGGTTCTTTCAGCCGCTCCATCCAGCTGCTGATCAGTGGTGAGCCGGATGGCCCTGCAGCGAAAGGCCAAAGACAGATAGGTGATCAAACGTGCACGTGGCGCTCCCCATGGAGCGTGGGCTCAACGCTCACGATCGGCGCGCAGATCCTCCAGCAGCTGGGGCATGGGCCGATCGCGCATGCGCTCGCGCCAGTTCCGGGCACGCTCCATGGCACCGGGTTGATGCAGGCGCACCTCCCGTTTGATCAGCAGCCTGGCCTGCTCCTGCATGCTGCGGTGATTCTGGGCCGCCATGGCCTTTTGATAGCGATTTTGACCGCGCTTTCTTCCCTCACCACACCACCTGCAGCAGATCGTCCATCCAGGGCAGCCGGATCCAGCTCCAGCTCCAGGGCAACCCTTCCAGCACTTCATCACCGGGGCGACGCTCCACCTGCAGCACCCAGGCGCCGGGGCGGGCCGACAGCAGTCCGGGGCGCTGCAGGAAACCCTGGCGCAGGGCTGCGCCATCGTCGCCAAGCCGGCCGTCGGCATGGCCCAGCACCGCCTGCAGCAGGGCCTCCGCCTCGGTTTGTTCGGCATCGCTGAGGGGGGCTTCCAGGCCATAGGGGGCCTGGGGCAGGTCGCCGCAGAGCAGCTTCGCCAGGGTGAGCCGCCATTCGGGGGGATCCCCATCGCCATCCACGAGAAACCCCAACAGGGCCATGGCCCGGTGTCGCTGGGCCTCATCGCCAAACAACCGTTCTTGCGTGAGCAACTCCAGGCGGCTGAACAGGGTTTCCAGAAACGGCCAGAGCAGCACCATGCCGGCGCCATCGATCACCAGGTCGTCATCAACGTCGCTCCGGGACTGGGGGGTTGTAAGAGTGGTGGGGCGGGCCGTCGCGGTTGGATCGCTTGCGGCCGGTTCGGTTGGCTTCAGTGCCTTTTGTAATGCCGCGTCAAGCGCCTCCACTGGCGCCGCTTTCATCGCCGCCTCCCCCTGCAACGCCACCTCCAGCCGAGACCGCTGCTGGGGGCTGGCGGCGGCCAGCAGCCGTTGTGCGGCAACCGAATCGGCCCCTGGCGCAGCGGCCAGGTGCTGCAGCAGGGCCCGCAGCTCGGGCGAAGGCAGGGCCAGGGCGCTGTCGAGAGCGGCCTCCAGGGCTTGGGGCGGGTTGGGGCCGAGGCCTTCCCCAGGCGGCCAGCGGCCGGTGCTGGCATAGATGGCGAGGTGCGCAAGGGCGCTGGGGTTTGGCGGGTTGGGGTCGGGTTCGCCAGGCGCCTCAGGGGGAGCGGTGGTGGTTGGGCTTGCCTCGGCGTGGGTTGGGGGTTCGTCGGGCGCGTCGAAGTTATTGGCAGCGACCAGCTGCGCTTGCAACTCCGCCTCTGGCGCCTCCTCTGGCGTCGCCAGCAACGCAGCCTCTTGCGCCTCTTTCATTGCCGCCTCCCCCTGCAGTGCCTCCCCCTCCAACGCCGCCTCCTGCAACGCCTGCTCAATCCTTGGCCGCTGCTGGGGACTGGCGGCGGCCAGCAACCGTTGCAGAGCCACCGATGGCTCCCCTGGCGGGGCGGCCAGGTG
>JBIIJV010000254.1:0-3596 GCA_044233545.1 Cyanobium sp.
AACACCTCGCCCGCAGCCAGTTCGCACACCAGCACTTCCGAACCATCGTCCCGATGTTTGATCACGGCCACCCTGCCGTCCATCAACAGGAACAGGGAGTTGCCCCCATCCCCCTCACGCACGATCGTTTCACCGGCACCAAAGCGGACCCGGCTGCTGGATGCAACCATTTGGCCCTGCTGCTCGGAGGTGAGCACATTGAATATCTGGTTGCGGCTGAGGCAGGCCAGCGCCGTGGCCTGGGCGGGCTGGCGCTCCTGCTCCGGATCCACCGGCGGCGGGGCGGCCCGCAACTCGCGCACCGGAAACGGAATGGTCCAGCCGTTGCGGTGCACCGCATACCAGATCTGCTCAAGCAGCTCGCTGCGCAGTTCGATCGGCCCCGGCTCCACACCCTTGGGATGCCACAGCTGCAATTCGTAGATGATGGCGCTGTCGCCAAACTCCTTGACCCGCACAAGCGGCTTGGGATCGCTGAGCACCAGCGGGTGATCGCCCAGCAGCGTCAGCAGCATGGCCCGCACCTGACCGGGCGGAATTGCATAATCAAGACCGATCTGAAAGCGGTTGCCGCAGTAGCCATAGGCCACCTTATTGACGATCACCTCATCGGTGACCTTGCTGTTCGGTACCACCAGGCGGGTGCCCTCGATGGTGCGCAGGCTGGTGTCCCGCCAGCTGACACTTTCCACCACGCCCTGCTGGCCGCCCAGATCGACCAGATCACCGATCGCGAAGTCATCGCCCAGTTGCAGCTCCAGCCCGGCGATCAGGTCCTTGAGCAGCCCCTGGGAGGCAAAACCGATCACGGCGGTGAGCACGGCGGAGGTGGTGATCAGCCCAAGCAGCTCGATCTTGAGGATCTGGCGCACCACCACCACGGCGATCAGGCCGCCGAAGCCCAGCATCAGCAGCTGCACCAGCAACTGCGGTGGCCGTCGCCACCAGCCAAAGCTGCTGGGGATCTCCAGGGTCAGCCACAGCACCAGCCGCACGGCGGCGAGACACAGCAGCAACAGCCCAGTCAGATCTAGCCAGCGATGGGCCATCGGTCCGAGCAGCGCTCGCGTCTCGGCGCCGATCACCACCCAGCTGGCCAGGGCGATCAGCACCAGAAGGGCGGGGGGCAGGACCAGGCGCCGCCGCCGGCAGAGCTCGGCCACGGCCACGAGGGCGACGGTTGCCAGCAGGGCGATCAGGAGGCGCTGCAGCAGCTCCATCGGTCAGTAGCGAATGGTGGATCCCCATCTTCCCCGGAATCATTACGCCGATGGGGTTACGCCGATTGGGTTGAGCCGGTGGGCTGAATTGGCACCACAATGGGGGCAATCATTTTCGGGGGTGCGATGGCGCGAGTCCCTGCCGTTCCCCTCGTGGCGGCGCTGCTGTTGGCCCTGGCGATCGCCGACAGCCGGGGTAGCTGGGCGGCTGAATCCGCCACCGTGCAGGAGATTCTCGATGGCCAAGAGCTATACATCAATCAAAAGCAGGCGGCGCCCAAGGATCGGGCCTCGGCTCCCCAGACGCTGAGCACCCGCAACAGCCGCGGCCAGCTGGCCTTCAGCAGCGGCGCCGCCGGCCGCATCAACCGCTTCTCCCTGCTCAAGCTCGGCTCCAGTTGCTTCCTGGTGGAAAAGGGCCAGATCCTGGTTTCTGGCAAGCAGAACGGCTGCACCCGCTCCGCCCGCCTCAGCGTGCGCGGCACCAATTATCTGATCGACGTGCAGGAGGACGGCAGCGCCGAGATCTCGGTGCTGGAGGGCAGCGTGGACGTGGAGCAGCTCCAAGACGGCGAATCCACCGGCAAGCCCGCCACGGCGGTGGAGGCGGGCCAGAAGGTGAAGCTCTCGGCCCAGGGCGTCATCCTTACCCTGCTGCGCCTCAGCTCCGGCGACTACAACGCCATCCTGTCCGGCCCGCTGTTCAGCGGCTTCCGCAGCACCCTGCCCGGTTTCGCGGCGCTGGAAAGCCACATCCGCTCCTTCGTCCCCGGCGTGACGCTGCCTTCGGTGCCATCGGTGCCATCGGTGCCGTCGCTGCCCGGTCTGCGTCGCTTCGGCATCTTCTAAGCCGCTGCCCCTGCCCTGAATGGCCCTCCCCTCCCCGCGCCCGGGTCGCACCGTTGTTCTGGCGGCGCTGACCGCCGCCATCAGCCTGTGGATGGGCGGCACGGCGGCTTGGCCTGGGCCGCGCTGGCGGATCTGGGAGCGCAACCTGGAGCAGCAGCTACTGCTTTGGCGCGGCCCGCGCCGTCCTCCCCCGGCGGTGATTGTGGTACCCATCGACGACGCCAGCCTGCAGCAGGCGGCCTGGTTCTCCCGCAGCCCCAACCAACCGGCCTGGACCCGGGGCACCGACACCCTGCCCTGGCCGCGGGCGGCCTACGGCGAGCTGGGCCGGCGCCTGCTGGCGGCCGGCGCCAAGGCGGTGGCCATCAACGTGGTGTTTGAGGGTCCCAGCGGCAAGGGAGCGGCGGACGACGAGGCCTTCAGCCGTTTCCTGGCCGGCGCCCGGGGCCGGGTGGCCCTCGCCGCCGAGATGCTGGAGCCGGAGGACAGCCGCGGTGCCGGCGGCCTCACCCTGGTGTTGCCGGAGCAGTTCCTGGCGGCGATCGGCGGACGGGCGGCGGTGGGGCTCAGCAACAGCCTGGCGCCCGTGCCCGGCGAGCCCCTGCGCCATCCAGAGGCCTATGCCAGCGGTCTATTGCGGGACCAGGGGGTGGAGAGCCCGCCGGGACTGTCCACCACCCTGCTGCGGCTCGCCGGGTTGCCCTCCCGCCAGCCGGATCGGCGCACCGGCCTCAATGTCTACGGACCGGAGGGCAGCTTCAGCCGCCTACCCGCCTGGGAGGTGCTCGATCCCCAGCGCTGGCGCAACCAGCCCCTGCGAGCCCGGCTGCAAGATGCCCTGGTGGTGGTCGGTCCAGTGGAGGGGGGGCGGCACGCCACCGCCTTTGGGCCCCTCTCCGGTCTGGAGCTGCTGGCCACCGCCAGCGCCAACTCCCTGCAGGGCGACGGCTTGCTGCCCTGGCCAGAAACCGACCTGCGCCGGGCCTTGCTGACAATGCTGCCCCTGCTGGTGGCCGGTGGCCTGGCCCTGGCGCGCCGCCCCCTGGTCTGGCGGCTCGGGGTGGTGGGAGCAGCCCTGGCGCTGCAGCTGCTGGCCGCGATGCTGGCGTTGCAGCTGAACCATCGCTGGATTCCCCTGCTGGCCCCCGCCAGCGGCCTGGTGCTGCTGGCCCTGCTCCATGGCGGCAACGCCTACCTGCTGGAGGGTCGGGAGCGCCGCCGGCTGCGCCAAACCTTCGAGCGTTACGTGGCCCCCAGCGTGGTGGCGGAGATACTGGCCGACCCGGAATCGGCGCGGGGCATGCTGCGCGGCCGGGTGCTGGAGGTGACGGTGCTGTTCTCCGATTTGAAGGGCTTCACCGAGCTGACGCGGCGCCGCAGCGCCGCCGGCGAGAGCGAACGGCATGTGCGCCAGCTCAATACTTACCTGGGGGCGATGGTGGCGGTGATCAGCGCCCATGGCGGCACGATCGACAAGTTCATCGGCGACGCGGTGATGGCGGTGTTCGGCTCGCCGCTGGGGCGCGG
>JBIIJV010000255.1:0-3582 GCA_044233545.1 Cyanobium sp.
AGCACCACCACCCCAAGCGATTTTCCCGCTCCCCTGGATGTGGCGTCCTTGCGCCAGCGACTGGAGTCCCTGGCCAAAGACGAAGGAGTGGGCCGCTGGGACCTGGGTGCTGGCTGCAGCACCGACACCTCGGTCCAGGTCGATCGGGGTGACGCCAAGCAGATGAAAGGGGCCCAGCGCAGCGCCATTACCTTGCGGGTCTGGAACGGGGCGGGGTTGGTGGGCATCACCTCCACCTCCGATCTATCCGATGCGGGCCTGGCCCGGGCCATGGCCGGTGCCCGGGCCGCCAGCGACTTCGGCAACCCCGACGATGTGCCGGCCTTCTCGCCGTTGGCCACTGCCCCCCTGCCGCCCCTGGATCAACCGCTGCAAGAGCCGCTGAGCATCCTCTCCTTGCTGGACACCCTCAAGGAGGCCGAAGCCGAGCTGCTGCAGCGCCACCCGGCCATCGCCACCGTGCCTTACAACGGCCTCAGCCAGCGCAGCAGCGAGCGCGTTTATATCAACAGCGAGGGGGCGTGCCGCCACCAGGAGCTGACCACCGCCAGCCTCTACCTCTATGCCCGCGCCGAGGAAGCGGGTCGCAAACCGCGCAGCAGTGGCGCCATGCGGGTGGCCTACGGCGCCAAGGACCTGGACGTGGCGGGCTGCGTGGCCGAGGCGGCCGAACGCACCATCTCCCACCTCAACTACGCCCCAATCGACACCGGCCGCTACACCTGCGTTTTTTCGCCCGAAGCCTTTCTGGACTTGATCGGCGCCTTCAGCAGCCTGTTCAATGCCCGGGCGGTGCTGGATGGGGTGAGCCTCAGCAAGCGGGAGTCCCTGGGCCAGCCCCTGGCCGTGCCTTTCCTGTCAATTCGCGATAACGGCTTGCATCCGGGCAATGTGGGCGCCGCCCGCTTTGATGGTGAAGGCACGCCCAGCCAATGTCTGCCCCTGGTGAGTGAGGGGGTGTTGGTCAATTTTCTGCATTCCGAGGCCACCGCCCGCAGCTTTGGCGTCGCCCCCACGGGCCATGCCGGCCTGGGGGCCAAGGTGTCGGTCGGACCTGATTGGTTTGAGATCGGTCCCAGCGCCGGCGTGTCTGGCGGGGCTGAGGGACTGGATCACCGCACGGGCACGGGCCCTGGTGTGGGCGGCGAAGGCCTGGTGGTGATCGATTCGCTTTCGGCTTTGCATGCGGGCGTCAAGGCCAGCCAGGGATCCTTCTCATTGCCTTTTGATGGTTGGTGGATCCACGGCGGCGAAAGTCGCTCGATTGAGGCGGCCACCGTGGCGGGCGACATCCGTACGGTGCTGAATAGCTTGGTGGGTTTTGAAGGAATCGCCAAAGTCACCCCCGGTGGACTCTGTCCTTGGGTGTGGGTGGAGGGATTGTCGGTTACGGGTGAGGCCTGAACGCCAGCCTTGAAGATCCTTTATTGGGGCACCCCCGCTTATGCGGTGCCCACCCTGGACGCGTTGCACAGCGCCGGCCATGAGCTGGTGGGGGTGGTCAGCCAGCCCGACCGGCGCCGCGGCCGCGGCAGCCAAACCCAGCCCTCGGCGGTCAAGGCCCGGGCCCTTGAACTCGGCCTGCCGGTGTTCACCCCCGAGCGATTGCGCAAGCAGCCAGATATCCAGGCGCAGTTGGCTGCCCTGGGCGCCGAGGTCTTCGTGGTGGTGGCCTACGGCCAGATATTGCCGGCGACAGTGCTGGCCCTGCCCCCATTGGGCTGCTGGAACGGCCACGGCTCCCTGCTGCCCCGCTGGCGCGGCGCCGCCCCGATTCAGTGGGCCCTGCTGGAGGGTGATGGCCAGAGCGGAGTGGGCATCATGGCCATGGAGGAGGGCCTCGATACCGGTGCAGTGCTGTTGGAAAGGTCTTTGGCGATCGGTCTACGGGACAACGCCGAAGCGGTGTCCCTGGCCCTGGCCCAGCTCACCGCCAGCTTGATGCTGGAAGCCCTGGTGGCGATCGCAGCCGGCGGCCCGGGCCCAGAGGCCGAACGGCTGGCCCGCCTGGGGGTGCGGCAGCAGAGCGAGCTGGGCATGACCTACGCCCGCCTGCTGCAACGGGATGATTTCGAGATCCGCTGGCAGCGCAGTGCCCTGGAGATTCACCGCCAGGTGATGGGGCTCTATCCCGGGGCGGTGGCCCAGTGGCGCGACCAACGATTCAAGCTGCTGGCAACAGAACCGCTGCTGCCGGAGTTGGCCGAGCAACTCAGCCCCGAGGCCCGGGCCCTGCTGCGCTCCGGGGCCATATCAGGGGATGGTGGTGGCCAGCCGGGGCAAGTGGTCGCCTTGGTGGCGGGGCTGGGTCTGGTGGTGGCCACGGGCGACGGGGCGTTGCTGGTGCGCCGCGGCCTGTTGGCGGGGCGCCGGGTCAGTGAGGGCCGCCTGTTGCTGGAGCAGCTCCAGGCTGAGGTGGGTGATCGTTTCGCAGCCTGCGGGGATGCTGGCGGCAAGGAGTAGCGTTCGCCGAGAGCATGTAGCGATTGCATGGGGTCTGCCCCTCCCCCACCCCAGGCTGCCCCCCCCAGGCGGGGTGGCCGCAAACGCAACTGGCTGGTGCCCTTGCTGGTGCTGGGCGGCCTCGGGGCTGGTGGCGCCTGGCTGGCCAGCCACTGGGGAATCGAAGAAACCGATAATGCCCAATTACAGGGCCGTCTCACCGAGATTTCCAGCCGGGTGCCGGGCACGATTGTGCGGGTATTTGTTGACGACAACCAGGAGGTGAAGGCCGGCCAGCCGTTGATTTTGCTGGATGATCGCGATGCCGGTGTGCGGCTCTATCGGGCCCGGGCCGACCTAGAGCAGGTGGGCCGCGAAGCCGAGGCGATGGGCACCCAGGCGGGCGCCACCCTCAGCACCGCCCGCGCCGCCCAGGGGGTGGCCATCGCCGAACAACAGTCGGCCAGCAGTGAAATGGCCCGCACCTGGGCCGATGCCCAGCGGCTGGTGGGTTTGGCCCAGCAGGGCGGCGTCTCCCGCTATGAAGCGGAGCGGGCGGTGGCGGCCTGGCGCAAGGCCCAGGCGGATTTCACCCACAGCCAGGCCAGTGCTCAAGGCGCCCAGGCCCGCATCCAGGACGTGGGCGTCGATCGCTCCAAGGCCCAAGCGGCGGCCGCCAAGGTGGCCCAGGCCCAGGCGGCCCTGGCCGAAGCCCAGCTGCAGCTTTCTTACACCCGCATTACGGCGCCGGGACCGGGCCGCATCGGTGCCCGCCGCGCCGAACCAGGCCGCCAGGTGCAACCGGGCCAGCCGCTGATGACCCTGGTCGATACCCAACCCTGGGTGGAGGCGAATTTCAAGGAAACCCAGCTGACGGCCCTGCGGCTGGGCCAAGCCGCAGAGGTGCGACTTGATGCCTTCCCCGATCGCGTCTTCAAGGGCCGCATCACCGGTTTGGCGCCGGCTTCGGGGGCCCGCTTCAGCCTGTTACCCCCGGATAACGCCAGCGGCAATTACACCAAGGTGGTGCAGCGGATCACCGCCCGCATCGCCCTCGATCCGCAACAGACCAAGGGGTTGAGGTTGGTGCCTGGCCTGTCTGCCAACGTGCGCGTGCGGCGCTGATGACCGCTACGGGAG
>JBIIJV010000059.1:0-14102 GCA_044233545.1 Cyanobium sp.
GGTTCGGCGGACTCATCCGCCTTCTGACATCAGCCTTGATCGCCTCGCTGTAACGACGCATTGTTCTGCTCCATCAAGCCCCCGGGTTTGCGATTGAGAGGGGTGACATCTTTCCTGGTAGTGGGGGGGCGCCCCCAAGTTGAACTGAGCAGGGGTCGTTGGCTTCGTATGAATGCTATTAAGGTGCTCATATGTCGATAAACCTGCAATTCTCAATGCTATCTGCCGTTTGACATGGAAAAATGACTATTGATCCGATTCTCTCTTTGAGCTTTTCAATGAGCGCTAGTCCTGGAGCCTATGCGTTACTCCTAGGCTCAGGCATTTCCAGGTCAGCTGGGATTCCAACTGGCTGGGAAATCACACTTGAACTAATTAAGAATATAGCCATAGCAAAGGGCGGCGCAGCGCCAGCCAATCCCGACCAATGGTATCTAAAAGAGTATGAGACGGAACCAAGCTACTCCGGCCTTCTTGACCAACTTGCAAAATCAAAAGCAGACCGAAGCAATTATCTAAAGACCTTTTTTGAGCCATCAGAGGAAGAGAGGATTCAGAATATCAAGATGCCGTCACGGGCCCATAGAGCTATCGCTAACATGGTCTCGAAAAAACACATCCGGGTAATTATCACTACAAACTTCGACCGCCTCCTTGAGCAGGCGCTTGAGGATGTATCTATTCGGCCTGTGGTTATCTCCACTGGCGACCAAGTCAAGGGTGCACCACCATTGGTACACACGCCATGTGTAATCCTAAAAGTCAATGGTGACTATCTTGATAATCGAATAAGAAACACAACCCAAGAGCTAGAGACATATGATCCGGCAACAATTGTCCTGCTTGAACAAATATTCGACGAATTTGGACTTGTTGTCTGCGGTTGGTCTGGTGACTGGGACATAGCGCTATGTAATTCAATCATGAGATCCCCATCACGCCGCTACGTGACCTACTGGGCTACCAAGGGGACTCTTAGTCAAAGTGCAAATAGAATCGTAAATAATAAAGGTGCTATACCATTGCAAATTGACGATGCCGATTCCTTCTTTGAAACTCTTGAGGAAAAGATAAATGCCTTGGAAGAGTTTAAACAGCCCCATCCACTCTCAATTGCAACCATAATTGTGACGCTCAAGAAGTACATTGTCGATGACATTTATAGGATCAGACTGCATGATTTATTGGTCGAGCTAACAGATAAGACTATAGACGGTCTTGCTCAAGAGCTTGGAGATGATTTTCTTAATAATGATTTAGACCAGTCTAGCTTGCTAGGCTGCCTAAAACGTACTGACGGGATATGCGCCGAACTTGTAGCCACGTTCGCCACGATTGGCAGATGGGGCAATCAGGCTCATATCGAATGGCTATGTGACGCTATTGTAAAGATCGCCTCTTTTGGGGAGACTCGACTGCGCGGAAAACCTGCAAATCTAAGCATTAGACATCTGCCTACTTTATACATGATTTATGCAGGTGGTATGGGATTAATCAAGGCAAACAATTACGGCGCTATTGAGGCTATTGCTGGTGCACTTGTCCGCTCGTCAGCATCGGGCTTGCTTAGGCCTATAATAGACATAAATCCTTACCATGAGATCTTCAATTCAGGCGCGTTGAGTCAACATCCGGAATTTGAAAATAAGAAGACACTGCTGAGCAGTTATCTATTTGCACAACTTCGTCCAGTACTTAAGTCCATAGTCTCCAGCGAAGAAGACTATGAATCCATCTTTGTGGAGCTTGAGCTGTTATTTTCAATGATATATTTGAGAAACAATCTCGATCAGGGCCAATCAGGAAGATATACAATTCCAGGTTTGTGGATACGGAAAAGACGACATCGTCATGAGGGCGATCCACTTAGTATCCTATTGGGTGAAATCTTCCGTTCAAAAGAGGACTGGAGGCCTCTGCAAAGCGGTTTCTTTGGCGGGAATCTTGAACGTGTGCAAGAAGTCGTCGAGCCTTTGCGTAGTTTTTATGATGCGTGCTGAGCGCGAGCACAGAAGCTGTACTGTATGGAAAGACTCTGTAGAAAACGACCCGCAGTACCATATGCCTGAGCTATCATAAGCCCAAACAATGCTGACATTCGTGCATCCTGCGGTCTGGTGCCGGCACGAGCTCGCGTGGACGAGCGATTACACATAGCAAACGCAACCTGCAGACCACGGGCTGAGCCATCACACCCCACACCCCACCACCGGCTCCACCCACTCCGGCGGCCCCGCCACGGGTCCGGCGAGGTGCGAGAGGGCGCACCAGAAGCCCCGCTGGCCATCGCCGGCCGCTAATGGATCGATTGCCGCTTGAACCTGGCGTCGGAACTCGCCAGCCTCGGCCGTCAGTGCTGGCAGATGGCGTGGCTGGAGGGCCCCCTGGAGGAGCAGGCGATCCAGGTGCTCCAGCACCTGGTGAAGGAGAAGGTGTTGCTGCTGTTCGACAACGCCATCCACGAAGGGCAGGTGCAGCCGTTCTTTCCTCCCGCTGGCCAGGCCCATGTGCTGCTCAGTTCCACCTCCCGGGACTGGGGGCCGCCGCTTGTGGAGGTGTGGCGGCCCGAGGGGTTGCAGCGGCTGGATCCCCCCACAGCCCTGGCAGTACTCGAAAGCGTCGCCGGTAAGGCGGTGGCGGAGCAGGTTGGTGAAAGGGTGATCGCGGAGCTCGGCGGCCTGCCGGTGCATCTGCTGCCCACCGCCCGCACCCTGGCCCACAAGTATCGCCAGGGCCGGCTGAGTGAAGGCCAACTGGTGCAGTTTTCGATGTCGGTTGACATCGATAGCTTCTCGATCGCCTGGCAGGCCCTGGAGCCCGAAGATGGACTTGGCTTAACTAAATCCCTGCGTCTACTGAGTCTTTGGTCAGAAAAGAAAAGTAAAACTATAATGATATAGCAGAGTCTTTGTCCATGGGCCTCGGCCCTTTGGCATACTCGTCATTTCTGGCAAAAGTGGATTCTGGCTCTCGCCGCAGACCTGGCTGAATGACAGTTGGCCATTCGAGTTAGTCCATCATCCCAAGCCATTCACCATGCTCATCGGAACTAAATTGCTCGCCAAGGTCAAGGAACTAGGCGATGTCTCGAAATCCGATCTTGTTCGTCTGCCGGCTATGTCAGCATCAAAAAGGTCGGCACCGAGCGACTGAACTTCACCGCCTTCTACGAGGCCCTGCTGGAAGCCAACGGCATGCACTTAGGTGCCGGCAGCAGTGGCGGCAAGGGGAAGCCAGACCACAGCCTCAGCTATGCCACCAAGTCCCAATTCAACCGCAACCTGATGGCCGGCAAGGCCTAAACAGCCCAGCTGGGCCTGAAACCCGACGATGAGTTCGAGGTCAAGCTGGGTCGCTTGCAGATCGTGCTCATTCCCGTGGGCGCAGCTGAGGAGGAATGAGGGACTGCTGGGGTTCAGTGGTTGGGGCAGGACAGAGAACGGTTTTACCTCACCCCACCAGCACCGGGCCCACCCATTCCATCGGTCCGGCCACCGGACCCACCAGCGGCGAGAGTGCACGCCAGTGGCCCAGCTGCCAGCTGCCTTTGGTGGTGCCTGCGGTTGCAGCCGGCTGGCATTGCAGCTGGTAGTCCTTGCCCAGCCACACCGGCGCCCTCCCCCAATCCGTCACCAAGGCCTAAAGAACGGGAACTTCTTCAGGAAACAGCTGTGGCCAATATCGTCGAGGCCTCCCGTGTGTTTCACACCGGCGCCAAAGCGATGGAGCGCCTGCTGCTGCGTCCCCAGTTCGATGGGCCCGTCACAGCAGGCACGGCCTACGTTCTGGTCGACGACGTGATTTGCCTGGGCGGCACCCTGGCCGAACTGGCCGACTACATCCAGGCCGGTGGCGGCCAGGTGGCCGCTGTCGTTACGCTGGTGAACGCTGGCCGGATCAAGCGCCTCAAGCCTGAAGCCCTGGTGATCCGCCTTTTGCGCGAGAGGTTCCCTGATGCCATCCAACACACATTCGGCATCGACCCCGGTGCCCTCACCGCCAACGAAGCCAGCTATCTCAGTGGTTTCCGAACGGCTGACGAGCTCCGAAATCGCGCAACTAAGGCAGCAGAAGAGATCAATCTCCGCCTACGCGCAAAGGGTTTTCAGCTTGAGACTCAGCCAGCGCCCCTGAGTCAGGAGGGCGGGCCATGAAGGGCATGGCTGGCCTCCAGGGTTCCAGGTGGACGCCATCGGTCCCCAGGTCCGCCACGGCCAGCAAGTGGGCGTTGCTGATCGGCAGCCAACGGAAGCCCTGCTACGGCACCTGGCGCTCCAGTTCCGGCAAATCCACCTGCAGCCGGCCGATCGAGGCCTTGATCGCCATCTCCCGCAGCGACGCCTGGCTGACGAACGCCTCGGCCTGCGGCGCCTGCACCCGCTCAACTACCGGTTGCTGCGCCCTGGCGACGGGATCAAGCAGGTTGCTGGCCAGGTAGGTGGAGTCGTCCTCCCCCAGGCCGATGCAAGCCCTGCATCGCCCGCACCTCGGCCACCACCACCGAGGGCCGTTCTCGAACAGCAGCGCCGACACCAGCCCGTTGGTGTCGAGCACCACCCGAATCATGCCTGGCGTGCCCAGCGCACGGCGTCCACCACATCCTCCTCTCGGAGCTCCTGCTGCTCCAGGCGGCTGCGCACAGCTGAAGCGGCAGAGGAGGAGACCGGGGTGATCACGATGCGACCCTCCTCGCAGATCACGTCATAGACCTCTGCAGGTCCAAGCAGTTCCACAACCGCCTGGGGAAGGGTGAGCTGGTTGTCGCTGGAGCGCTTCGCCAGGACCATGATCACGACCGTCCCCTGAATCCTTCCAGCCAGGCTAAGGCGGCGCACGGGTCTTGAGGCTCCCCGGCCCCCGATGCCAGAGCCCACCGGACGTGGCAACCGCGAATTCCTGCCAGCTGCCAACCAGGCCCTGGCGGCCCGAGCAGTAGGGGGTGCCGCTGCCTCAGCAACTGGCAGCACGGGCAAGGCCAAGAAGCAGAAGCCCTGGCCCGGAGCACTGGTGGAAAAGGTCAGCAACCGCATCCTGATGGTGCCGATCGAACTGCCCGTCGATCTGCCATGGCGTGACCCTTAGTGACTTGTCCAAGGAATCAAGGGGAGGCCCAATCTTCCTTAGTCCTGGACTAAGCTAAGAAGTGGTATGGGACGCTCCAGATGGATGCCCCTCCACAGCCGCGGCTGGTCAACGTGCACGAGGCCAAGACCCAGCTCTCGCGCTTGATCGATGCCGCCCACGCCGGCGAAACAATCCTGCTTGCCAAGGCCGGCAAACCCTGGGCCCGGCTGGTGCCCCTGGAGTCCACACCGCCAAGGCGCATACCGGGTCGCCTGCGCAGCGGCACCCCACTCGCCGATGCCGATGTGCTTCTGCGGCCCCTTGAACACGAGGAACTTGGCCTGTGGGACGAAGCAGTGCTGCTGCCTCCGACCCAGCCATGAGCGAAGGCGGTGGCGCCGATAACGGCTATCTGCTTGATAGCCACGTGCTGCTCTGGTGGTGGTTCCTGCCAGAGCGGCTCTCCAGCGGCGCGCTGGCGTTACTGCAAGATCCAACTTCCCGTCTCTGGGTCAGCACCGCCACGGTCTGGGAACTGAGCATCAAGCACCACAGAGGCAAGCTGCCCGAGCTGGGAGAGGCCCTGGCGGATCTCGATGGCCTGCTCCAGGCCGATGGATTCCAGAGCTTGTCCATCCGTCACGCCCATGCGCTCCGGGCTGGCGCCTTACCCCAGGCCCATTGCGATCCCTTCGATCGCATGCTGGCCGCCCAGGCAGAAATCGAGCGGCTGGTGCTGCTCACGGCTGACCCCGCCCTGGCAGCGTTCCCCTGCCGCAGCAGCTGGTGAGCGGCTGCCTCGCCCACGCCAGCGGCAGCGGCGGGAGGGGTCCATGGGAGTCCAGCGGTGGGCGGTGCTCCACCTCGTCGTCGATCAGCCCCGGCCACCACCGCCAGCCCCGGCTAGGGTGACATGTAACCGCTGCAAAAGCTGCCATGGGGTCTGAAGCCGCCCCTGAGCTGAGTCTCTCAGAGCCCTCCGCCCAGGAGGCGCGCCGGGCCGCCAACCGCCGCAAGGTGCGGGAGCACCGCCAGCGGTTGCGGGCCCAGGGGATGCGGCCGATCCAGATCTGGGTGCCGGATGTGCATGCGCCCGAGTTCGCGGCCGAGGCGCGGCGGCAATGTCTGTTGGCCAATGCCAGCGAGCGCGGTGAGCTCTGGACCATGGCCGGCGGCTCCGGCTATGCCAGCAAGCCCCGCCCTGTGGTGATTGTTCAGGACGACGCATTTACCGCCCGCGACTCCGTGACGGTGTGTCTGATCACGACCGACCCGTCTGATCTGCCGGTCTTTCGCGTCCCCGTCGAGCCCAAAACGGAGAACGGTCTACGAGCCGTCAGCCGCCTGGGCCAGTGCATCGGCTGCCTTGCTGATGACGATCTGCTGCGGCTCAACCGCTCGCTGCTGGTGTTTCTGGGCCTGGCCCGCTGATCGCGCTTGCGTGCCCCTCATCGCAGCATCCCCCCCAGCTCCTCGATCCCCTGCAGGATCTCCTGCTCGATCGCCCGCAGTTCCGCCAGGATCTCCAGCGGGGGGCGGTGCTCCACCTCGTCGTGCACCAGCTCCTTGTAGCGGTTGAGGCTGAGGTCGTAGCCCTGCTCGGCGATCTCGGCCTTAGGCACGTTGAAGCTCTGGGCGGTGCGTTGCCGCTCGCGCTCGGCATCCTTGCGTTGCCGCCAGCGGGCCAGGCAGTCGGGCAGGTTGTTCTTGTCGTGCTCTCCATCATCCAGGGCCTCCGTGGGAGCGGGGCCAAGTTTCTCCAGCGGCAGCAGCGGGAGGTCGGCGAGGTCGGGCATCAGAGCGGGCAGTGGCAAGGCGGGGGCTCAGGCAACCCTACCCAAACTTTATTGTAATGTAGTCTGGGATTTTCTAGAGTCAGAAAACAAGAAACGCCATAAAATCTCCATGCCCGAAACGGCGAACCTATGCACAACACGTATAAGTATTCATAAGGTTAACGCCTCAATGAGCTCAACCGCCACCGGCTGGGGCAGTAGTTGCAGGAGCGTGCATCGTTGATCAGCGAGATTGGAGTCACTCCAGCCCCTAATCCCTAATGGCCGATCACTCAGAGCGCGCCACCAAGGTCTGCCCTGTCTGTGGGCGGCCGTTTCAATGGCGCAAAAAATGGCAAGACGTCTGGGAGGAAGTGCGCTACTGCTCGGAGCGTTGTCGCCGCCGCCGTTCCAGCGTTGCTGATCCCCGTGGGGTGAAGTGAGCCATGGCTGTCGTTGTGCTGGGCAAGCAGAACCGCTGGGCTGGATCAGTGACGGGCGCCATTTCTATTACTTCCCGCCAACCAGCAGGGCGATCAGGCTCTGGAAGGATCAAGCCAAGGCAGGTTGGACCGCCGTTGCCCCCATTGATGAGCAAAACCGCCCGGCAGCCTTCCGGTTGAGCTGCTGCCAAATTACGGCTCAGCGAGCCAGAGCCCTTGCCAGCACAGCTCTGATCAGCCCAGCTGATCACTCCCATGCGGTCCGCTGATAGCCCCTGGGCTGCCCAACCTCTCCACCGGCGCAAAATTCTGTTACGTTTGGTGTGTCGGAATACCGACCTTCCATCCCGCTCTTCAAGAGCATCCAACCCCCGTCCTCATGACCGCCACAATCCAACAGCGCTCCGGCGCTTCGGCGTGGAATCAGTTCTGCGATTGGGTCACCTCCACCAACAACCGCCTTTATGTGGGCTGGTTCGGTGTGCTGATGATCCCAACGCTGCTGGCCGCGACCATCTGCTTCATCGTTGCCTTCATCGCCGCTCCCCCCGTCGACATCGACGGCATCCGTGAGCCCGTTGCCGGCTCCCTAATGTATGGAAACAACATCATCTCTGGTGCTGTTGTCCCCTCCAGTAACGCCATCGGCCTGCACTTCTATCCCATCTGGGAAGCAGCCAGCCTTGACGAATGGCTTTACAACGGTGGCCCTTATCAGCTGGTGGTCTTCCACTTCCTGATCGGTGTTTTCTGCTACATGGGCCGCGAGTGGGAACTTTCCTACCGCCTCGGCATGCGCCCCTGGATCTGCGTTGCTTACAGCGCACCCGTTGCCGCTGCCACCGCAGTGTTCCTGATCTACCCCTTCGGTCAGGGTTCGTTCTCTGATGGCATGCCCCTCGGCATCTCCGGTACCTTCAACTACATGTTGGTGTTCCAAGCCGAGCACAACATCCTGATGCACCCCTTCCACATGTTGGGTGTGGCCGGTGTATTCGGTGGCAGCCTGTTCTCCGCCATGCACGGCTCCCTGGTGACCAGTTCCTTGGTGCGTGAAACCACCGAAGCTGAATCCCAGAACTACGGCTACAAGTTCGGCCAAGAAGAAGAGACCTACAACATCGTTGCAGCCCACGGCTACTTCGGTCGTCTCATCTTCCAATACGCCTCCTTCAACAACAGCCGTAGCCTGCACTTCTTCCTGGCTGCCTGGCCCGTTGTCGGCATCTGGTTCACCGCCCTGGGCGTCAGCACCATGGCCTTCAACCTGAATGGCTTCAACTTCAACCAGTCGATCCTCGACGGCCAAGGCCGTGTGATCAACACCTGGGCCGACGTGCTCAACCGTGCCGGCCTCGGCATGGAAGTGATGCACGAGCGCAACGCTCACAACTTCCCCCTCGACCTGGCTGCTGCCACCGCCACCCCCGTGGCGCTGACCGCTCCTGCGATCGGTTGATTCGGAACGGCATTCCTTGCCTTAAGTCACCCCTTCTTCGGAAGGGGTTTTTTTATGCCTAGAAGGGGTTTTTATATGGCTGTCTGTGTACTGCCATCGACCACAATTCAAGCCTTGTTGGTAACGACGGGCCGGCGGCGGCTGGGAAACAGCTCGCGGCACAGCGGGCAAAGGGTGCCATCGCAGCCGCGGGCGGTGCAGTGCTCCCGGCCATAGAAGATGATCTGCAGGTGCAGCTTGTTCCACGCCTGGCGAGGGAACAGCCGCATCAGATCGGTTTCGGTGCGGGCCACGCTCTCGCCACTGCTTAGGCCCCAGCGCTGGGCCAGACGGTGGATGTGGGTGTCCACCGGGAAGGCGGGTACGCCGAAGGCCTGGGCCATCACCACCGAAGCGGTCTTGTGACCCACGCCGGGCAGGGCCTCCAGCGCCGCAAAACCCTCCGGTACCACGCCGCCGTGCCGTTCCAGCAGCAGCTCGGCCAGCCGCTTCACGTGCTTCGCCTTGGTGCGCGCAAGCCCCAGCTGACGGATGTGGTCCAGGATCGTGGCCTCGCTCAAGGCGGCCATCGCCGCCGGATCCGGCCCCGCCGCAAACAGGGCCGGCGTCACCTCGTTTACTTTTTTGTCGGTGCACTGGGCGCTGAGCAGCACCGCCACCAGCAGGGTGAAGGCATCGCTGTGATCGAGGGGGACTGGCGTCTCCGGATAGTGCTGCTCCAGCCGCCGCAGCACCAGGGCGGCTCGCTCCTGTTTTCGCATGGCCAGATCCAGGCTGCAGAGGTGCCGAACCTAGTTTGCCGTCCTGGAGATTTGCGCGCAAAGTTGTTTGAGCTTCTCCAGGATTGAATCCGCGGTGGCGGTCCAGTTGAACGGGGCCTTGGTCGTGTTGTAGGCCACCACAAACGGCTCGATTTTGGCGATCAGCTCCCCCCTCTGCCAGGAAAGATGACCCCTCTCCATCGTGACCACTTCAACCACCAGGGGCATGATGGAACCCATCGATGCAGATATATGCTAGATACTCGTTCAGGGGGTGGATGTAGTGTCCAAAACAGCCAAAGACACTACTTGTAGTGTCTTTGGCTGTTTTGGCGATAGTCTAAGTAGGCCCCCGGCATACCCTAGGCGAACTATTTATTGAAGTGAAAACACCAGGTAACAGGTCAAAGCCTTTGCACCACAGTCGATCTTAGTTTTTGTCCTACCCCATGGACGGGTGCTATGCTAGGTTGTGGTAATTGCTATTTCTTACAATGACACGTCTTGGGAAAGAACTAGAATCTTTTAAGTCCCTCTGGAAAGGTGGTTATTTCGAAGGTGACCCACTTGACCCTCTTTGCCGGTTTCCAAGTTATGGAACATTAAATTGGATTAGTTCACATCATGCAACGTATTTACGCTGTATCAAGCCGTATATACGTCATGACACCGTAGCACTAGAAATCGGTCCAGGTAGGGGATGTTGGACGAAGGCATTGCTACCTGCTAGAGAAATCTATGTCCTAGATGCCCTGTCTGCTGAACACAATGGCTTCTTCGAATATGTGGGTCATCATTCACACGTCAAATATTTTCAAGTTGATGATTTTTCTTGCTCAATGCTCCCTGACAATCATTTTGACTATATGTTTTCATTTGGATGTCTTTGCCATGTTTCGCTCGAAGGGATAACCGCCTATGCCCAGAACCTGTTCGGTAAGCTTAAACCAGGAGCAAACTGCTTCTGGATGATAGCTGACTACGCTCATTTCAACGCCTCTGGCAAGCTTGCTCATGAGAATCACCAAAGGCTGGTAGATCATTTGCTTCCCTACTCTAGGTTTTGGTATTTTATTCGTTCGCGCATTGCAAAACACAATGCCAAGCATGAAAAAATAGCTATTTACCCAGATCTCAATGATGCCCCAAGTCCTGGTCGCTGGTATGATTGTGACAAGGATAAAGTCGCCCATATTCTCGAGTCTTTGGGGTACCGCGTTTTAGATAAGGATGTAGGAACAAACTTACGCGACCCTATTTTGCATTTTGTCAAGCCTTGATGCCGAGTTTACTTTATGTCCAGTGGCACTTATCCATCATCAAAGAACAGCATCTTGGACCAATGAGAAATTCAACTCATTCATGCGATCTACTCAAGCATCACGTTCCCTGACCATCCACCCGAGCAGTTCTCCTACCTGGTGAATACCTGTTTCAGATCAGCATTGTTACAACAGTGGTTTAAGTGTTTGCCACCTATATCACCCACATTTTAGATGCGGAAAATTCTTCTTCCTGGTGGCGATTGTGGATCTCCTCTCCAGACACGTTCTTACCTGTAAGCTCTCCAACAGCCCTGACACGTAGTTCTCTATAGATATCCTGGAGATGGCGCTGGAAGGCGGCCGTAAACCAGAGATCTTCCACTCCGATCAAGGCTGTCGCGCACGGTCAAGTACGTAGCCGCAGGCTTCTTGCCACAGACGAGTAGAGGTGTACCTGCGTGCCTACAGAGATGGCTGGGAGGTAGAGATCAGCCTGGCCCGCTTCCTATGGAGATACTGCCATGTAAGACCGCAAAGTTCCCTTGGAGGCAGAACTCTCCATGAGGTCTATACTAAGTACGAACTCTATTTCCCCCGCTCGGTATTAATGATGACAGGGGCCATATCTGTCCAATTAAAGGCACCTACCTCAGGTGAGTACCAAGGCGGACGTTGATGGACTCGTCAAGGCACCCGCTGATTATTCACAATGAGCCAAGATCAACAGATTTGGGAGCTTGGATGTGCAAGGAGCGCCCCCTTCTAGATAAATGCCTAGTTTGAGTCCCGCAGATTTGTGCGTATAGTTGTTGGAGCTTCTCCAGGATTGAGTCCGCGGTGGCGGTCCAGTTGAACGGGGCCTTGGTCGTGTTGTAGGCCACCCCAAACGGCTCGATTTTGGCGATCAGCTCTTTGCCGCTGGAGAAGCTGCCCCGCCGGATCGCCCGCTGCGTGATGATCACAAATCAGCGCTGCACCTGTTTCAGCCAGGAGGCATAGGTCTGGGTGTAGTGCACGTGGAAGCGGGGCCGATGCGCCAGCCAGGCACGGACCTACCGCTGCGCGGAAGCCCAAGGGCTAGGGCGTGCTTGTGGGTGCAGTAGTTGTCGATGATCAGGTGGAGGTCCAGGTCCTCGGGGACTGACGTCTCGATCTGGCGCAGGAAGCCCAGAAATTCCTGGTGGCGATGCCGTGGCTTGCACTGGGTGATCACCTCGCCGGTGGCCACGTCCAGCGCCGCGAACAGGGTTGTGGTGCCTTGACGGATGGTGTTGTGCCGCCTAGCTAATTGTCGCCAAACAGTCCCGGAGTTTCTGCACGAAAAACGGATCAGTCGAGAGCTTGTAGCCGTCGGGCTTCCGCGGAGCGGTGGTACTTCTGCCGCTGGGGTTGGATTGAGAAGGTTTGCAGCCAGCAGTGAACCGTGGTCTTGGAGATCCCTGTTGCTGCAGCCAGAGTTCTTGCGCTCCCGTGGGTGCTGCCGTCGGGAGGCGTGGTCTGCAGTGCCCGATTGATAACCTCAGCGACAGCGTCGTCCTCGTAGGTGCGAGGCCGGCCAGACCTCAGCTCGTCGTGCAGCCCTTCCAGCCCAAGTTTCCGAAACCGCTTGCGCCACTTGCCGACGGTCATGCCTGTCAGACCCATTAGCTTGGGGATGGAGGTATTATTGGTTTCATTAACTCGGCATGACAGAGCTATTTGGGGCCCGCTGGACGATCGAAAGTGGCAATAAGCGAGAGTTGGCGATGCTCTGCAGTTGCTGAACCTCCGTATCACTGAGGACCAGCGGCGGCAACGTACGACCAAAGGCCACGTACCGACAAGGGCTTTTAATTATTTTAGCCGTTATTTCCTGGCCGGCACACTAAGGAAGAAACCAGCCCCTGCGGCTGTGCAGCAGACAAGCTGATTCGGCCGGAGCCTGCCTGTAGGCTCCAGCTACGAAGGCTTTTCCCATGGGCAGCAGCTTCGGCACCCTCTTCCGCATCCACAGCTTCGGCGAATCCCACGGCGGCGGCGTCGGTGTGATCGTGGACGGTTGCCCGCCGCGGCTCGAACTCGACCTGGCGGCGATTCAGGCGGACCTCGATCGCCGCAAGCCCGGCCAGAGCAAGATCACCACCCCTCGCAAGGAGGACGACCAGGTGGAGATCCTCAGCGGCCTGCTCGATGGCGTCACCCTCGGCACGCCGATCGCGATGCTGGTGCGCAACAAGGATCAACGCCCGCAGGACTACCAGGAGATGGCGGTGGCCTTCCGCCCCTCCCACGCCGATGCCACCTACCAGGCTAAATACGGCATCCAGGCCCGCAGCGGCGGTGGCCGGGCCTCGGCGCGGGAGACGATCGGCCGGGTGGCGGCCGGCGCCATCGCCCGCCAACTGCTGGCCCGCGCCAACGGCACCGAAGTAATTGCCTGGGTGCGGCGCATCCACGACATTGAGACGTTGGTGGATGGCGAGCGGGTCAGTCGCGACGACGTGGAAGCCAACATCGTGCGCTGCCCCGACCCAGCCACGGCGGAGCGCATGATTGCCCGCATTGAGGCCATTGGCCGGGAGGGGGATTCCTGCGGCGGCGTGATCGAGTGCGTGGTGCGCAACCCGCCGGTGGGGCTGGGGATGCCGGTGTTCGACAAGCTGGAGGCGGACCTGGCCAAAGCGCTGATGTCTTTGCCCGCCACCAAGGGCTTCGAGATCGGCTCGGGTTTTGCCGGCACCCTGCTCAGGGGCAGCGAGCACAACGACGCCTTCCTGGCCACCAGCGACGGCTCGCTGCGCACCGCCACCAACAACTCCGGCGGCATCCAAGGCGGCATCAGCAACGGCGAGCCGATCGTGATCCGGGTGGCCTTCAAGCCCACCGCCACAATCCGCAAGGAGCAGCAAACGATCGATTCCGAGGGCAAGGCCACCACCCTGGCGGCCAAAGGCCGCCACGATCCCTGCGTGCTGCCGCGGGCCGTGCCGATGGTGGAGGCGATGGTGGCCCTGGTGCTGGCGGATCACCTACTGAGGCAGCATGGCCAATGCCACCTCTGGTAAGGCGCTAATGGGCCTTTAAGGCCTCAGCCCGCAGGATTGTCGCTGTTTGCTGCCAGGCCATCGTCGGCGCTGGGGTAGCTGACGGGGATGGGGGCCGCAGCGGTGGCCTTAGGGGAGGCCGTTTTGGTGGCCGTGATGCTGAGGCGTGTAGCCGCCTTAGCCATACGGCGTGCCGCCGGACTGGAGGTAGTGCGCGGCTTAGCTCCATTGCTGGCGGTGCTGCGGGTCCGGGTGCGACGGGTTGTGGTGGCAGCAGCTGGTGGGGTGGCTGGTGAAAAGGTTTCCACAACT
>JBIIJV010000258.1:0-3572 GCA_044233545.1 Cyanobium sp.
CGTTGGCGCCAGGTAAAATGGCGAGGCGAGGATCATTATTCCATTCTTTGTAGACGCGATATTGATATCGCAAAAAGAAGAGATCTTCCTCTGTGAATGTATCAATCACGGAATCAAAATTTGGAGATGTCATTGCCGGGTAAAATTTTTGCGGTTTCTTATCAAATATTCGCTTTCGCCCGGGCTCTCCTGGGGATTGCATGGACGAATTGTTGGAATAATTTACTTCTTTCTTTCCCGCACAGCTTTCGGCATGAATGCAAGTGCTGCTTCAAAGTGAGTTGCCAGCGTCTTGGTACTAGTACTTGACCTGGGTTGTGCGGCCAGGTAGCCACTTCTCCTTGCCGCAGGTGAATTGCCTCGCGTTCTGCAGCGCCAGCCAACGTCACGGCGCAGTTGGCGATGTCCCGGGCATGCTCCAGCGCCCCACCGGTCCGACCACTCCACCGAGCAGGGTGAGGGTTGCCAACGCCGGTCAGTCCTGCCGCTGCAGCGGGGTTTCGGCCTGTTCCCCCCACAGCAGGCGCACCACCAGCAGGGCCAGCGTGGCGCTGCCTTAGAGCAGGCCGGCGATGCTCAGGGCCGAACCGGATCCGGTGATGGTGCCGATCAGGGGGGCACTGCAGCCGAACAGCACGGCGGCTCCAAGGCACGCCAGCTGGCCGCGTCGTTGCAAGCTCATGGTGATGGCGTCATCACAGTCATGATTGTTCAACGCAGCCGCCCTGCCCCCGAGTTCCAGCTCCAGCCGCGACCTGATTAACTTCTCCCGCCATGCCCCGTCCTTACCAACCCTCCCTGTTGCGCCTGCTGCATGGCGCCACGGCTCTGCTGGTGCCGCTGGCCTGGCTCACGGGCTTGTTGGTGTACTCGATGTACGACGGGCGCTTTTGCCGGCTGCCCTTCAGCCTTGCCGGTGAGTGGATCGACATTCACGGCACGGTGGGGTTTCTGCTCTGGCCGATCGCCCTGCTGTTCGCCCTGTACGCACTCACCGCCGGCCGGCCGCGGCTGCGGCAGCCCGCCAATGCGCTCGCCCTGGTGGCCCTGGTACTGGCGGTGGGCAGCGGCAAATTGATGGACGAGGACTGGCTGCGCGACGGCCAGTTCCAGCAACTTGTTTACAGCGTCCATCTGCTCGCCTGGCTGCTGATCGCCCTCGCGGTGACCCTGCATGTGCTGACGGTGCTGCAGCGTGGCGGCCTGCCCCTGGCCCGCTCGATGGCGAGCGTTCAGCTCCGGTCTGGGGACCTGCCCGGGAACTGGTTTGATCAGATCCGCAGGTCTTTCAAGGGCAGAAGTTGACTGGGGGCATCTGCAGCATCGAGGTGGCCGGCAGCTCGGGGCAGTGCCAGAACCAGCAGCAGCAGCCCTAACTACCTTTTGTTTGGTGCTGTGACCGCTGCGGCGGCAGCCATCTATCTGCTCCTGGCGCATGGCGAGAACGCCATCCTGTAGCCGCAGTGAGCAATAAGCCAGCTCCGGTGAGCTGGAACTGTTGTGCTGGTGCCACCCCCTGCCCTGCCAAGCGGGGCTTCCACCGGCAGACTGCTGAGGCAATCCACACCCCTCAAGCTGCCAGCGGTGCCCAACTCCAAGGGACAGCCTTCGGTCTACGTCTCTTCCACCTTCATCGACCTGGAGGGCCACCGCGCTGCGCTCAAGACCGCGCTGGAGAAGGCGCGTTACGACGTGGAGTGCATGGAGAAATACACGGCGTTCGATGAGCAGCCGCTGGATCGCTGCCTGGCGGATGTGGCGGCAACGGATGTGTATGTGCTGCTGATCGCCCACCGCTATGGCACCCGCCCGGCAGAAGACAACCCGCAGCGGCGCTCGATCACTCATCTGGAGTACGAGCAGGCCAGCCGCCACCACAAGCCGCGCCTGGTGTTCACGGTGGATCGCCATCACCCCTGGCCGCCACCGTGGATCGATCGCAACGCCGACGCGGATGATCTGGCGGCCTTCCGGGCTGAGGTGGAGAAGATCCACGGCGTCAACCATTTCTCCACCCCAGATCAGCTGGCCAGCCTGGTGCTGCAGGCGCTGCAATCCCTGAGGCCGCCCTCCCTGGATTCAGGTTCGCCGCAGTCACGCATCTACACCCCCGCCGACCTGCAGTGCTGGGTGGAGCACCACCAGCCCCAGCTCTCAGGCGCCTTCCTGGGCCTTCCCTCGGTGCAGGCCCGCCAGGTGCACGTGCCGCTGGATGTGTGCCTCACCCCGGCGGGGGCGGCAGCCACTGAGGGCCCAAGGCTCTTGAGGCCGGAGGATCTGGAATCCCTGCTGGCGAGGGCCGGCAGCCATGTGTTGCTGCTCAGCGGCGATGGCGGCGCGGGCAAGACAAGCCTGGCCTTTGCGATTGCCCGCTGGTGGCTGGAGGGAAAACCCGGCGGTGTGGTGCGCCTGCCGGTGCTATTCGAAACCGCCCTGGGATCCCAGGAGAGCGTCGCCGATCGGGTACGGAGCTGGCTGCGCAACCAGCTCGCCGGCGCAGCGGAGGAGGAGCTGGCACAGGAGCTGATCGAGGCCCTGCTGGCCGCCAAACGGCTGATCCCGATCGTGGATCACCTCTCGGAGCTGACCCCCGCCGCCCGGGAGCAGTTCCTGGCCGCTTTGCCAGCGGGCCTGGTGCTGGTCACCAGCCGCAGCGATGACGACGGGTTTCGTGAGCGCCCCTTGAGCCGGATTGTGCCGCAGCGGATCGCGGTGGAGCGCCTGCAGGCTTTCTTCCTGGATTACCTGCGCCGCAAGGGCCAGGGGGAAGCGTTGAGCGACGACGACCTGATGCCGGCCCAGGCGCAGCTCAAGCGGATCGTCGGCGACAAGCCGATCACGGTGCTGCTGGCGCAGATGTTCATCGACGACGTGATCGCCAAGCGGGAGGAGGGTCTGCTGGCGGGGTCGGTGCCAGATCTGATGCTCAGCTACGTGCGGCGCCTCGACACGCCGGCAGATCCGGCCCTGCGGCGCCGGGAGGGTCTGGAGATCAGCGAGAAACTGGTGCAGCGGGCGTTGCGAGTGGTGGCTCTGGCCAGCCACCGCCAGGGTCCCGGGGGTCAGCCCCTGTTTCAGCCGCTGGAGTTCAGCGACGCCCTGGCCCGCCGCGCCCTGTTGGCCCCGGAGCCTGTGGGCCCGGGGTTGACGCGGCAGCAGGCGGAAGCGCTGCTGGGGTATTTGATCGAGCTGCGGCTGCTGTTGCAACCCGGTGCGGCGCTGGACCGGCTGCGCTTTCCGCTCGATCCGCTGGCCGATCACCTGGCGGCGGCGGAGCAATTCGAGCGGCTGGAAGCGCAGGCGCTGGAGCCGGCGGAACCGGAGCAGGGAGTGGCGGGGTGGGAGGCGTTTCTGGCGGCGCTGGAGCCTCGCCCGGCAGCCGAACGCGAGCGGATGCGGGGCTTCCTGCTGGCCCTGCGCGACGGGGCGATGGAGGCCCAAGGGAAGCGAGCCTTGGCAATGCCACCGGAGGTACCCGACCGGCTGGCTGCCCTCGGTTTTCTGGATCCGGAAGGGGAGCGCTACCGGCTGGCGCTGCAGCGGGCCCGCAAGTGGATGTGGGAGCTGGGGGT
>JBIIJV010000060.1:0-14018 GCA_044233545.1 Cyanobium sp.
GAGGGACGGCGCTGTTCGGGTTGGCTGCCAACGTCCTGCAGCGGGCAAGGGGCGATCGTTACCTCACTGACCCGCATTTCCAGGGCCTGGGCCATGGCCGGCACACCAAGCCAAAGCCCCAGGAACAGTCCCAGAGCAGCCAGCAAACGGCCCAGGGGCCAAACCAGCCGTGACAAAAGATGGGTCACCGCAGCAATCCCTAACCGGAGCAAGGCTAGGGACCTACGCCTAGGGGTGTTATCTCAGCGGCGGTCTCCGCTGCCCGCAATCACATCCCGGGCCACCCGGCTGGCCAACTTGGCCAGGTTGGCCTCGGCGATCTCGTCGAGGCTGAGATTGAGCTCGGTGGCCAATTGGGACACGTACCAAAGCACATCCCCCAATTCGAGCCTCAGGCCCTCCAGGGAGTCCGCATCGAAGGCCCCTGCTTGGTCGCGCAGCACCTTTTTCACCTTGTCCGCCACCTCACCCGATTCACCGCAGAGCCCCAGGGTGGGATAAATCGGATTGGCACCGGCATTGGGATAACGGGCCGTTTCCCGGGAGCGCCGCTGGTAGGTGGCGAAGTCCATGGCGAGCCGGGGCCGCAAGAGTCAAGATGGTAGTTTCCGCCACTGATAGTGAATTCCCATGGCCACGGTCGATCCGATGCGTCGTACCAAGATCGTGGCCACGATCGGCCCGGCCACCGAATCCAAGCAGGTGCTGCGCCAGCTGATCGAAGCGGGTGCCACCACCTTTCGCCTCAACTTTTCCCACGGCGACCACGAGGACCACGCCGAGCGCATCATCGCCATCCGCCAGGTGGCCCAGGAGTTGGGGGTGCACATCGGCATTCTCCAGGATCTGCAGGGTCCGAAGATTCGCCTAGGGCGCTTTGAAGCGGGTCCGATCTCCCTGGCCACAGGCGATGCCTTCACCCTCACCTCCAGGCAGGTGAACTGCAACCAAGCCATCGCCACCGTTACCTACGACAAGCTGGCCGAGGAGGTGCACAATGGCTGCCGCATCCTGCTCGACGATGGCCGGGTTGAGATGGTGGTCGAGCGTGTCGACCAGACCGATCAAAGCCTGCAGTGCCGTGTAACTGTCGGGGGAGTGCTTTCGAATAACAAGGGGGTCAACTTCCCAGATGTGCAGCTCTCCATCCGGGCTCTCACCCCTAAAGATCGCCGTGACCTCGCCTTTGGCCTGCAACAGGAGGTCGACTGGGTTGCCCTTAGCTTCGTGCGCAATCCCTCGGACATGCAGGAGATCCGGGATCTGATTCGCAGCCACGGTTGCACTACACCGGTGGTTGCCAAAATCGAGAAATTCGAGGCGATTGATTCCATTGATGCCATCCTGCCCCTCTGCGACGGCGTGATGGTCGCCCGGGGCGATCTGGGCGTCGAGATGCCGGCCGAAGAAGTTCCTCTGCTGCAAAAAGAACTGATTCGCAAGGCCAACAGCCTGGGCATCCCGATCATCACCGCCACCCAGATGCTCGATTCGATGGCCAGCTGCCCCCGTCCCACCCGGGCCGAGGTCAGCGACGTGGCTAACGCCATCCTCGATGGCACCGACGCCGTGATGCTCTCCAACGAAACCGCCGTTGGTGATTACCCGGTGGAAGCGGTGGCCACCATGGCCCGGATCGCGCGGCGCATCGAGCGCGACTATCCCCGGCGAATCCTTGATGGCCAGATGGCCACCACCATTCCCAACGCCATCAGCCAGGCCGTCAGCAGCATTGCCCGTCAACTCAACGCCGCTGCGATCCTGCCCCTGACCAAGTCGGGAGCCACTGCCCGCAACGTCAGCAAATTCCGGCCCAGCACCCCAATCCTGGCGATCACCAGTGAGGAGACCGTGGCCCGCCAACTGCAGTTGGTCTGGGGCGTCAATCCCCTGCTGATCCCCGAACAACGTTCCACCGCCGGCACCTTCACCCTGGCCATGGGGGTGGCCCAGCAGAAAGGCCTGTTGCGGGAAGGCGATCTGGTGGTCGAAACCGCCGGCACCTTGGAAGGGGTCAGCGGCTCCACCGATCTCGTCAAAGTGGGCATCGTCTCGGCGGTGCTCGGACGGGGGATCGGCATCGGCACGGGTTCGGTGAGTGGCAAGGTGCATCTGGCCAGCTCCCCCGAGGAGGCGGACCGGCTCGTAAACGGTGAGATCCTGGTGGTGCGAGAAACCAATGCCGCCTATCTGGACGCAATCCGCAAAGCCAAAGGGGTGATTGTCGAAGAAGAAGGGCGCCAGGGCCACATGGCGTCCATCGCCGAACGGCTCGGTGTGCCGGTGATTTTTGGCGTCGCCAACGCCACGGTGGATCTGCGTCAGGGCGAAATTGTGACCCTTGAATTGCTGCATGGGGTAGTCCATCGCGGCACCTAGAACCCCCTACAGGAACCCCCACAGCCCCTTCTCAGCGCCCATCCTGTAGGGACCGCTTTGACTCCCATGCCCCGCCGTCTGCCCCTGCAGGAAACCATCGGCATGGCCCTGACCACGCTGCAGGCCAATCGGCTGCGCAGCCTGCTCACCATGCTGGGCATTGTGATCGGCAATGCCTCCGTCATCACCATGGTCGGGCTCGGCAGGGGGGCCCAAAATCTGGCGGAAGGCCAACTCAGCACCCTGGGGGCCAATGTGCTCTTCGTGGTGCCAGGCCGCAATGACACCAGACGCCAGGGCATTGATTCCCCCAAAACCTTGGTGCTGGAAGACGCCAAGGCGATTGCGGAACAGGTCCCGAGTGTGCGCCAAGTGGCCCCCCAGATCACCCTCAGTGAGGTGGTTCAATCCGGTTCGTTGAGTGCCACCGCCACCATCTCCGGCGTGACACCCGAATTTCTGCCTGTGCGCAGTTTTGAGATGGCCCAGGGCCGTTTCATCAACGCCAACGACATCTCCGGCGCCCGCATGGTCACGGTGATCGGCCCGGATCTGCGCGACAAACTGTTGCCCACCGGTGAGGCCATCGGCCGCCAGCTCCGCATCCGCGATCAAACCTTCGAGGTGATTGGCGTCTTGCAGGCCAAGGGGGCGGTCTTCGGCTCCAACCAGGACGAGGCGGCCTATCTGCCCCTGACCACCATGGTGAGCCGCCTCAGCGGCCGCGACCCGACCTACGGGGTCAACCTCAGTTTCATCAGCGTGGAGGCCATCAACGAACAGAGCACTGGGGCCGCTGCCTTCCAGATCACCAATTTGTTGCGCCAGCGTCACCGCATTTTGGGGGAAGATGATTTCGCCGTGCGATCCCAGAAGGATGCCCTGGCGATCGTCGGCAGGATCACCGGTGGACTCACCTTGATGCTGGCCGCCATCGGTGCCGTATCCCTATTGGTGGGCGGCATCGGCATCATGAACATCATGTTGGTGTCGGTGAGTGAGCGCACCGAAGAAATCGGCCTGCGCAAGGCCCTGGGGGCTCGGCCCAGTGACCTGCTGCTGCAGTTTCTGGTCGAATCGCTGGTCCTGGCCAGTCTGGGTGGGGTGATTGGCAGCGCCCTCGGCCTGGGCACTATTGCCCTGGTGGCAACATTTACGCCCCTGCCGGCCGCCATCGAAGCCAGCACGGTGCTGACCACCGTGCTCTTGTCAGGATCGATCGGCCTCTTCTTTGGCGTGGTGCCGGCCCGGCGGGCGGCGAGCCTCGATCCGATCGTGGCCCTGCGCAGCCTCTGAGCCAGGCAAAGCCAGTCCAGCAAGTCTCCGACATGCTTGCCACAGCCGCGCAGCATTGGCAAGAGTCAAGGATAAAAAAATCCTTAAGGCCGCAAAAAAGTCTCCTTTGCCACCAAATCCCCCTAAGCACTAATGGCTAGATGGTCTTCCACCGAAGCCGACGACGTTGGAGCGGACCGCCCTTTCTGATCTGGAGACCACCGTTCTGGAGATCGAACAGGAATCTGGCGTCGGGGACCTCGTCTGCAGTTACCGCAATGGTTCCGATCGCATGGTGATCTTGCGGTGCCTGGGACCTGACGGATTTTTTCTCGAACGGGTGGTGTTTCCCTTCGAAATGCTCAATTTCGCCTGTCCCAAGGACAGCGAAGTCAAGATTTGGACCCATGGCCTGGGCGGCCCCGAATTGGTCGAGGCCCTCTTGGCCGATGACCTGATCCTGGATCCTGTACCGCCAAGCTTGGCTGCGGACGCTCGCTTCGCTCCTGGATTGACAGGCGATTTGATCGAGTCCGACACCAGCTCCCCCTGGTTGACCAGCCTCTGAAGACAAACCCAGGCGTAAGCGGATGGCTCCGGGTTCCCTTTACACTTGTTCAAAATCGCTTGGACCCAATGAAGCAGCGCTGGCGCTTACTTGCTCTCTGGGGTCTGCCACTTCTGTTGGCGGCGTTTCTGGGCTGGCAAATCTTCTCCGGTGGTGCCTCCCGGTTCCGACCCACAACCAGCGCTGCCGATGGCACGGTCGAAGCAAGCTCCCTCGCCAGTGGCCGCAACACCGCCGTGGCCCGCATGAGCTACGGCCGTTTCCTTGATTACGTCAAAGCGGGTCGGGTGACCGCCGTGGATATCTTCGATGGCGGTCGCACCGCCGTTATCGAAGCAGTCGACCCTGACCTGGACAACCGGGTGCAACGCCTGAGGGTCGACCTGCCCGGCGTGGCACCCGAACTGGTCAACAACCTCAAGGAACAGGGCATCAGCTTTGATGTCCATCCGCCCCGCGCCCCTTCCCCGGTGCTCGGCCTGCTGGGCAATCTGCTTTTCCCCCTCCTGTTGATCGGCTCACTGATCTTTTTGGCCCGCCGTTCCTCCGGCATGCCCGGTGGCCCTGGCCAAGCGATGCAGTTCGGCAAGACCAAGGCCCGCTTCCAGATGGAGGCTGAAACCGGGGTCAAGTTCGCCGACGTGGCCGGAGTCGAAGAGGCCAAACAGGACCTTGAGGAGGTCGTGACCTTCCTCAAGACCCCCGAGCGCTTCACCTCGGTGGGGGCCAAGATTCCAAGGGGAGTGCTGCTGGTGGGCCCCCCAGGTACGGGCAAAACGCTGCTTGCCAAAGCCATCGCCGGAGAGGCGGGTGTTCCCTTCTTTTCGCTTTCGGGCTCAGAATTTGTCGAAATGTTCGTGGGGGTTGGCGCCAGTCGTGTGCGTGACCTTTTCAAGCGCGCCAAGGAAAACAGCCCTTGCCTGATCTTCATCGATGAAATCGATGCGGTGGGCCGACAACGGGGTGCTGGCATCGGTGGCGGCAACGACGAACGGGAGCAGACCCTCAACCAACTGCTCACCGAGATGGACGGCTTTGAAGGCAACAGCGGCATCATCATCATTGCGGCCACCAACCGCCCCGATGTGCTCGATTCGGCCCTGATGCGTCCCGGGCGCTTTGATCGCCAAGTCAGCGTTGATGCCCCTGACATCAAAGGCCGCCTTTCGATTCTGAAAGTCCACAGCCGCAACAAGAAACTCGCCGAGGCCGTCTCGCTCGAAGCCATTGCCCGCCGCACTCCCGGCTTTACCGGTGCCGACTTGGCCAACCTGCTCAACGAAGCCGCCATTCTCACCGCCCGTCGCCGCAAAGAGGCCACCACGATCACCGAAATCGACGATGCGGTCGATCGGGTGATTGCGGGCATGGAGGGCAAGCCCCTCACCGACGGTCGCAGCAAGCGGCTGATTGCCTATCACGAAATTGGCCATGCCTTGGTGGGCACCCTGGTGCGCCAACACGACCCGGTCCAAAAAGTCACCCTGATTCCCAGGGGCCAGGCCCAAGGACTTACCTGGTTTGCCCCCGATGAGGAGCAGAGCCTGGTCAGCAAGGCCCAATTACGGGCCCGCATCATGGGGGCCCTAGGCGGTCGGGCCGCTGAAGATGTGGTCTTTGGTCATGCCGAAGTCACCACCGGTGCAGGCGGCGATATTCAACAGGTGGCTTCGATGGCCCGTCAGATGGTTACCCGCTTCGGCATGAGTGACCTGGGCCCCCTTTCCCTGGAAGCTGGTAACCAGGAGGTTTTTCTGGGCCGCGATCTGATGACCCGCAGTGACGTTTCCGACGCCATCGCCAACCGCATTGATGGCGCCGTGCGCTCGATAGTGCAGGACTGCTATACCGAAACCGTGGCCCTGGTGGCATCCCAAAGGGACTGTATGGATCGGTTGGTGGAATTACTGATTGAGAAGGAAAGTCTCGATGGCAATGAGTTACGCCAGATTGTCTCTGAATACACCACCATTCCAGAGAAAGATCGCTTCTCACCCCTGCTTGAAGAAGAGCAGGCCGCAAAGCCCCTGGAACAACCCTTAGCTGCTCTCTAAATAGCACTAAATTCCTGTCTGGGCCCTTCCAAGCCCCTCAGGGGCCGGCAATAAATAGCCTGTCGTTTCCTAAAGGAAATGACAGGCTTTTTAACTGGAAATAAGGATTTGCCGACGCTATCAGACCGGCTTGATTGGCCGTTTGTCGATCACTTTGTCAATCAGGCCGTAGGCCTTGGCTTCTTCTGGCGACATGAAAAAGTCGCGATCAGTATCCGTCTGGATGCGATCGAGGGGCTGGCCGGTACGGTCGGCCAGCTCCCGGTTCAGCTTGTCTTTTAGATAGAGAATTTCATCGGCCTGGATGCGAATGTCACTGGCCTGGCCCCTGGCACCCCCCAAGGGCTGGTGGATCATGATGCGTGAATGGGTGAGGCTGCTGCGCTTGCCTGGGGTGCCGGCACAAAGAAGGAAAGCCCCCATGCTGGCGGCAAGTCCGACACAAACCGTCTGGACATCGGGTTTGATGTGCTGGATCGTATCAAAAATACCGAGGCCGTCATAGACAGAACCACCGGGGGAATTGATATAGAGGAAAACATCTTTTTCGGGATCTTCTGCCTCCAAAAACAACAATTGCGCCACCACACGATTTGCGGACTCGGCGGTCACGGGCTCACCCAGAAAAATGATTCGCTCGCGCAGTAGGCGCGAATAGATGTCAAAGGCACGCTCTCCCCGACCCGACTCTTCGATCACGATCGGGATCATGGCAACCATGGCGGCAAATTTTCCCCATCCTACCCAGGCTGCTTACCCCCTTGCTTACCCCCCGGCCGAACCCCCAGGCCCTTGGGCAGCAACGGCTCAGGGGGCCAACCTCAGTTACTGGGTTCCGCAGCGCTATGGTCGCTGCATTCGGAAGGCCCATCCTCGTGAGCGCCGCTCTCACAGTTGCTGACAGCAAACGCGCCTTCCATGGCGCCTTTTCCCATGTGATCAGTCCGCTTTACCGCCGGATGATCGATGAGTTGCTGGTCGAACTGCATTTACTCAGCCATCAGCGTGGTTTCCAAGGCGACGCGCTGTTCGCCACCGGATTGGTCCAGGTGTTCGACAGCTTCTCCCGCCATTACCGACCGGAAGACCAGCGCCAACCCCTGTTCGAGGCCCTCTGCGCCTCCTCCGGGTTTGATGCCGCCGATATCCGTCGCCTGCACGACCAGGCCATGGCGGCGATGGGTCACCATTCGGTGCAGGAAGTCAAGCAATGGATCGACAACGAGGGGGCTGGATCGCCCGAACCGGTGGCGACGGCCCTGGCCGCCGTTCGCCGTCCCGATTTCCACTACTCCCGCCTGATGGCCGTTGGCCTGCTCAGTCTGCTGGGCCAGGCCCAGGGCGCCCAAACCCTGGACCCCATGGCATTGCGGCAGGAAGCCCATGATATCGGTGCCTCGATGGGGCTACTGCGTGAGCGCGTCGACAAAGATCTGAGCCTTTACGCCACAAACCTGGAAAAAATGACCCAGGCCGTCGAACTCATGGAGGAGACGGTGGCGGCTGAACGCCGGCGCAGCGAACGCCGTCTGCGCACTGAGCCAGAGTCAGTCCTCCCCGCAGCCGACTAACCGGCACGAAGACCGTCCGAGCCGTTAGTGGTTCGGTCAGGGTCCAGAGCTGTTCACTGCTGCGGACCACGGCGGGCATCTCTGCGGGAAGCAAACCCAGTTGATCGAGGGCCTGGGGCCTGGCCCGCAGCTGCAAGGAGCGCTCCCGCGGAAAGGCCTGGGTTGGCATCAGCCCTACTTGGGCCGGCGCCGGCCCGAGGAAAAACAACACCTCCGCATCTTGGCCGCGGGGGGCCGCAAGCCAGCGCCAGCCCCCCACCACCGCCCCATCACTGCGGCGCCAGGCCATGGCCAGGGGATTTACTGGGGGCTTGGGTCCTTGCTGGGCCTGGGGTGTGGTGCCAGCCGCGGCCTGGGGCCGTCCAGGGGCGAGGGCGAGTGGGGCGGCAGCCTGCGGGGCAGGTGTTGCTGGGGTCGCTGGCTTGCCGGCTGCGCTGGGGTTGGTTGGCTTAGGGGCAGCGAGGGCCAAGGGGATTGGCTCGAATCCCTGCTCGCGCAGGGATTGGGCCAGGCGCTGCAGCACGGGTTGCCAGGTTTGGGGAGGTTGCCGCAGGCGCACCTGGAGTTCGAGGGAGGCCTGGAACGGGCCCTGGGGCTGGGGACGCAACCGCAGCCGGAAAGGGGCGAAGCGCAGTCCCCGCAGGCGTTCTGAATCGAGGCCGTAGCGCAGGGCCAGGGGCTCACGGATCAGCTGCCTGGAAAGCAACCCCTCCAGCAGATCTTGCAGTGAACCTCCCTGCACCTGCAGCAACTCGTCGGGGGGCAAGGGCAAGGCCGCAGCAAAGGGGGTGACTGGGGGGGCTTCGGTGTCCAGCTGGGCCAGCACGCCATCCACCGACGTGGCCTCACCCTGCCAACTCAGCCCCTTGGCTTCGAGGCTGAGGGTCAAACAACCTTCCTGAAAGCGCTGCATCAGGGGGGCCAGGGGACCCGCCATGGCGCCGAGGGCGGTGGGATTCCAAAAAACGGCCTGGTCCTGGCTGAGCCGCTCAAGGCAGCGGCTGTGCAGGCCGCGATTGCGCCGTTGCTGGGGCCTGAGGCTGGCGGCCAGGGATTGGCGCGAGGGCTGATCGGGGGCCACCACCATCAGATCACTCAGCCGCAGGGCTTGGGGAGGCAAGGGTTTGCTGAGTTCAGCTGGCCAGCCGCTGGCCTGGAGCACCAGGAACGGAGCCCCTTGCCCCTCTGGACCCCAGATTTGCCACCAGGGGCGGGTTTGGCGTCGCCAGAGCGCCTCGCCAAGGCCCTCACCCAAGCGTTGCTGCCACAGCTGCGGCAGGCGGCGACCGGGGGTGGCGGGGAAACTTTGCACAAGACTGGCGCCAGTCATCAGCTGCTCCAGGCCCTCGGCCCTCGGCCTGGGCCAGCGCCAGAGGGCCAACGAGGGCAGCAGAATCAGCAGCGCGATCAGTGAGCTGGTCCAGGGCAATGGTGGCCTGGGCCCAGTCGCAAGGGAAATGCTCTGTACCGAATCCAGTGGCCTGGCAGGCCCCTGGGCCCGTTTCGTTAAGCGCGCCAGGGCAGTTGGCCAGCGCCAGGTGAGACGCCTCATCCCTTATCGACGCTTTGCATGGCGTTAATGAAACATTCCCAAGCGAAGCCTGCGGGAATCAGCACGGCCGCCGTTGGATCAGGATGCCGATCTTGCCATGGCTGCGATAGCCAGCCCCCAAGGCTCAGCGACGGTTGCGCACGGCGCTGTCGCGGCGGCGCTTGTCCCGCCAATCCACCGCCGAGAGATACACCACACCACCTGTTACAAACAGCAGCAAAGCTGAAGCAACCCCGGCCAGCAGGGTGGAGGTGTTGGGGACGAACTCAGAAATTGATGCTGCCATCACCATTGCGTCCCCAAACCGTCATGGCGATCGAGAAAGTGAAGATGGCGGCGAGGGAGGCCCAACCCAGGGTGATCAGCATGAGGTTGCTGTGCATTGAAACCCATTGTACCTAGGTTGGGGACCACTGGCTTCCGGCGCTGTGCCATGAGCACCACCCCTACCCTGACTCCCGAGCGCACCCAGGCGCGGGAGCAACTGCGCGAGCCCTATCCCCACTTCCGGGTGATCGTGCTCAATGACGACTTCAATACCTTTCAGCACGTCGTGGACTGCCTGGTGCGCCATATCCCGGGCATGGTGCCGGATCGGGCCTGGGAACTGGCGCACCGCATTGACGGTCAGGGTTCAGCGGAGGTCTGGAGCGGTCCCCAGGAGCAGGCCGAGCACTACCACCAGCTGCTGAGCGCCGAAGGGCTGACGATGGCTCCCCTGGAACGCACCTGAGCCAACACCATGGGTCGCCTGGTCATTACCCACAGCACCTATCTTGAAGGCTTGATTCCCCTGTTAAAAACGTTGGCCCGGGAAGGTGGCATCAACACGGTGACCCCGGCCGTGATCAGCCGGGTGCGGGGCCGCAGTCAAAGTCTGCGGCTGCGGGTGTCGACCCCGATCACGGGCGGATTCAAGGTGGTGGCCAGGCGGGGAGCCAGTGCCCAGGAGGTGTTCGTGGTCACCGACTGGGATCGCCAGAGGCTGCAGGAACGTCTGGACCATCTGGCCGGCTGATCAAGGTGGTGGGGGAGGCCCGCTCGTGGACGGCGGCGGCCGTGAAGCGGGCCCAAGCCCCGCCATCGCGGAACCAGCCATCGCCGCCCATGGGCACCAGCTCATCCGGCTCCAGCCCCCAGCGCTGGTGCAGATAGGTCCGACAGGCCCCCAGGTCCAAGGGCTGCCCGTCCCCTTGAACCAGCGCGAACCGCAGGGCTCGGATGCGCACGATGCCCCCCTCGGACTCCTGAATCGATTCCTCCAGCAGGAAGGTGCGAAAGGGGGTGGCGGGATCGGTTTCGAGGGGGTATTTACGCAAGTAAAGCTGCCGGGCCCGGGGAAACACCGGCCCCGGGGCGCGGCTCAACAGCAGCTCAAAAGCCTTTTGAAAACTGGGCTGGTCAGCGCTCACGGTCAACGCGTCAGGGGACATTGGCAGCACACTTGGCTCGCAAACTGCGGGCCATGGCCGCCTCAGGGGCCGGGCCGGCGCTCTGCCACGGGCCGGAGCCAGGGGTCTCACTGAGAACAGCACCGTTTACGGCAAGGCTGCGGCTGCCGAGATCACGGCGCATCAGAGCCCCTGAGCCGCAATCGAAGGCCAACTGGGAAAGCACTTCCCAGCGGGTGCTGGGGCCGATGCCCATCGGTTGGCGATCCAGGCGGCCCAACAAAAAGCCCACCTGCACCTTGCCCGCGCCGATGGACTGCATGCTGTTGTCGATGCCGCCGGGGGGCAACAGCACGCACACCGCAACGGGCCTTTGCTGCACCCAACCATTGCCCTGCCGCACAGTGGCGGTGGGACCGGTCTGGGGGCGGCATTGGCTGGACCAGTTCCAGGGCAGGGGCCGGATCGACTCCTGGGCCAGGCTGGCCGGGGCCCAGATGGCCGGGGCAGCGGCCAAACAAAGAGTGGCCCCCAGTCCAGCGCCAACCCTGGTGATCAAGGCCCGGACATCAGACAGGGTCCGGAGCCAACGGGGGGCTCGCATCAAGGGGGTGGGAGGGGGCTCAAAGGGGTGGACCGCCGTGCCGTCTTGCCCCAGTGTTCGACCTGGAGGAACCAGTAGGGGGATCAAGGGCGGGGCGTCGTTTCCAGCTCAAGGCCGGCTTACGTTGCCGTCGCTGCAGACCCCCCGTGTCGAAAGGGAGTCAGATCAGAAACTGTGAAAGGCAGTCACCAACACAGCAGTCCGAAAGCACTGTAAGGGAAGTTTCCCCCCTTAGGGCAAGGGCCAGATCGAGCGCACCTCCTGGAGCTTGGCCTGGGCCTCCTGTTGCAACGCCACGTTGCCGCTGGACTCCAGCAACAGGGTGAGGTGGCCCAGCTTGCGCCCCGGACTGCTCTCGCTTTTGCCATACCAATGCAGGTGGGCACCGGGCAGGGCCGCCAGGGCCTGGCAATCGGCTTCGTCGCGCTCTTGCGTGCCTTCCCGCCCCAACAGGTTGACCATCAAGGCCCCGGGCACCAGCGGCTCGGGGGAGCCCATCGGTAGCAGGGCCGCCAGCCGCAGCTGCTGGCCAAATTGACTGCAAGCACAGGCCTCAATCGTGTAATGGCCGGAATTGTGGGTGCGGGGGGCGAGCTCGTTGACCTGCAGACCGGCGGGGCCAAAGAAAAATTCGATTGCCAGCAGGCCGACGTAGTCGAGGGCCGTGAGCACGGAGGCGGCGATATTGCGGGCGAAGGCCTCGACGGCGTGGCTGACGGGGGCGGGGAAGAGCACCCAGTCGCAGACCTGCTGCTGCTGCTGGGTCTGGACGAGGGGATAACAAACCACATTGCCGTGCTGGTCGCGGGCCGCCACCAGGGCGAGCTCCATCTCGAAGGCCACCTGCTCTTCCAACAACCAGCCGGCCGGATCAACGGTCGCCAGCAGCTCTTCTAAGGCCTGCTGGTCGGCAATCGGCAGCGTGCCCTTGCCGTCGTAGCCGCCCCGGCTGGATTTGGCCATCAGGGGGAATTGGAAACCCTGGGGCAGCTCGGGGCGCCGCGGCGCAGCAGCACCCAAGGCCCCTGGTGGGATGAAAACACCGGATTGGGGCGATTCCAGGGCCTCCGGCGGCGCTGGCGGCGGCGTCAGCACCTGCTCCAGGGGACACCAGCGCGGGGTTGGCAGGGCAAGTTTCTGCAGCAGTTCGCGCTGGGCCCGTTTGCTCATCAGGGCAGCCAGGGCATCCAAATCGGGGAGAAAGCGAACGCCGGACTGGCGCAACCCCTGCAGGGCCTCAAGGGGCACCCACTCATTCTCGAAGGTGATGACCTGGCAGCGGCGGGCCAATGCGGCCGTGGCTTCGACGTCGTCGGCAGCTCCCAGGACAACGCTGCTGGCCAGGGCGACGGCCGGATCGCTGGCACTGGCGGCCTGCAGATGCAACTGGAGCCCCAGTCCCGGGGCCTCTTGCGCGAGCATCAAAGCCAGCTGGCCGCCCCCCACCACACCAATGGAGGAGACCGCTGGCGAGGACAGGGAGGCTGAGTCTGGTCGGTCCTGCACCATGGCCGGGCGGCAATCTCCCCATGATGTCCCCCGGCCGGCGACTTGTTATGGGCTGGCTGAAGACCGCTAGCCCACCAGCCGATCGCCACTGACGAGGGAACGCAGCAGGCTGAGCAGCAGCACCAGCACGAACAGGGCTAATCCGACCGTGCAGGCGTAGCTGATGTCCAGCTCGCTGAAGGCCAGGTCGTAGACGTAATAAACGACCGTGCGAGTCGAATCGGCCGGCCCTCCCTGGGTCATCAAAAAGACCTCCTCAAACACCTTGGTGGCGCCGATGGCGGCGATCACCGCCACCAGGGCCACGTAGGGGCGCATCAGCGGCAAGGTGATGTCGAGATGGCGGCGCCAGCCGTGGCTGCCATCGAGGGCCGCGGCCTCATAAAGCTCGGCGGGGATGCCCTGCAGCCCGGCCAGAAAAATCACCATGTAATAACCAAGGCCCTTCCAAAGGGTCACCAGCATCACGGCGGGCAGGGCCAGGGCCGGCAGGGTCAAAAAGCCGATCGGGGTGAAGATTGGGCCCAGCAATGCCCCCAACCAGCCATTGATCAGGCCGTTTTCGGCATAGAGCCAGCGGAAGGCGATCGCCGCCACCACCAACGACACCAACACCGGCGTATAGAAGGCGCCGCGAAACAGGGCCATGCCGGGCAGGGGTCGGTTGACGAGCACCGCCAGGGCCAAAGAACCCAGCACAATCGGCGGCACGATGCCCAGCAGATATAAAAAGGTGGTGACCATGACGCGCCGCAGCATCGGATCGGCGACCAAGCGCCGCAGGTTTGCCGCACCAACAAATTGCAACGGCTCGCCGAGATCGAGCCCGGTGCGGCTGAAGGCCATCACCAAAGCCAGCAGCGCCGGAATCAAGACCGAGATCGCCAGCAGGATCAGTGCTGGGGTCAGGAAGGCCCAGGCGGTGAGGCTGCCGGCAGCGGAGCTGGGGGGGGAGGGGGCTGGGGAGCTGGGGGGCTGGGACTCGGGCATCGGTTCATTGTCGGGGGTGGGGTTGGGGCCTGTTGGCCTTGGAGACCCTTTGGCTGCGGCTGTTGCACCACTTAGCATCGGCCTGGACTTGTACGGCAACTTGGCGTTACCTATCCACGGGAGAG
>JBIIJV010000272.1:0-3110 GCA_044233545.1 Cyanobium sp.
GGCTGGTCCGAGTTGGGGGTGCCCGGCGGCCTCTCCCCAGAGGGCCGCATCGATCAGGCTCTGGGGGTGTTCGATCCGCAGGCCCACCGCGAAGGGTTTGGGCTCCATCGCCACGCCCAAGCGGTCCAGCCAGACGAAGGTGTCCCGGGCGCTGTGACCCACGGCCAGGACCACCTGGCGGGCCCCAATCCGCTGGCCATTGGCCAACAGCACCCCGCGCACGGAATGGTCGGCCGGATCCAGATCCAGTCCCTCCACCCGCTGCTCAAAACGGACCTCGCCCCCCAGGGCTTCAATGCGGGCCCTGAGGCCGCGCACCACCGTGGCCAGCTTGAAGGTGCCGATGTGGGGCCGATGGCGGGTGAGGATTTCGGCCGGGGCGCCAGCGGCCACCAGCTCTTCGAGCACCTTGCGCACGTAAGCCGCCGGCTCGCTGATCTGGCTGTAGAGCTTGCCATCGGAAAACGTACCGGCGCCCCCCTCCCCGAACTGGGCATTGGATTCGCTCTGGAAGGGCCTTTCGCCCCGCCAGAAGCCAAAGGTGTCGGCTGTGCGCTGTTTCACCGGCTTGCCCCGCTCCAGCAGCAGGGGGCGGTAGCCCATTTGGGCCAGCAGCAGGGCACAGAAATAGCCACAGGGTCCGGCTCCCACCACCACCGGGGGCAGGCTGCCGGCCGGAGCCGGGGCCGGGGCCCGGGCGACAAAGTGATAGCTGTGATCAGGGGTGGGGCGCAGATGGGGGTCGCCGGCAAAACGACGCCACAGCCGCCGCTGCTCCTTCTCTTGCAGCGTCAGTTCCAGATCCAGGCAGTAGACGACCTGAATCGCCCCACGGCGGCGGGCATCAATGCTGCGTTTGACCAAGGTGTAGCCGACGAGGCTGGCGGCGGGTAGCTGCAAGCGGCGCAAAATTGCCGCTTCCAGATCCGCTGGTGAGTGCTCCAGGGGCAGTTTCAGTTCACTTAGACGTTCACTTAGATGCGGCATCGTGAGGAAGTGAGGCAGCCAAGCCGTTCCGGTGCCATCGTGGAGATAACGCTATCCGCCAGGTTTCGGCCCATGGGTCCGCTCCACTGCCCACTTTGTATCGGATTAGCGCTGCTTTCGATCGGCCGGGTCGGCGCCCAAGGCCTGCTGCTGCTACGGATGGGCGGCCAGCTCAGCCTCCAGCTGCGCAATCGTCAAGCGGGTGGCGACCAGCGCATCAGGGTTGAGGCTGATGCTGTCAATGCCCTCCTGCACAAGAAAGCGGGCGAAATCGGGGTAATCGCTGGGGGCCTGGCCGCATAGGCCGATCGGTCGGCCGCAGCGATGGGCTGTGCGGATCGCCAAGCTGATCATTTCTTTGACCGTGGGGTGGCGTTCGTCAAACAAATCGGCGACCAGGGCTGAATCGCGATCCAGTCCCAAGGTGAGCTGGGTGAGGTCATTGGAGCCGATCGAAAAACCATCAAAACGCTCGGCGAAGGCCTCGGCACCGATGACATTGCTGGGCAGTTCGCACATCACATACACCTGCAGACCGTTTTCGCCCCGCACCAGGCCATTGCGGGCCATTTCGGCCAACACCCGGTCGCCCTCTTCGGGCGTGCGGCAGAAGGGCACCATCGGAATCACATTGGTCAGGCCCATCTCCTGGCGCACCTGGCGCAGGGCAAGACATTCGAGGGCAAAGGCTTCCCGAAACGCCGGGGCGTAGTAGCGCGAAGCGCCCCGCCAGCCCAGCATTGGATTTTCCTCCTGGGGCTCGAAGGCGGCCCCCCCCAGCAGGCGGGCATATTCGTTGCTCTTGAAATCGGAGAAGCGCAACGTCACCGGGCGCGGATAAAAAGCGGCGGCGATGCGCGCCATCCCCTCGCGCAGACGATCGACGTAGTAATTCGCCGGCTGGTCGTAGCCCCGGGTGAGCTCGGCGATGGCAGCTTGCGCCGCGGGATCTTGCACCCGCTGGGGTTCGAGCAGCGCCAGAGGGTGGATGCGGATGTGGTTGGCGATGATGAATTCCAGCCGGGCCAGCCCCACCCCTTCGCAGGGAATCGCCGCCAGCTTGAAGGCCTCCTCCGGATTGCCCACGTTGATCATCAGGCGGGTGCGGGTGGGGGGCAGCTCCAGCAGCGATTGCTCGTCGACATGGAAGGGCAAAGCGCCGGGATAAACATGCCCCTCGTCGCCGTCGCAGCAGCTCACCGTGATCTGCTCACCATCGACGATGCGCTGGCTGCCGTCGCCGCTGCCGACGATGGCGGTGATGCCCATCTCGCGGGCAATGATGGCGGCGTGGCAGGTGCGGCCGCCTTGGTCGGTGACGACGCCACTGGCGCGCTTGAGAATCGGCTCCCAATCGGGATCGGTGCGGCTGGTCACCAGCACGTCACCGGATGCGAAACGCTGAATCTCGCCCGGATCGCGAATCAACCGGGCCCGGCCGCTGCTGACCGAGGCCCCAATCGCCCGACCCGTGACCAGGGGCGGGGGGGGCGGCGCATCGAGATGCCAGCTGCGCAAAACGGCGGTGGACTGGCGCGAACGGACCGTTTCGGGCCGGGCCTGGAGGATGAACAACTCACCGCTGGGCCCATCCTTGGCCCATTCGATATCCATCGGTGTGGGCTGCCCCCGCAGGTCGCTGTAGTGCGCTTCGATGCGGCAGGCCCAGCGGGCCAGCTGCAGGGCCTCGGCATCGCTGAGGGCAAAGCGCCGCTGCTCGTCCAGGGGCACGGGTTCGTTAACCAGGGCGCTGCCGCTAATGGCGGTGCCGCCAAGGGCGGTTGCGCTAGGGGCATTGGCGCCTTGATTAACCAGTCGCTGCTCCTTGCTGCCCAGGCGCCGGCTCAGGATCGGATCAAAACCCAGGGCCAAGGTGGGCTTGAAAATCAAAATCTCATCGGGATTAACAACCCCCTGCACCACGTTTTCGCCCAGGCCATAGGCGGCACTGAGCAGCACCGTGTCCCGGAAGCCGCTTTCGGTGTCGAGGCTGAACATCACCCCGGAGCAGGCCCGATCGGCCCGCACCATCCGCTGCACCCCAATCGAGAGGGCCACCGCCAGGTGGCCGAAGCCGTTGTGTTGCCGGTAGGAGAGGGCGCGATCGGTGAACAGGGAGGCAT
>JBIIJV010000062.1:0-13719 GCA_044233545.1 Cyanobium sp.
CAGCGCCTTCTCCCTGATCACCAGGGCGCGAAGGTAGAGGGGCTCGGCCTTGGCGTAGGCGCCCTGGCTGTCGTACAGCCCCGCGAGGTTGTTGAGGCTGGTGGCGGTATCGGGGTGATCGGGCCCCAGCGCTTTCTTGTTGATCGCCAGGGCGCGAATTAAGAGGGGCTCGGCCTTGGCGTAGGCGCCCTGGCTGTCGTACAGCTCCGCGAGGTTGTTGAGGCTGAGGGCAGTATCGGGGTGATCGGGCCCTAGATGTTGTTGCGTCCAAGCGAGCTCTTTTTCTTGAATCTGCGCCGCTTCCAGATACTTGCCTTGCTTTTGCAGGGTCATAACTTGCCGCTGCCACTCCTGAACCTCCGCTGGATAGGGGCTGCTGCTCTCCCCCCTGGCCTGGGCCACTAAATTAGTCCTATTAGGGATTACAGATCCCGCCCTGACCGCAGGCAACGGCAGAGCAGGCAGGCATGTGGCCATCAGCAAGCAGGAACCGAAACTAAAGGCTGAGCGCCTGGACTGCCTATTCTTGCGAATCATGGATTTAGCTTAATATTAACTCGATTTACAGTATCATATGCGAAGCACCTGCCTCGTCATTGTTCGGTCCGTTAATTGTCATCAGGGTGACACCCTTGCTGAGAAATGTTCGCCAGCTTGCAGAGATAGTCACAGATTCTCGGTTCCGACAGCCACCAATTCTGTGAAATCCACAGACGGTGGCTTAGCCGATAGCAAAAAGTGAACCGCCATCGGACTACGCAGCATCAACAAGGAAATCCCCCATGTGCGCAAGCCCGCCACTGAATCGCGTTTCACCGCCAGATGGGGCTTGGCCGCTGCCGCAGGACCCACAGGGTTTCCGTCTTGATGAACCAGGTCATGGCAACAAGGTCTGGAGATACGGCCCCAGCCCGAGGGTCTGGCGGTGGCAGACGCGGGCATTACATCTACTTTCATTCACGACCACCTGCGCCGGTGCCTCTCCTCGGGGTCATACAGCCGCACCTGCCGCTCCAGATCAAAGCGCCGCGGCGGGCCGTTGAAGCTGCGGGGATCGTTGCCGACGCCGGCCAGATAGGCCCAGTTGCCGGTGTTGAGGGCCGGTTGGGCGTCGATCAGCCACCACTCGAAAAAGCGGGCGCCCCAGGTCCAGGGCAGGCGCAGCTCGTTGATGAAATGGGACGCGACCCACTGGCGGCCCCGGTTGGAGAGATAGCCGGTGCTCATCAGTTCGTTGAGCTGGGCATCGATCAGGGGGTGGCCGCTGCGGCCCCGGCACCAGCGCATAAACAGTTCACGGTCTGCGATTGCGTCGATGCGGCGGTTCTGCAGGCCGCCCAGGGCCCCGAAGCTGGCGCCATGGCGCTGGGCGGTCCAGAGGAAGAATTCGCGCCAGAGCAGCTCCTGTTTCAGCCACTCAGAGCCCTCGTCGGCGCCATGGAGGGCTTCGTAATCGAGCACGGTCTGCCAGATGCGCCGCACCGACAGCGAACCGATGGCCAGATAGGGGGAGAACTTCGAGGAGAACTCGGTGCCCACCAGGCCATTGCGGCGCTGCTTGTAGTGGTGCAGGCCGTCGGATTCCAGGCAGTAGTGCCGCAGCCTGGCCAGGCCGCTGGCTTCATCACCCGCAAAAGGAAAAGCGCTGCGCGGATCGGCGGCGCCTCTCTCCGCCGCCGCTTCAGCCTCCGCCTCCCCAGCATCATTCGACGTCACCGCCGCGTCGATCCCGGCAGGTTCGCGCCAACCCCAGGGCCCCTCCAGCCGCAATCCCCCCAGGCCGCCCAGATCCGGCAGCGGCAACGGCGGTAGCGGCGCCTGCCCCAGGCCGCGGCGGAACTCCGCAAACACCCTTGGGAAGGACTCCCGCGGCAGCGGCCAATCGTCGAACAGCCGGCTCTCCTGGCAGTGCAACACCGCCTGCGGCCGCACCAGGGGAGCCAGCAACTCCAGCGCCGCCGCCGTGCTGTGCTGGGGAAAGTGCAGCAGGGGAATGGCCTCGGCCGCCAAGCGTGTGTGCAGGCAGGCCAGGGCCTGGGCCTCCAGTCGCCTTTGGTGGGGCCCCCGCAGGTGCTGGCCCTGGGGCCGGCAGGCCAGCACGATCAGCTTTGCCTGGCCCTGGCCTAACCCCTGCTGGCGGGCCAGGGCCACGGCCTGGTGCAGGGCGGGCTGGTCATCCAGCCGCAGCTGGCTCTCCAGGGCCAGCGCCACGACAAAGGGTTCACTCATGGGGCCCTCAGAGCCGGCGGGCCATCATCAATTGGCCAGCCTCAATTTGCCAGCCTCAATTTGCCAACGCCAACTGGAAACCACGGCGATCGCTGGGTTCGGGCCGCTCGAACACCTGACAGAACACCTTGACCACCCGGTCGCCGGAATCGATGGTTTCGAGGGGATCTTTGCGCAGGCGGTGGCGCAGGCAGCAGGCCACCACCCTGGCCACGTCGTCGTCGCTGACTTCGTCGTGGCCCTCGAAAGCGGCCAGGGCCCGCGCGGCCCGATTGGTGACGATGTCGCCCCGCAAGCCATCCACATCCAAAGTGCCGCAGACGGCCGAGATGCGCAGGCGCAGGTCGTCGTCCAGGTGCACCTGGGCGAGCCGTTGCTGGGCCGCCACCACCCGGGCCTGCAGGCCGTCCTGCACCGGCTGCACGCTGGCATTGAAGCCATCGGGATCGGCATCGAAGGCGGTGCGTTGATCCACCACCTGCACCCGCAGCTCCGGTTCGCGCACGGTGCGCACCTCCACGCTCATGCCGAAGCGATCCAGCAGCTGGGGGCGCAGCTCGCCTTCTTCCGGGTTGCCCGAACCGATCAGCACGAAGCGGGCCGGATGGCGCACGCTGATGCCTTCCCGTTCGACCGTGTTCCAGCCGGAGGCCGCCGAATCCAGCAGTACGTCGACCAGGTGGTCGTCGAGCAGGTTGACTTCATCGACATACAAAAGGCCGCGATTCGCCTTGGCCAGCAGGCCGGGTTCGAAGGCCCGCACGCCTTCGCCAAGGGCCTTTTCAATGTCGATGGTGCCGCAAAGCCGGTCTTCAGTGGCCCCCAGGGGCAGGTCCACCATCGGCACCTGGCGCTGTTCACTCACCAGGGTTTCACCCGCCTCGGCCCGCTGGCGCACCTCGGCACTTTGGAGGTCTGGATCGCTGGTGGAGCTGTTGTAGGGATCGCCGGCCACGACCTCGATTTCGGGCAGCAGATCGGCGAGGGCCCGAATGGTGGTGGATTTGCCCGTGCCCCGATCCCCCATGATCATCACGCCGCCGATGCGGGGATCGATGACGTTGAGCAGCAGCGCCAGCTTCATCTCCTCCTGGCCGACGATGGCCGTGAAGGGGAAGACCCTGCGCTTCCTGGTCTGACTCACGGGGCGGCCGTTGGCGGGACCCCGGATTGTTTCACAGGGGCGGGGTCGGGGGCTGGCGGGGCCACGGGCAGCAGGCTCAGCACCTGGGGGGGGGTGGCGTCGGCTGGATAGATCAGCCTTACCCGCACCAGGCGGCTTGCGCCGGGGGCCAGCCGCACCACGCCCAGGGCGGGGCCCCTTTCGCCGGCCCGCTGCACCAGATGGAAGGCCTGGGGGCCGAGGACCGCCGCCGGCAGCCGATCGGGTTGGGAGCGGGACCCATCCCCGGGGCTCAGCCCGGCCACCTCCACCGTGCCGCGAAACACCACCGGGCCCGCACCAGGGGCGCCTGCGGTGAAGCGCAGCCCCCCCTCTGCCAGGTCGCGCTTGAGGGGCGATTCGAGCGCCAGGGCCAGGGTGACGGGTGCGGTGGTGTCGTTGCGCAGGGGGATTTGCAGTTGGTATTCAACGCCGTAGTTGCCGTGGGCGGCCCAGGCGGTGCCCCCATAGAACACCTTCAGTTCGGCGCTTTGCACCTGGCCGCTGCCCAGCCGGCCCCGCTCCAGCGAGGCGATCGGCCAGGAAATGGGCGCCCGCCGCACCGACAGGCTGGTGCTGCCTGGATCGCTGAGCCGCCCCCGCCAGGTGGCCCCCACTTGGATGCCGCTGACCCGCGAATAAATGATCGGTCCGCTGGCGCCCCTGGGCGTGGGGGTGTGCTCCTTGGGACTTAGGCCGTCGTTCTTCAACATCGCCTGCCAGAGCGCCGCTGGGGGCGGACCATCGAGGGGGCCGTAGGCCGCCAGCAGGGCCACATCCAGCGGCCCATCGCTGCGCAGGCGCAATTGCAGGTTGCGGCCATTGAGCAGGGGATCGAGGCCGCGCACCGGAATCGGCAGGGTCAATAAAGTGCTGAGCTGGCCGGCCGGCAGGAGCCAGCTTTGGCGCAGCCGGGGGTTGGGCCCCCGGGCCAGCAGTTCGGTGGCGACCCGGCTGCCCGGGCCCGACCAGACGGGGCTGAGGCCCTGGCGCAGCAGGGGCGGCAGGGGCAGAAACGGGGCCCCATTCTCGCCGGGCTGCAGCGATTGGGATAAAGAGGTGGCCCCCCCCAACTGCTCCAGCCGCACCGGGCGGGGGCCCCGGGGGGCCGCCACCACGGCCAGCCACAGGGTCGAATCAAGGCGGCTCGGCTGGCCGGCGTAGACGTGGTGGCTGAACAGGCCGAACACCCCGTTGAGGGGACTATTGAGGTGGGCCTCCGGGTGGGGACCCAGCGGCGCAAAGGTGGACAGCAGGATGCCCTGGCCCTTGATCAGCTCCGGATTGTTGTCGTTGATCAACAACGTCCCATCCAGCCCACCGGGCAGGGGCGCCACGGTTTGGGGGCGCAGCACGCTTGCCTGGGGTGGCTGGGCCAGGGCTGCGGGCCACCAGCTGCCATGCCCCCAGATCAGGCCCACCACCAGCCACCGAACCGCCGCCAGGGGCGCTGCCAGCCGGGACAGCAGCGCCCTCATGGCTGGGGGGGCAGGTTGGTGGTGTCCACCAGAGCGCGGGCGGCGGCGGCGGCCATGGCGCGGATCAACTCGCTGGAGCGCGGGTCGTTAAAGGGACCTTTGACCATGAAGGCCGCCACGGCGCGCTGGCCATTGGGCAATTGGATCAGGGCGGCGTCGGAGTAGGCGATGCCGATGTCACCGGTTTTGTTGAGGGCGCTGATGCCGTAGCCCAGCAGGTCACTGTCGGGGTCGGAGGATTCCTTGCCCTTGACCAGGCCCTTGAGCAGGCCGGCGGGGATGAGGGTGTTGGTGCGGGAGCTGGCCATGATTTCGCGGAAGAGATCCCGCGCCCGGGGGCTGAGTTTTTCGCCGCTGTCCACCAGGGCGATGCTGCGGGCCAGGTCGTGGCTGCTGCTGGTGTTGGTGCCGTTGAGGTCGGGCAGCCAGTTGTTAATCACGGTGGCTTTGAGACCCAAGCCATGGAAGCGCTGGTTGACAGCGACACTCCCCCCCAGCCGCTTGATCATCAAGTTGGTGGCGGTGTTGTCGCTGATGCGGATCATCTCGGTGGCCGCCTCGTAGACGCGGAAGCGGCTGCCGATCGGTTTATTGCCCATCCAGCCGGCGCCCCCCCCCTGCACCTCGCTGGTCAGCGGCAGCAGGTCGTTCCAGCGCAGCCCCCCGGCATCGAGGGTGTCGAGGCCCAGCAGCAGGATCGGGATTTTGATCGAACTGGCGGCGGGCAGGGCCAGGTCGCTCTGCAGCTGGGCGTAGCGGCCGTCGTCGAGCACCAGCAGGTAGCCGGAGGCGGTGAGCCCTTTCTGGGCGGCGGCCAGCTTCGCCCATTCCTGGCTGAGGTCGGTGAGTTCCCGGCGCGGCTCAAAGCGGCCCAGGGCCATGCCGCCGCCGGCGATCACCCGGGCGCTGGGGGCGGGATCAGCGCGGGGAAGGCCGATGCTGCCTTCGGCCAGGCGCGGCGCCAGCAGCTTCAAGCCCGTGCCCACCAGTACCCCCAGCCCGGCCCCCAACACCACCAGGCGGCCCATCAGGAGCAGGGGCGCCAGCCAGGGTTTCCGGGGTTTCCTGGAGGGGCGGCCGGCGGTCACGGTCGGGCTAGGGCGAATTGCCCCTGACGCTAGTGGGGAGCCCCGGGGGGGCAAGGGCGCCGCGCCGCCCAGCGCAACTGGGCCACCATGCCCCGCAGCAGGGCCACTTCGGCGCTGTCGGGCTGGGCCCGCTGCAGCAGGGCCCGCAGCTTGGCCATGCGGGCGCGGGCGGTGTGGGGCAGCAGGAAACCCACTTCCAGCAGCAGGGCTTCCCCATCTCCCAGGGCGGCTTCGAGGCTGGCGCGGGCGGCCGGATCGGGGAAGGCCCCGGTGGCGGGCCCCACGGGGGGGAGGGCAGTTTTGCCGCGCCGCTGGTGCCATTCGTGCAGCACCACCGCCACCGCATGGGAGAGGTTGAGGGAGTCGTAGGCCGAGCCCGCATCGAGGCGCAGCAGCCGGCCGGCCAAAAGCAATTCGTCGTTGCTCAGGCCCCGGTCCTCGCGGCCAAACACCAGGGCCACCGGCAGGGGGCCAGGGGGGGGCGCCCCCGACTCTGGGGCGGCACTAGCCCCCAGCCAGTCGAGGGCTGCGGCTGGGCCGTGCAGGGGCAGGGGCGCCCCCTCCAGGCGGCCGGTGGCGGCCACCACCCGACCACAATCGGCCAAAGCGGCCGCCAGGTCAGCGAACTGGGGAGCACTCTCCAGCACGGCCTGGGCATGCACGGCCATCTGGCGGGCCTCCGCCCCCAGCGGATCACAGCGGGGCGCCACCAGGCGCAGTTCGGCCACCCCGAAATTGGCGCACAGGCGTGCCACGCTGCCCAGATTGCGGGCGCCGGCCGGCTCCACCAGCACCAGATGCAGGGTCATGGATGTGGGTGATTCAGGCCAGAAGGTGCAAGAAGGCCAGCAGGTCAGCCATGTCCTGGGGATCCGGTTGGAAGCGGGGCATGGGCGGCGTGCGGCCGCTGATGACCTGCTGGATCAACTGGCGATCATTCTTGCGGTGATCGACGCCATGGAGGTTGGGACCCACCAGCCCCTGGGCGGCCAGGCCATGGCAACCGGCGCAATTGAGACGGAAGAGCTTGCCGCCGCTGACATCATCCCCTTTGAGCGCCAAGGTGGCGCGGCTATAGGGGTCCCGGGGGCCCGCTTGCAGGAAAGCCGCCAGCAGTAGTCCCGCCGCCAGGGCCAGGGCCAGCATCAGGCCCAGCAGGCGCCGTCCTGGCCAACCGGCGCCGACCTCCAGAGGCGGGGGCCCAGGTGGCGTGGGCACAAGGCCCCCAGGCCCGGAGATCCCAGATAGATCAGCGGGGGCGAGGGGCGGCAGCTGGGTCACAGAGCTTTAAGGGGCATGGCTGGGGGGTGCTGGCCATGGAACAATGAGGCCACGACCACTGCTTGATTCTCAATGATCGAACCCCTCCTCTGCGGCATCGTGCTCGGCCTCATCCCGGTCACCCTCGCCGGCCTTTTTATGGCCGCCTGGATCCAGTACCGCCGCGGCGGTAGCCTGGGAGCCTGAGAGGATCTGGCCTTGAGGGGTTGAGGGTGTCAGGGTAGATACCGAAAATCCCTTGGGGCACTCAAGATTAGGATTTTTGTCTGGCAAAAAGAGCAGATACAAACTTTTGCATTGAGCTTGCCTAAATGCTTTAAATATAGTTTGAGTTAAATTCTTAAATTTTCAAATTAATTTATTCATTTACTAATTAGTAGCAAAGCTGATATATTGGTCATTGTTGGAATTTTATTGCTTTATTTTCTGTAAATAAATTAATCATTTTGTTTTGAATATTTTTTGATTGTATTTAGGTGAATAATCCTTATCCAATTTCTGCTGAGAAGATGTTTTTTCCCAAGTTTCTTTGTGGTTAGAAATTAGAGTTTTCTAAGGGCGGCGCTGCTTGGCAAGTAAATGCCAAGCGACGAACCTTGTTGGCATGGGTACTCGCCTGTGCCAACAGGAGTTCACCCCATATCTCCTGAAACACGCAATACTCCCAAAAAAGTGCAAATGGATCGGGCCGTGGTCTCCACAGGACCCCTGATGGTCCCCAAGCAGCGCTCAGCCGGGGCGCGGCAGATTTAATTTCTGCGGTAGCAGTCGACCTTCGCTGACCTACCCATTGTTCTCCTGAACCACCCCCTGCACGAGCGTCTTTCCCCCTGTTCTGACTCGCTCCAGAGCGGCAGAATTCTTGCCAAGGCTCTACCGATCAGCCAGATCCAGGCCCTTGGGGCTGAAGCGGATTGGTGGCATCAAGACGGCCATCTGGGTTGCGGCGACCTGCACCTGGCCGCCTGGCTCGGTTCGCCTCTGTTGCTGGAGACCCACCGGCACGAGGGCCATTGCGTGTTGCTGCAACATGGGGGCCAGGCCGAGTGGCGCCAGGGCGGCGGCTGCCAGTCGCTCAACCCCGGTGAAGCCCTGATCGGTCCTGGTCATGCCTGGAGCTTGACCACCAGCCTCAGCAGCAGTTCCTGCTTTCTTGCCGATCCCCATCGCCTGCTGCGTACGGCCCGGGCCATGGGTGGTCCCCAGTGGCAGCCGGTTGGCCGCGCCGAAAGCGTTTTGCACCAGCCGCTGCCCCTCCCCGCCCAGCGGGATTTGGCGGGTCGGGGTCTCCTGGAGGCCCTCAGTCGGCTGCTGCCGTTTATCAGCGCCATCGCCCACCAGGGGGAGGGGTTGGTTCAGGCCTTGCATCTCGACGACCAGATCTATCGGCTTTTGGCGGCCCTCGTGTTCGCCGATCTGCGCGATGGGGAACAGCCCTCACCGGCCCTGGCCGATCGCAAACGCACGGATGCCTGCATCGATGACCTGGTGGATTTCATTCGCCTCAACCTGCACCGCCGTCTTTGCCTCAGCGATCTCGAGCGCCAAAGCCTGTATTCCCGCAGGGCCCTGCACTACGCCTTCCGGGCCCGTTTTGATTGCAGTCCGATGCAGTGGGTGCGCCAGCAGCGCTTGGCCAGGGCCCTCGATCGCCTGCAAAACCCCCTGCAGGGCGAGAGTGTGCTGGGCGTGGCCCTTGCCTGCGGTTATCGCTCCTTGAGCCAATTCAGCGTCGATTTCCAAAGGGCCTATCAACGCAAACCCTCCGAGGTGCTGCGTCGGGGCCGAATCCAAAACCAGCCCGCCCCTGGGGCTCTCGACGCTGCCTTGGCTGACGTTGCCCCAGCGCCATAAAAAAGGCCCATGCCCCCCTAAGGGGACTTGGGCTGGGCCAGGTTTGACCCATTGATTTTGGCTCTAGCTGCTCAAGTAAGAATTTTGTCAGTCTCCCTCGGGCCCTGACCATTCCAGCAGCACCACGCTGCTGCCGCCATAGCTGCGGCGGCGGCGTTCGCGCCAGCCCGCCGGCAGGGCGGGGGGGGCCGTGCTGTCGCATTCCCAGATCAGGGTGCCGCCCGGCGCCAGCCAGCCCCCGGCCGCCACCGCCTGCGTCAGGGGGCCATGCAGGCCGGCGGGCCAGGGCGGATCGAGGTAGATCAGGTCAAAACGGTGTTCTTCACTGGCGGGGCCCGGCGCCAGCCAGCGGCGGGCCTCCTGGCAGATCACCCGGGCCCGCTCCTGGCCCACCGCTGCGAGGTTGGCCCGGGCCACCGCCGCGATGCGTCGATCCTGTTCGACAGCCACCGCCAGTGCTGCGCCCCGCAGCAGCGCTTCGCAGGCCATCACGCCGCTGCCGCAGCAGAGGTCGAGCCAGCGGCAGCCGGGTAACTGGTCCGCCACCAGGTTCATCACCGCCAACCGCACCCGCGCCGCCGTCGGTCGGGCCAGCAAACCGGGGGGGCTGAGCAGTCGCCGGCCGCCACTGAGGCGCAGGCCGCCACCGCTACCGGGGCGCAGGCCGCCGGCTCCCTGGTTGCGCTTCAACCCTGGGCGGCCACCCAGGCCAGCCAGCGGTGCAGCATCGCCTCGCCGGTACGACCCGATTTTTCGGGGTGGAACTGGCAGGCGGCGATGTTGTCTTGCCACAGGGCTGCCGTCACCGGCGTGTCTGCCCACTCCACCAGCGCCGTGGCTACGGCGGTATCGGCCGGGACTGCGGCGTAGGAATGGACGAAATAGACCCAGTTAGGGGGGCTGCCCTCCGGCAGCAGGGGGCTGGGGTTGGCCGCCAGCAACGGCGCCCAGCCCATGTGGGGAATGGGCTGGCCGGGCCAGGCTGGCAGGGCCCGTACCCGGCCGCCCACCAGGCCCAAGCCACTGGTTGTTCCCTCATCACTGCCTTCAAAAAGCAGTTGCAGGCCCAGGCAGATGCCCAGCAGGGGGCGGCCCGCGGCGCAGGAGTGCCGCAGGGGCTCCACCAGATCGGCGGCCCGCAGGCGCTCCATGGCCGGGTCAAAGGCGCCCACTCCCGGCAGCACCAGGGCTTGGCAAGCGTCGATGGCCTCGGGACTCCGCACGGCCCGCACGTTTGCTCCGAGGCGTTCGAAGGCCCGCTGCACCGAGTGCAGATTGCCCATGCCGTAGTCCACCAGGCCGATGGCGCCTTTCATGGCGGCCCCCCCACCTGGACGCAGCGATCGGCTGGGTGCTGCAGGGCGTCGCAATTCTCCAGCTCGAGGCCGTTGAGGTGGTCGATGAACTGATAGAGGCGCCCAACCCGCCGCTTGTCGAAACGCAGCTTGAGGCAGGGATATAGCAAACCGTTTTCGCCCACATTTTCGCCCGCCTGGATCGACCCTTCCTGCAGCAAGTCGGCGAAGCGATGGCTCAGCTCGGGCAGCAGGCTGCGGGGCACCGCCGCATTGAGCAGCAGCTCAATCCGGTCTTCCCCCAGCAGGGCACTGTGGAAGACCCGATAGAAGCGGCAGATGCGGGCTACAGCATCTGCCGCATGGGTGGCTTCAAAAACCAGGTCCCGGTCCTCAGGTGAGATCAGGCCGCGGTTGGCCAGTTCTTCGTGCACATTCAGGCGCCAGGCCTGCCAGAAGTCATCGCCTTCGGGCGCCAGCAGCACCAGCGGAATCGGCGGGGTGCGGCCCGTCTGGATCAGGGTGAGGGATTCAAACAGCTCATCGAGGGTGCCGAAACCGCCCGGCATCACGACGAGGGCATCGCTTTCGCGCAAAAAAAACAGTTTCCTGGTGAAGAAGTATCTGAAATAGACCAGACCCCCCTCACTGGCTTTAACAAAAGCGTTGGAGTGTTGCTCAAAGGGAAGGTCGACGTTGAGACCAATGCTGTGCGCGCTGCCGGCGCCGCTGTTGGCCCCCTCCATCACCCCGCCACCGGCACCTGTCATCACTTCAAAGCCGGCGGCAACAGCCTCTTGGGCCACCTGGCGGGCCAGCTCATAGCAAGGATCTTCGGGGCGGGTGCGGGCCGAGCCGAAGACGGTGATCTTGCGGGCAGCGCGGCGCGGTTGAAAAACCTCCAGGGCCTCGCTGAGGTCCGCCAGGGTGCCGCTAATCAAGCGCCATTCGTCTTCCTGGGTCTCGGAGCGGGCCATCTCCAGCAGGGAGACCACGGCCCGCTCAATCAGCCGTCGCTGGGGATGGCCCTGGAGTTGGTCGGCCAGGGCCTCAAGGGGACTGCGGCCCATGGCGTTAGATCGGCCCCCGGTTTTGGCGCTCAGATGTGCTTGCCGATCGCCTGGGAGAGGGTGTTGGCCGGCACGGCACCGACAACGGTGTCAACCTTTTCGCCCCCCTTAAAGATCATCAGGGTAGGAATGCTGCGAATGCCGTACTGGCTGGCGATGTTGGGGTTTTCGTCGGTGTTGAGCTTGAACACCTTGATCTGCCCCTCGTAGGTCTTGGCCATTTCATCGACGATCGGGGCCACCATGCGGCAGGGGCCACACCAGGGAGCCCAGAAATCCACCAAGACCGGCTGCTCGCTGTTCAGCACATCGGCGGTGAAGGTGGCGTCGGTGGTGGGGGTGGCGCTGGACATGCGTGGAGTCTTTGAGTGGGTTGAACCTAGCAACGAAGTCAGGCCATTCTTGGTGACGCCAACACAGCGTTGCAGGCCGTTGCGTGGCGCTGTAAGTGGGTTTAGCGAAGAAAGCGGTGAGAAAGACAGAAAGCCCGGCAACGCCGGGCCGGAGGGTGTGAGGAGTGTGCGAGCCGTAGCCCCCACAAATTGAGCGTAGCGCCAATCTCGGCACCCCTAGAGAGGTCTTGCGATGGGACAGTCTATTTACCCATGCCCAGTTGTTGGGCTTTTTGATAAACCTTCCCTTCCGTCAACAGTGACGGGGCCACCACCACTTCAACCTGCTGCATTTCGCGCAGGTTGCGGGCTCCCAAGGTGCCCATCGAGGTGCGGATCGCCCCCAGCAGGTTCTGGGTGCCGTCATCCAGGGCGGCCGGTCCCCTCAGGATGCGCTCCAGGCTGCCGGTGGTGCCAACCCGGATGCGGGTGCCGCGGGGCAGCACCGGGCTGGGGGTGGCCATGCCCCAGTGGAAGCCCCGGCCGGGGGCTTCGGAGGCCCGGGCGATGGGGGAGCCGATCATCACGGCATCGGCACCGCAGGCCAGGCATTTGCAGATGTCGCCGCCGGTGACGATGCCGCCGTCGGCGATCACAGGCACTCTGCGGCCGCTTTCTTGCTCGAAGTCATCGCGGGCGGCAGCACAATCGGCAACGGCGGTGGCCTGGGGGATGCCAATGCCAAGCACCCCGCGGGAGGTGCAGGCGGCGCCGGGGCCGATGCCCACCATCACGCCAGCGGCGCCGGCGCGCATCAAGTCAAGGGTCACTTCATAGGTGACGCAGTTGCCGAGGATGACCGGCACCCCCAGGTTGCGGCAGAGGGCCGCCAGGTCAAGGCTGGCCCTGCCTGCGGCGCTGATGTGCTCGGTGGAGACCACCGTGGCCTGCACAAACAACAGCTGGGCACCAGCCTCAGCCAGCACCGAGCCGAAGCGCATGGCGGCCACCGGGGTGGCACTGACGGCGGCGATGCCACCACCCTCCCGAATTTCACCAATCCGGCGGCGGATCAGGTCTTCCCGCACCGGCTGGCTGTAGAGCTCCTGCATCAGGGGCACAAACTCCTCTTTGCCGACGGCGGCGATGCGATCGAGCACCGGGTTGGGATCGTCGTAGCGGCATTGGACCCCCTCCAGATTCAGTACGCCCAGGGCGCCCAGACGGGATAGCTCAATCGCTATGGCAGGGTCAACGACCCCGTCCATGGCGCTGGCGATGATGGGGATCTCGCGCTCGATCCCCCCCAGGGTCCAACGGCTGTCGACCACGTCTGGATCGACGGTGCGGCCCCCGGGTACAAGGGCGATCTCATCAATGCCGTAGGCGCGCCGAACGGTTCGGGAACGGCCGAGCTGAATGGTCAACGGGCGGTTACACGGGTTGGGGCCAAACTATCAACAGGTCCGCTGGCCCCATGGGCTGGATCAGGGGCGACCGGTGAAGTCGTGCCAGCGCTTTTTCCAGACCTGGTAGAGGTTTTCCCGGTCCTGGCTCTTGATCAGGTGGGTTAACCCGAAATTGAGCAGGTACAGCAGACCGACCAGCTGCAGCAGCCGGGGCAGCAGGGGGATGTCGTCGAGGGTGTCGATCAGGGCTTCATAGAGCTTGATCAGGATCAAGCCAGCCAGGAGCAGGCCGGAAGCCCGCAGCGGGCCCCCCAGGCGATCCCATTGGCCGCCTAAGTCGTTGCGGTGGAACCAGTCGCGCAGCTTGCCGCTGAGCAGATCCCATTCGCCGCCTGCAGCGCTCTCGCCCCCCAGGGGGGGAACCTCGACCCTGGAGCCAATGGTTGGTATGGATGCGGCGCCATAGGAGCCGGCAATGGAGCCGCCATAGGAACTGGCATTGGCACCCCCATAGGAGCCGG
>JBIIJV010000064.1:0-13702 GCA_044233545.1 Cyanobium sp.
GTTCTGGTGGGCTTCATCGTTGGCAGCATCATTGTCTACCAGATTCTCTTTGGTGATGTCATGAATTCCCTGCCCCAGTACGCCACCCTCAAGGCGATGGGCTACCGAGACAGCTATGTTATTAGCATCGTCATTCAGCAATCGGCTATTTTAGCCCTGGTGGGCTTTGTGCCCGGACTCCTGCTATCGATGGGCCTTTATTCCCTGCTGGCCACGGTTACCAAACTGACTGTCTTGATGACAACCACCAGGGCCCTGCAGGTGCTGGCGCTCACCTTCGTGATGTGCGTGGGCTCCGGCACCCTGGCCACCCGCAAACTGGTCCAACTGGATCCCGCCGATGTCTTTTGATGCCGCTGCCCCCAATCCGATGGCTGGACAAGCCAGCGCTGAACCGATCATATCCCTCAAGCATGTCAATCACTGGTTTGGCAGCGGCGATGAACGCAAACATGCCCTCAAGGACATCAGCCTGGACATCTATCCAGGCCAGATCATCATTTGCACCGGCCCTTCCGGCTCTGGCAAAACCACCCTGCTGACCATGCTCGGCGGCTTGCGCTCCTGTCAGGACGGCAGCCTGCGCATCCTTGGCCAAGAACTGCTGGGGGCCAGCAAGGAACAATTGGCCCAGCTGCGCCTGAACGTCGGCTTCATCTTCCAGGCCCACAACCTGATGATGTTTCTAAATGCCCGCCGCAATGTGCGCCTTTCGCTCGAACTGCACGACAAATACTACGAGCAGGATATGGATAAAATCGCCACATCCATGCTGGAGAAGGTAGGGCTGGGTGAAAGGGTCGACTATTTCCCCGCCAATCTCTCCGGCGGTCAGCGTCAGCGCGTCGCCATTGCCCGCGCCCTGGTCAGCAAACCCAAAATCCTCTTAGGGGACGAACCCACCGCCGCCCTTGACAAGGAATCGGGTCGCACCGTGGTCAACCTGATGAAAGAAATGGCCGAAAAAGAAAAGACCACCATCATCATGGTCACCCACGACAACAAGATTCTCGACGTCGCCGATCGCATCATCCTGGTAGAAGAGGGTGAACTTGCCTCCAGTGAAAAAGAAGCAGCTTTCGTCGAACGCATGCGCGCCACCTGACTAGCTGCCAGTTCCGAACATAGGCTCAACGCCTTGTTCATCAAGGTGGCAGCAAACCCGAACGGCCCAGGCAGCCAGGGGGGGCATCAACGGCCCACCAGCTTTTGGCGCAGATTCTTGATGCGATCCCGCAGGTTAGCGGCCTCCTCGTACTCCAGGTTCTTGGCCGCTGCCTTCATGCGGTCCTCAAGTTGGGTGATCAGTTCAGGCAGGGAATCAAGAGGCACTTCATTATGGGCAGCCTGCTCAACGGCCTCATCGAGCTGCTCATCATTGAGCCGCCGCGATACCGCCAGAAAGGACAGAATCGCATTGCCGGCTCGCTTACCGGCCGGGGTTGGCGTTATGCCGTGGTTCTCGTTGTAGGTGTGCTGAATGGCCCGGCGCCGCTCGGTTTCAGAGATCGCCTTGGCCATCGAATCGGTGAGGTTGTCGGCATACAGCAGCGCCACACCTTCGATATGGCGGGCGGCCCGACCAATGGTCTGAATCAACGAACGCTCGGCCCGCAGAAAGCCCTCCTTGTCCGCATCAAGAATGGCCACCAGCGAAACCTCCGGCAGGTCCAGGCCCTCCCGCAGCAGGTTCACCCCCACCAGCACGTCGTATTCGCCATTGCGCAGATCCTGGAGAATCTCGATCCGCTCGATTGAATGAATCTCGGAGTGCAGGTAGCGCACCCGCACCCCATGCTCGGCCAGATAGTCGCTGAGATCCTCCGCCATGCGCTTGGTGAGGGTGGTCACCAGCACCCGCTGGTCCTTGCCGGCCCGCAGGCGAATTTCGCCCAGCAGGTCATCAACCTGGCCGTCTGTGGGTCGCACCTCAACGATGGGATCCAGCACACCGGTGGGGCGGATCACCTGTTCGACCACCTGGTCCTTGCTCTGGGCCAACTCCCAGGCGCCAGGGGTGGCGCTGACGAAGATGGTCTGGGTGGCCTTCTCCCAGAACTCCTCAGCCTTGAGGGGCCGGTTGTCGGCGGCGCTGGGGAGACGAAAACCATGCTCAATCAACACCTGCTTGCGGCTTTGGTCACCGTTGTACATGGCCTGCAGCTGGGAGCAGGTGACATGGCTTTCATCCACCACCAGCAGCCAGTCCTTGGGGAAGTAATCAATCAGACATTCAGGCGGCGTTCCCGCCGGGCGGCCGGCCAGATGGCGGGCATAATTTTCGACACCGTTGCAATAGCCCACCTGTTCCAGCATCTCCAGGTCATAGGTGGTGCGCTGTTCGAGGCGTTGGGCCTCCAGCAAACGGCCCTGTTCGTTGAGGAGATCGAGGCGCTGACGCAGTTCGGTGCGAATGGCCTTGATGGCCTCGTCTAGGCGATCTTTAGGGGTAACGAAGTGCTTGGCAGGATAAATGTTGATACTTTCCAAGCTCTGCAGGATTTCACCGCTGGTGGGATCGACATAACGAATCGCCTCGACGTCTTCGCCAAACAGTTCGATACGAACCAAACGATCCTCATAGGCCGGACCAATCTCCAGCACATCACCACGAACCCGAAAACGACCACGGCTGATCTCAACATCATTGCGGCTATATTGGTTGTTGACTAATTCCCGCAAAGACGAGCGCAGATCCAACCGATCTCCCACCTGGAAACGCACGGCCGCCTTGAGATATTCCGATGGAATACCGAGGCCATAAATGCAACTAATCGATGCCACAACGATGACATCACTGCGCTCAAACAGGGAGCGGGTGGCGGAGTGGCGCAGCATGTCGATCTCCTCGTTGATCGACGCGGTTTTGGCTATGTAAGTATCCGAGACCGGCACATAGGCCTCGGGCTGGTAATAATCGTAGTAAGAGATAAAATATTCAACCGCATTATTGGGGAAAAACTCCCTCAATTCATTGCACAACTGCGCCGCCAGGGTCTTGTTGTGGGCCAGCACCAGGGTGGGCCGCCCCGTGCGAGCAATCACATTGGCGATCGAAAAAGTCTTGCCCGTGCCCGTGGCACCAAGCAAAGTTTGGTAACGCTCTCCCGCATCAAGGCCGTGGACCATGGCCTCGATGGCGGTGGGCTGGTCCCCCTTGGGCTCATACGGGGCATGGAGGTGGAACGGATTCATGGCTCCATTCTCGCCACCAGAAGCCGCCAACGGCGAGGGCGGTCTTCAGTCCACTACCCATCCAAAGGAAGCTGGAAGCCCCATGGGGCCTGGTCCTAGGCGGCGGCGGCCATACTCATGGCATGGCGCGCAGCAGGGGAACCTCCAGCACGAGCAGCTTGAGGGCGATGAAACTGATGATGCTGTACACCAAGGCTCCCATGAAGGCACTGCCCAGGCCGTAGCGCAACTTGAATCCCTGGATCAGCCAGGCGGTGGCCGCAAACAGGATCGCTGAAATCACCCACTCGAACAGAAAGCCCACCGGCAGCAACCCACCCAAGGTGGTCACCATCTTCAGGGGGGCCAGCAGCAACCGCAGCGGCCAGACCAGAAGGGTGCCCAACAAGGAGATCACCAGGGAGCAGACCAGGGCGATCGGGAAACTGACCATGTCCACCCCGAGCGGCATCCGGCTCACCAGGATCAGGATTAGGGCCCTGACGGGCCACTGCAGCATCCAGACCAAGGATTGGGACATGGCGAAGGCTCAAGCTGTTCTCAACCTAGACAAAGCCCTGGGGGACGACAACGTCCCCCTTTACCTCCGGTAGGGATCAGTACTGGGCTGACTTGGCAAGGCCGCTAACCAACGGCATGGCCTGCCGCAGGCCCCGCACGGCCGCGACCATGGCCAGATCGTCCTGGAGACGATTAACGGCGGACCCCACTCCAACGCCACTGGCACCGGCCGCCAAGGCCATCGGAACGGTCACATCCGAGAGGCCTGAGGCACAGAGCACCGGCAGGTCGACGGCCCGGCTGATGGCATGGGCGGCGGCCAGGGTGGGGGCCGCCTTTTCAATCAAGCCCAAAACCCCGGCAGCCACGGGGTGGGCACTGGTTCCGCCTTCGGTCTGGATCAGGTCGGCTCCAGCGGCGGCCAAGTCCACCGCCAGCTGGGCCTGCTGATCGAGGGGCAGCCCATGGGGCACCGTCACCGACAACACGACCTCCGGCAGCAGGGCGCGGGTGGCCCGGGTGATCTCCAGCACCTCCTCGGCGCCAAACACCCGGCCTACGGCATAGAAGCTGTCGAAGTTGCCTATTTCGACCATGGCCGCCCCGGCCGCCACCGCCGCCGGGAAGAGGGCGGGATCGACCGCCGACACACACAGGGGCAAACCAGGGGTTTGCTGGGCCACCTGGCGCACCAGGTCGGCATCGCAGGCCAGGTCAAGCAGGTCAGCGCCCCCGGCGGCGGCGGCGGCGGCGATGCGGCCCACGGAGACCGCGTCAAAGTTGGCCAATCCAGCGATCACCTTGAGCAGGCGTTGCTGGCGGAGCGCCTCCTGCAGGGTGGTCGGCAGGCTGGAAAGACGCGACATGCTCGAATCCATGACTATTCAAGTTTGATTCTCCCATCCAAGGCCATGTCCGCCGCCGGCCCCCCCGATCAGGCGCCTGCCTGGAGCGCTGATCACCTGAGGCTGCATCGTCAGCTGCGCCGCCAGCCCAGCCTGTTGCCCAGCGGGGTCCCCCTGCTGCTGAGTGTTTCCGGCGGGCAGGATTCGATGGCGATGACGGGGTTGCTGGCGGACCTGCGCCGCCTGCACGGCTGGTCCCTGACCCTTTGGCATGGGGACCACGGCTGGCGCCCCGAATCGGGCCGCCAGGCCGGGGAGCTGGCCGCCTGGGCCGCCAGCGAGGGGCTGCCCCTGGTGCTCGAACGGGCCCAGCCGGCGCCCCCCTGCGAAAACCAGGCGCGCCAATGGCGCTACCGGCGCCTGGCCGAGCTGGCTGCGCTGCGGGGCATAAGCCATGTCGTCACCGGTCACACCGCCACGGACCGGGCCGAAACGGTGCTGCTCAACCTGGCTCGCGGCAGTCATCGCCGCGGCCTGGCCAGCCTGCGACCCAGCCGCCCCCTGCATAACGACCAAGGTGGCAGCCCCCAACTGATACGACCCCTGCTGCACTTCTGCCGCGACGACACGGCCCGCATCTGCCTTAGCCGGGGCCTGCCGATCTGGCTGGACTCCAGCAACGACGATCGCCGCTACGGGCGCAACCGCCTCCGCGCCGAGGTGTTGCCCGTGCTCGAAGCTCTTTACCCCGGTGCCCAGCGGCGCATGAGCCTCCAGGCCGAACGGCTGGCCCAGGAAGACGAGCAGCACCAGCAACTGGTGGCCTTGGCTCTCGGGGCCTTAACTTTCGCTGACTTGGCTCACGGTGCCCAGGAACAACGGGGCCCCGTACCAGCGGCCCTCGATCGCCGCCGCCTATGTCAGCTCGCCGAAGCCAACCAACGGGCCCTAATCCAGCATTGGCTAAGGCAACAAGGACCTGGAGAGTTGGCCGCAACAGCGCTCGAGACGCTGCTGGCTGCGCTCCCCCCCGAACAGGGTCCAGGCCAAATGACTCTGACTGCAGGATGGCGTTTGGGCTGGGATCGCTGCAAACTGCACCTCATCCCCCCAGCCAGCGCCTCTCCTTAACCGCTTATGGAATCCCCCAACTTTCCTCAGCGCTACGGGCAGATTGAGGAGGCCTACCGCCAGCAGGAATGGTCCATCGTCATGGATCAGGGCCAGACCCTGCTTGCCGACCTTGAGAACCAACCCGAGGGTGGAGCGGGTTTGAAGCCCCGGCTCCAGCTGCTGATGGCCCATGCGCTCCTCTATGGGTTCAACGACACTTTGATGGCCGAGGACCTTTACACCAGGGTCGCAGGCGACAGCAGCGAGATCGACCTGCAGCCCGTGGCCGAGGCCGGAATCCACAACTGCCGTGCCAACCGCGCCCAGCGTCGCGAAAACGAAGCCCGTGCCCAGGACGAGGCGGCCCAACGCCGCATAGCCGAACAGGAAGAGCCAACCAGCGCCACAGCCAATCAGAAAAAAAGCCAGCCAGCCAGCCCAGTGCCAGGGGCTGGGGATGGGGCTAGGAGCCCAGGGCCCGTAATGCCCTGGCTAACCCAGACCGCCGCAGACTCCGCTTTGGTGAGTCAGGACTGGGCGCCCCTTGGCGAAACCTTGATTCCCGAGATCGTGGATGAACCAGAGCTGCTGGAACTCCATCAAACCGGGAGTTCCTTAGCAGAGGAGGTGGACCTCATGGTGCGGGAACGCCTCGGCGTGGGATTGGCGGAACTTGGAGATCCGAACCGCCATTCGATTGAGTCGGTGGCCTTCGCCGAACAGGCTGCAAAAGCTGAAAAGGCTCAGCAGGCCGGAGAACCAGCCAAGGTCAGCGCCCAAGCCGAAGGCGAGGATGATGACCTGATGGCAGGACTGCTGAGGGTAGTGCTTTCCTGAAGCTGGCTCAGCCCGCAACGGCGGCGGAGCGGCGGCGGCGGGCACGGCCTTCGGGTTCGGACTCCACCGGCGCTGCCTGGGTGGCCACAGCCGCCTGGGCCTCAACGACGGCAGCGGCAGCAGGGGTTGCCACCGGCCGAGGCGCACTGCTAGCCGCTGGGGTAAGGCGCTGCACCCCAGCTGGGGCCTCCCGGCCCACCTCCCGGCGGCCGCCCCGGGGAGCCGGCCTGGTGTCGGCCTCCTGGTCTGCCTGACCCTTGTAGGCCGGGGTGCCAGCAGGAGCCGGCTGCACCAGGCAGAGGATCAGGGGATCCACCTGGAGTTCGCGGCGCAAGCGCCGCTGTAAGCCCAGTTCGACCTCCCGTTGCACCCCAACCCAATCGACATCGGGTGCCGTACCACCGGTGTGGCGGGCTAGCTGGTTCCAGCGATTCTCCAGAACCCAACCGATCTCCCTTTCGGCCCAGACCGAGAGCTTGCGGGGATCGGCAGTGGTAACAACACCGCGCAGGTTCACCCGCGGTGGAGCCACCATCAGACCGTCGGTACTGATGGCGGCCAGCAGGGTAATAACGCCATCTTCGGCGAGCTGCTGGCGTTCCTTGAGAACCCGGGCATCGACGATGCCATTGCGGGATGCATCAAGCAATTCGATACCAGCCTTGACCGGATCCCCCTTGCGGATGCCATCAGGGGTGAGTTCGACCACGTCACCGTTGTCGATGATCAGACAATTGTCGGCCGGGACACCCATCGACTGGGCCGTGCGGGTATGGGCGACCAACATGCGATGTTCGCCATGCACCGGCACGAAGAAGCGGGGCCGGGTCAAGGCCAGCATCAGCTTTTCATCTTCCTGGGATCCGTGGCCGGAGACATGGATGCCCTCGCCTTTGCCATAAACCACCTTGGCGCCAAGCATCATCAGGCTATCGATGGTATTGACCACCGAAATGGTGTTCCCGGGAATCGGGCTGGCTGAAAAGATGATGGTGTCGCTGCTTTTGACCTGAACCTGGGGATGGTCACCGCGGGAAATGCGACTAAGGGCCGCCAAAGGCTCGCCCTGGCTACCAGTCATCAGCAGCAGGGTTTCGCGGTCGGGTAGATCACGGATCTGCTTGATCGGCACGAACAGATCATCGGGACAGCGGATGTAGCCCAATTCACGGGCCTTGGCAATCACATTGAGCATCGAGCGACCCAACAGGCCGACTTTACGGCCGTGCTTGAGCGCCAACTCAAGAATCATCGAAACCCGATGCACCGAACTGGCAAAGGTGGTGATGATCACGCGCCCATCTGCGTTGCCAATGTGCCGATCAAGATTTGGGAAAACGGCCCGCTCAGGCGGCGTAAAACCAGGCAGTTCCGCGTTGGTGGAATCACTGAACAAGCAAAGAACACCCTGCTCGCCATATTGGGCCATGCGTTGGATGTCAAAATACTCGCCATCTACTGGGGTGTGGTCAAATTTAAAATCACCCGTGAAAACAACGACACCAACAGGGGTGGTAATCGCCAGGGAAAAACTATCGGCGATCGAATGAGTATTGCGGATGAATTCAACCTTGAAATGTTGACCAACCGAAACCACATCGCGGGGACTGACGGTCTGAAGCTTGGTACGATCCATAACTCCAGCTTCCTCCATCTTTCCCGTCAGCATTGACAGGGCCAGGCGAGGGCCATAGATGATTGGGATATTGAAGTTCTTGAGATGGTGGGGAATGCCGCCGATATGATCTTCATGGCCGTGGGTAACGATCATGCCGCGGATGCGCTTCTGATTCTCCCGCAGATAACTAGTATCTGGCAACACCACATTTACCCCATGCATGCCATCGCTAGGAAAAGCAAGGCCCGCATCAACAAGCATCAAGTCGTCGCCGTATTCAAAAACACAGGTGTTTTTGCCGATTTCATGCAATCCTCCCAGGGGAATGACCCGTAGGGCAGGGGATTTGGCGGCGGCCGGATGGCTATTTCCGTTGGAATTGGTCATGAATGATCTCTTTGCAAAATGTTTACTTGAACGTGGAGCAGGCCTTGGCGTCAAGTGGGACGCAGGGCGGCCAGGATGGAACTGAGGCGTTCACGCACGGTGGTATCTGCGGGTAGGAGGGGCAAACGGGGGGCGCCTACGGGCCAGCCAGCAATCTCCAAAGCTGCCTTGAGGGGGATGGGATTAGTTGTGCAAAAAAGGGCCCGGATCAGGGGCAGAAGCTGCTCATGACGACGGAGGGCTTCGCTGCCATCCCCCGCCAGATAGGCCCGGATCAGGGCCTGAATCGCGTCACCCACGAGGTGACTGGCGACGCTCACCACCCCAACGGCACCCACGGCCAGCATGGGCAGGGTCAGGGCATCGTCGCCGCTGTAGATCGCCAGGCGATCGCCGCATAGGGCCCGCAGCTGACTGACTTCTTCTGTGGTACCGCTGGAGGCCTTGTAACTAAGAACGTTAGGCCGATCCAGCAGCCGGACCGTGGTTTCCGGCGCCAGGCTGCAGCCCGTACGGCCGGGAATGTTGTAAAGCATCAGTGGCAATTCGGGGGCCGCCGCTGCCACCGCCCGGAAATGGGCTTCCAGTCCCTCCTGGGGGGGCTTGTTGTAATAGGGCACGACCACCAAGGCCCCATCGGCCCCATGGGCTGCCGCGGCGCGGGTGGCGGTCACCGCCTCCAACGTGCAGTTACTACCGGTGCCCGCCAGAACCGCAGCCCGTCCGGCCACGGCCGAACGCACGACCCGGAGCATGGCCAGCTGTTCTTCCCAACTGAGGGTTGGGGATTCACCGGTGGTGCCACAGACCACCAACCCATCGGAGCCATGGCGAACCAGGTGGTCGGCCAGTCGCTCAGCGGTGGCCAGATCAAGGGCCCCTTCGGCATCAAAAGGGGTGACCATGGCCGTGATCACCCTGCCGAAGGGGGGAGATACCGCCGCAGATGCCAGGGGAACGGAGGCGTTCATGGGGTGTTTCCTGGGGGAGTAGCCATCAGCCGCTCGGCGATTTGAATGGCATTGAGGGCGGCTCCCTTGCGGATCTGGTCGCCGCAAAGCCAAAGCTCGAGGGCATGGGAATCGCTGAGGTCCTGGCGGATCCGGCCGATGGCAACGGCATCGCGTCCCGTCACATCCGTGGGCATCGGAAAGCGGTTGGCGGCAAAATCCTCGATCAGCTCCACTCCTGGGGCCACCGCCAGCAGCTCCCGGGCCTCCTGCACGGGAAACGGCTCCTCAAATTCGATATTGACGGCCTCGGAATGGGCCCGCAGCACCGGCACCCGCACACAGGTCGCCGTGAGGCGCAAGTGCGGCAGGCCAAGAATCTTGCGGGTCTCATTCACCATTTTCAATTCTTCTTCGCAATAACCGTTGGCCTGCAAGGGCGAGTTGTGCAGAAACAGGTTGAAGGCCAGGGAATGGGGCAGCACCTCACTGACGGGGATGCCGCCTGCCAGCACGGTGCGGCTGAGATTCTGGAGTTCTTCCATGGCCCGGGCCCCGGCGCCACTGGCGGACTGATAAGTACTGACCACGACGCGTCGCAAGGGGCGCCGGGCCGCCAGGGGAGCCAGGGCCAGGGTGAGCAGAATCGTGGTGCAGTTGGGGTTGGCGATGATGCCCTGATGTTGGAAAGCTGCATCGCCGTTCACCTCAGGCACCACCAAGGGCACATCGGGGTCGAGGCGAAAGGCACTGGAGTTGTCGATGACCAGCGTGCCCGCCGCTGCCGCCTGGGGAGCCCATTGACGGGACACGGATCCGCCGGCGGAGGCCAGCAAGAGATCAAGACCGTCAAAGGCGTCGGTATCCACCGCCCGCACCTGCAGGGATTCCCCCTGCCAGGTGAGGGTCTGGCCAGCGGAACGGGGGGAGGCCAGGGGACGCAGTTCGCTGACGGGAAAACGACGTTCGGCCAGCAGGGCCAGCAATTCCACGCCCACGGCCCCGGTCGCACCCAGGATCCCGACCCTCAAAGGACGGTCAGGCAAAGCACGTTCTGCAGCGAGGGAGGCGTTCAGGGCGGGGGAGGGGGAAGACGGCACAGCGATGGCGTGAACCGGAAACAGCACTAAGAAAGTGAAAAAGCAAGAACCAAGCAAAAGGCGGCTCTAAAGCGCCAAAACGGCGGTGGTCATGGACTGGAGAGGGGCGTTAGGAGAAGAAAGGAGATAGGGAAAGATTGGAAGGCTCTTGCCAACCCTGGAAACGACGACCTCTGGACAAATAGGCGGTTTCAGGGATGGGCTGGAGAGCGGCGATAAAGATCCAGGGATCGCTGGGTCTGAACCGAGGGAACCCTGCGGGCCCCCGTGGACGGGTTGGGATATCGACACGCCGTTGCGTCGTTCCAACACTAGGGCGCCAGCCCCCCCCTACGCCACTTTCTAGGATTGGAAGTCGCCCCGATGATCGGCCCGTTTCATGAGTCCTGCCGCCAGCACCGCTTCCGCCACCCCAGGGGCCGAGCTGAAAGTCTCCACCTCCCCCCGCCCCGGCAGTCGTCTGGCGGTACAGGTGGCGGTGCCGGCGGGCCGTAGCCAGGCCAGCTACGAGGATGCCGTCAACAAACTCAGCCGTAGCGTCAAATTGCCGGGCTTTCGCCAGGGCAAGGTGCCCAAGGCGGTTCTGCTGCAACAAATCGGTCCGGTGCGGCTGCGCGCCACCGCCCTCGAAGAGCTGATCGAGAGTGTGGTGAAGGAAGCATTACAACAGGAAACGATTGCGGCGCTTGGGCGCCCGGAGCTTGAGGAGAGTTTTGAGGCCCTGCTAGCGCGCTTCACCCCGGGTGAAGAGCTGGTGATCACCATGGCCCTGGATGTGGAGCCCACCCCCAGCCTCAAGGCGACCCGGGGCCTCCAGGCGGAGGCCGAGCCCGTGGTCTTCGATCCCGCCCGGGTGGACGAGCTGCTGGAACAGTCCCGCAGGCAACTGGCGACCCTGCTGCCGGTGGAAGATCGGCCTGCCGCCAGTGGCGATGTGGCCCGCATCAGCTTTAGCGGCAGCTTTACGGATAGCAACGAAGCCATTCCCAATGGCAGCAGCGACGGCATGGAGGTGGAGTTGGAAGAGGGCCGCATGATCCCTGGCTTTGTGGAGGGGATCCTGGGCCTGGCGGTCGGAGAAAGCCGCACCGTGACCTGCCAATTTCCGGAGTCATACCCCCAGGAGGAGGCCGCTGGCCGCGAGGCCCGCTTCGAGATCACCCTGCTGGATCTCAAGACCCACGAACTCCCCGCCCTGGACGATGCCTTCGCCCAACAGGCCAGTGACAAGGGCTCCCTGGCCGAACTGCGGGCCGATCTCGAAGCCCGCCTCAAGGAGGACAGCGAACGCCGGCACCGCAACAATCGCCAGGAGGCCCTGCTGACGGTCTTGGTGGAGCAACTGGAGGTGGAATTGCCAGAAACCCTGATCCAGCAAGAAATCCGCCAGCTGATCGAACAAACCGCCGGCCAAATCGCCCAACAGGGGATGGATGTGAAGAAGCTCTTCACCCAAGAATTGGTTCGCAGCCTGGTGGAAACCTCCCGCCCTGAGGCCGAACAGCGCCTGCGCCGCAACCTGGCCCTGCGGGCCTTGGCCGAGGCGGAGACCATTGAGGTGTCTGCGGCCGACCTGGAAACCCGCCTGCAGGAGGTGCGCCGCGAGCTCAATCAAGACGCCGCCATCGACCAGCAGCGCCTGAGGCTCGCCGTCGAAGACGACCTGCTGCGTGATCGCCTGCTGGAGTGGCTGGAAACCAACAACACCGTCACCGAAAAAGCACCGACAGCCGAATCGCCAGACCAGGCCGAGGCGGCAGACCAGGTCGAAGCGGCAGACGAGGGGGAAGCGGGGGTCCCAGCGGCCCCCGACGGCGCCAAAAAGGCCTCCAAGGACAAGGAAAAGAAAAAGGACAAGGACAAGGACAAGGACAATGAGAAAGACAAGCAAAAGGCCAGCAAGGCAAAAGACGAGGACTGAGGCCTTTGCCGGGGGCCGCTGCTGCACCGACCGCTGGAGCGCAGCGCCCCATAGATTGCTGAATACAAGTGACCGCCAAGCCTGCGCCTGCGTGAAAGCCCCTTTCTCCCCTTCCCACCCCAGCGCCGCCCGAGCGCACCCGGTCCAAAGCCTCTGGCAGGGCCCCCTCGTCAGCAGTGGACCCGCCCTAGCGCCCCTGGCCAGTCCCGGTGTGCTGCCGACGGTGGTCGAACAATCGGGCCGGGGGGATCGGGCCTTCGACATTTATTCGCGCCTGTTGCGCGAACGCATCATCTTCCTGGGCACGGGAATTGACGACCAGGTCGCCGATTCGCTGGTGGCACAACTGCTGTTCCTGGAAGCGGAAGATCCAGAAAAAGACATCCAGATTTACATCAATTCCCCCGGCGGATCAGTTACCTCTGGCCTGGCCATCTACGACACGATGCAGCAGGTGAATCCCGATATTGTCACGATTTGCTATGGATTGGCGGCCAGCATGGGGGCCTTTCTGCTCTCAGGCGGCACCAAAGGCAAACGCCTGGCCCTGCCCAATGCCCGCATCATGATTCACCAACCCCTAGGAGGAGCCCAGGGGCAGGCCATTGACATTGAGATCCAGGCCCGCGAGATTCTCTTCCTCAAAGACACCCTCAACGGTTTGATGGCCGAGCACACCGGCCAACCCCTGGCCAAGATCGCCGAAGACACTGACCGCGACTATTTCCTTTCACCCCCTGAGGCGGTTGAATACGGCCTGATCGATCGGGTCGTTACCGACAATGTCCCCGTTTGATCCTTGACCCCGTTTACGCCGCCGAACCAATCACCCGGTTGCTCCGCCGCCTGCTGCCCCCCTGCCGATGGCCAAGTTCGACGCCCACCTGAAGTGTTCCTTCTGCGGTAAGTCCCAGGAGCAGGTGAGAAAACTGATCGCGGGACCGGGTGTCTACATCTGCGACGAATGCATCGATCTCTGCAATGAGATCCTTGACGAGGAGCTGGTCGACGCCCATGGCCATGGCCACGGCGGCCGCGCGTCGGCCGAAGCGGGTCGGCGGGTCGCAACCCCCAAAAAGTCGGCCAAGCCCTTGCCGACCCTGGCCTCGATCCCAAAACCCCAGCAGATCAAAAGCTTCCTCGACCTGCAGGTCGTCGGCCAGGAAGACGCCAAGAAGGTGCTGGCGGTAGCTGTTTACAACCACTACAAACGCCTTGCCTGGCAGGGGGATGGC
>JBIIJV010000065.1:0-13667 GCA_044233545.1 Cyanobium sp.
GACGAAGACAGACGTAAGTTGCTAGACTTTGAACTTGATGACAAAGCCGCAAAAGCAAGAATCGAGGTTGCAGTCAACGATCTCTACGAGCGGTCCAAGGACAACACTTACCTGACTATCCTTAAAACTAAAGGTCTGCCGGAATTCATCGGCTTTCTGGAGAGCAAAGTTGCCCAAGCCGACGATGCGGTTGAATTTGGTTTTCTGCAGTCACGCACCAATATGTATCGAATTCGTCAACAGGTTTTGGGCCAGGCAGATGCGAGTAGCCTTGCCATATCCGCCACTCTGGCAGATATTGCCACGCGGGAATCCGCCTACGCCACCCAGAAAGATCTCAGCGCCTACTTCCTGGCAGCCAAAGGACGCCAGGCGGCTGCTCCTGCCCCAGCCCCAACCACTCGCTCTTTAGCAGGGGCAACAGCTCCTGCTGCTCCTGCGTCTGAAAGCGCAGCATTTCAGCTACGCGATCGGGCTATAGGCCTGCAGAACATGTCGGCTGCTTCCTCCGGATTAGAAATTGGAGGGGCCGCAACTGCCATTCCCCGTTTCGATATCGGTAAGGTCAGTAGCAACTCGCTCAAGGTTGGCAGCGGCATCGAGTCAGGGATACGGGCGGACTTAGTAGCTATACCAAAGGGAGTTGAGATCCAGTCATCCGTAAGCGATACACTCAAAACCAGTCGTTTGTTCGAAACTCCGTTCACAAATTCAGACGTAATCGAACAATCACCAGTCATTGGCCGCAGTCTTGCCAGCGTGACTGTGGGCGAACGCCTAAAGCAACCGGCAGCTGTCGCAACTCGCGACTTCAGTTTGCTTGGTCGGAAAAACGTTGTAGATAATCTTGCTCTACTGGGGATTTTCAAGGATTTGCCGGTGCCAGAAGCAAATCTAACTTTTGGTCAGTCGAAGCTGAGGCCCAACGGATTTCCCATCGAAGAAGAAGCACTTTCCGGCAATCCCGATGAAGTCGAATATTTTTCGCGGGCCGTGCGGGCCACTGATCGAACTGTTGCTGCGTTGCGCCTAGCTGAGGGTCGCGTCCAGGCCTATCGCAGTGCTATCGCCCTCTGCCGCAAAACCATGGACGAATTGCTAGCACTCCAGGGCCAAATCAACCAGCGGCTGCGGGTGGTCGAAACCGAGCTGGCCGAAGCCCGCCAGGATGTCTCAGTGGCCAAGGCCCTGCTGGCAGAAGAAAAGGCCCGGGTGGAGCGCATAAACAAACGCCGTCAACGCATCCTGAGTGAGCACGTCACCTTCCTGGCCTACCAGCGTCCCCGCTCGGTCAATCTTCTGCTCTCCCCCCCCTGGCGCAGCCTCGATCCCGGATTCGTTGCCGACCCATTGCCTCCCTGCTTCAACGACAGCCAGCCGATTCCGCGGGAGCTGCGGGCGATGACCGACCTGCTGCGGGAGGCGCCCCTGGGCTGGTTTAGCTCGCTTCCCCAGAGTCTCGACCGCATCGACCGTGTCGACAGCCTGGTGCGCCTGTTTGACAGCGCCATGCAACGAATCAACCCAGGTGTTGGTTCCGCAGTCGATGTTGCCACAATCACCACCGGCAGCACCCAGATCAGTCAGACGATTCGTGGTATCTATGGCCAAAGCCTGCAAATGGTTCAACAGCATCGCCGGCTGATCGCACGCATTGATCTCAATGCCATTGCGGTCCAGAGCTGGCGACAATCTAGACAACAGGCGGAGAAGATCCTGACCCTCGGCGATCTGCTTGATGGCAACCATCACCGCCCCGAGTTGAGCAATCAGGCTGCAACCATGCTTGAACAGCTATCCCGGGTGGCCACCTGCCTCCATGCACGCTTCGCAGAGGTGAAGCCTGTCCTAAGGTTGGATTGGGCAGAGCGGCTCAGCCAGTTCGATGAACCGGTGAATCTCCGCACCCTCACCAACCTGCCCCGTTGGGGAGAGATCGACGATCTAGGGCGTCGCGAGCTGCAATCTCTGGTGGATTGGCTCTTCCAACAATTCAGTTCCAACCAGGCGGAGGCGATTGATTTTGGCAGCGACCTGGTTCGGCTCAGCTTGTTGCTGGCCTGCCACGCACCGGTGAACCAGATCATCAGCGGCCGGGTGCTTAAACCCACCACGGTGCGGCCAAATGACAGGCTGCAGATCAGCATGGATCCGCTGCAGGTGCGGATCGGTATGTCCGTTCTCGTGTATTCAAATTTGAATACGGTTGTGGCGCGCGGCATTGTCGATGACCTCAATGGGGGGCTGGCCATTGCCAAAATCACCCAAACGACCCAAGTCAACCTCGCCCTCAGCGAATCAACTCGTGTCCAGTTCTTGCGCCAAACCCCGTTCTGAAGCCGCTGAAGCAGCTGAAACTTCCAAGTCGCCGTTCGCTTTGATTGTTCGCTTTGATTATTCGTGATTATTTGATTATTCGTGATGATTCGTTCTTGAATAGCAACCAGTCCATGACCTGATTCCCTTACCTGGTCCCAGCCATGCGCCGAGTTCGCACCGTCCACCTGAGCGCCCCCAACGATGGCCTGCTGCGGCGGGGGGAACTGCTGCTGGAAGATGCGCTGCATACGGCTTCGCTGCCAGCAGCAGATGGGGGCTGGCTTTGGCTGGTGCGATCGCTCTCGGTGGGGCGGATCGACCCCAGGGGCAGCTCCACCAGCTTGGCCCTGGCGATCGAACGACAGCTGGCTCAATTGGGGCCGCTCGCCCTGCACGGCAGCGACCCCGGCGCCGAAACCGCGCCGGTCGTCTACTTCCGCACGAGCCTTGAAGCCCCCATCCTGCTGGCCCTGAGGCTTTACCGGGGGGAGCCGGTACAGGGCTGGTTCTGGTCGGTGGCTGTGCCCGCCTGGCAACCCGGAACCCAACCGGAGCAGGCATTGCGGCAGATCCTGCGGGGCACTTTCTTGCTGCCGGGGGGCGTGGCCGCCGTTGCCCAGTTCGTGCAAGCCCTGGTGTTGGCGCAGGCCGGCGCATACCTAATGGCCAGCCTTGGCCCCCAGGATGGGCCACTGCTGTTGCAGGCCTGTGGCTGGGCAGCGGCGGCTGCCGGCCCGGCCAGCGGCGGCAGGACAGCCGAGCTGCCGGCCCCCTGGCATTCGACGTTGCTGGAAGGGATCTGCCAATGGGGAGCGGGAGATGGACGAACCCTCTGGTTGGTGGCCACGGCCTTGGTGGCCACCAACCCCAGCCGCCTGGCGGATCCGACGCTGCTGGATCAATCCCACGCGGTGATCGAGCAGCTCCTGCCGGGCCGGCTGGCTGCCGCGGCAGCCGCTGCGGCGCAGGAGTCCCAGGACGGCTTGGACCACCATGGGCCCCAGGAGCCGTGGCATGCCGAAGTGCAGCCGACCTGGGGTTTGGCCCCGGGTCAGGCCGGGTCCACCTCCCGCCGCAAGCCTGAGCCGGGTGAGGCAACAGGGACCCCAGCCCAGCGGGGCAATGAGCCGCTGCCAACAGCGCCAGCTCCTGCAGACAGCCCCTATGGGGTCAGCCCCTCAGAAGCCAATGGCGCCGATCTGCACCAGCCCACCCCGGCGATCGGGCTGGCCTCCCTGGTCTGGTCGGGTCTGCCGCCCTGCAACACCAGCTACGCAGGCTTCCTTTTTCTGATCCCGTTGCTGAGCCAGCTGGGCATCGAGGCCTGGTTGGAAAACCATCCTCTGTTGCTGGAGTGGGACTGGCCCCGCCACCTGTTGTTGCGCATCGCTGCCCAGTTGGGCATCCCCCCAGAGGATCCGGTCCTGGCGGCACTGGCAGCAGACGGTCTGGAGCAGCCGGGCCCGCAGGTGGTGGTGCTGAACAGCATCTCTCGCCATTGGTCAAAAATCCTGCGGCGCTGGAGTCAGGTTCCAGGTAGCTTTTCCTTGGCGGCCCTGGTGCACCGGCCGGGATCGCTGGTGTGGCAACGCACCCACCTCGATCTCTACTTCGACCACCGCCAAGCTGAGATCCGGGTGCGGCGGCTTGGCCTTGATCTCGACCCTGGCTGGGTGAGCTGGCTGGCTCTGGTGGTGCAATTTCACTACCGTAGCGGGGGGAGCAGTGATGGTGGCTGATCTCTCCCGGGCGCCCATCGCCGCGGATCGCGGCAGCGCCAACCTGGCCTGTTTTGCCCTGGCCGCCATCGCCGCCCGACTGGGTAGGGATGGCCTGGTCGGGGACCTGGCCCCCGAACTGGTTTACCTGCGGGATCAGCTGCGGCAACTGGGAGATAAACGGCTCGTGCCCGGGGATCTGGCCGTCAGCCTCCGCATTCCAGTGCCGGACGATCGCCCCCTGGTGGCGCTGGGTGAACAGCTTGGCCTGAGTGCGCTGGAACTGCTGACGGTGGCCTTGGCGATCGCCGCTGAAGAGCAGGCGCTGGTGGGGCGCGTTTTGGCCCATGTGCAACGACCCTTGGGCGGATCGCGGCCCAGCCTGGGCCTGCTGGCCACCGCCTTGGCGGAGCTGAGCGGCGAGCCCTATCCGCTGCACCGGTTGCTGAGCGGTCCAGCCTTCGGCAGCGGCCTGCTGCAACTCCATAACGGGACCGGTCCGTTGCCGGAGCAGACCCTCAGCCTGCCGTCCCATCTGGTGTTGGCCCTGCGGGGATTCGATGCGCTGCCTGCCGGCACCTCGATCGGACTGCGCCAGGGACTGGCCGTGCCTCTGCCGCCCAGTCTGTTGGCGGCGGTGCAACGCCAGGCCCAGGGGCTGCAGGGAGAGCGGGTGTTGGTGGTGCGCACCGGCTGTGCGCCGGAGGGCCAGGCCGTGACGGCAGCTCTGGCGGCGGCCCTGGGTTGCCGCCCCCTCTTCCTGACGGGCGAGATGCCGGCGGGGCTGGGGCCCTGGTTGCTGCTGCGGCAGTTGCTGCCCGTCTTCTGCCTGGATCTGGCGCCGGGCGAGCGTCGGCAGCTGCCAGAGATTCCTGGCTACGGCGGTCCGATGCTAGTGCTGTGCGGGCCAGACGGCAGCATCGACCTATCGACCACGACCGCCCTGAGCTGGAGGTTGTCGGTACCCCCTGAGGCGGAACGGCAGCAGCTGTGGCAGCGGGCTCTCGGCGACCATCCCGAAGCGGTGCTGCTGGCCCAGAACCTGGCCCAGAGCCATCGCCATGGCAGCGGCCGCATTGCCCAGCTCGGTGAATTGACCCGCCACCAGCAGGCGTTGACGGGCCATGGGTCACCGACGCCAGCCGATCTGCTGGCGGCGACCCGGGGCGGCGAGGGGCTGGGGTTGGACAGCCTGGCCCAGCTGCTGCCGGAATCGGTTGGCGACAATGCGTTGGTGGTGTCTGCGGCGGTGCAGCAGGATCTGGATCTGCTGCTGTTGCGCTGCCGCTGGCGCGATCGGCTGGTGGAAGAGCTCGGGGCTTCAGCTCAGGCCCGCTATCACCCTGGAGTGAAGGCCCTGTTTGTCGGGGCATCGGGCACGGGCAAGACGCTGGCGGCGGGCTGGTTGGCGACCCGACTGGCGATGCCGTTGTACCGGGTCGATCTGGCCTCGATCACCAGCAAGTACATCGGCGAAACCGAGAAGAACCTGTCGCAGTTGCTGGCTCGGGCGGAGCAGGCGGAGGTGGTGTTGCTGTTCGACGAGGCGGATTCGCTGTTTGGCAAACGCACCGATGTCAAAGACTCAAATGATCGCTTTGCCAATGCCCAGACCAACTACTTGCTGCAGCGCATCGAGTCCTACGACGGCATCGTGCTACTGACCAGCAACAGCCGTAATCGCTTTGATGCCGCTTTCAGCCGTCGCCTTGAGACGATCATAGAGTTTGCCCTGCCCAGCCCCGAGGAGCGGCGATCGCTGTGGCTGACGCACCTGGGCGAACATCACAGCCTGTCGCCCCTAGAGCTGAATCAGGTCGCCGCCCTGGTGGAGCTGGGCGGCGGCAACATCCGTAACGTGGTGCTGGCGGCGGCGGTGCTGGCACGGGCGGCGGCACGACCGATCGGAGCGCCAGACCTGCTGCAGGGCCTAGTGGCGGAGTACCGCAAGTTGGGCCAGCCGCTGCCTGCGGCATTGGCTTTCAACAGCTGAGGGGGAACGATGGAAACGCTGTTGGCCCAAAAATCCAAAGCGCGCAAGCGTCAGCAGGATCAGTCCGAGCAGGCCAAGGCTGAGCACGGGGCCGAGGGACGCAGCGAGGGTGCGGCGGCGGGAATGCCGCTGTATCTGCAAGGGGGCCAGGCTCTACCGGCTGCGGCCCCCATGGCCGATCCGGGCCTGCCTGGCATCGCGACCGCTGCAGCGAACCCCGCCGAACTCGCCAGCCAGCACGGCGGCAATGGCACCAACCACGCAGCAACCGGTGAGCCTGGGGAGATCGCCCCATCTGGGAGGCCGCCGCCGGTTGCCGTGGCACCAACCAGTGCTGCCAACGGAGCCAACGATTTCAGCACCCCCTCGGCCGTTCACTCCGTCACTCCCGGCGGTCCACCAGTACCGAACGCAAGCAGCACTCAGGAGCTGACTCGCCCACCAGCTCTGCCTGCCGCCGCCGAGAACAAGCAAGGAACCTCCAAAGCTGCCGCTTCGGCGCTGGCTCCAGCCACATCCATCTCGCCAACGCCAACTTTGCCGGGCTCCTCCGGGGGGCTGAAGCCCGCTGCCAATGGGCTGCCTGCGGCGGGTTCCGAGGCAGCCGCGCCCGACACACACGCGGCCTCTGCGCCTGCAGATGGCAGCAACGAACCGACCGCGCCCGTGGCCGACACCCCGGCGGCCGATCACGAGCCTGTGGCTGTGGCCACGGATTATGTGACCCACACCGATGCCGCTGACAGCGATGCACCGGCCCCAGATGCCATACCGACCGGAGCGCCCGACGCCACCGCAGAACCTGGCGATGTGACCAACCCCGAGCTCGGCGTGGTGCCCGAACCGGAGGTGGCGCTGGAGGAAGTGCCTTCCGAAAAAGCGTCGGACGAGGTGGACTCGTTGGTTGTATCCGGTGGCGTGGCCGAGGTGGATGAGGCGGAGCCTGCCGAGGCCGCCTCGATGGCGGATTTCCATGCGGCTGTGACCGCGCGTGCCGCGGCGGTTCCGCGCCCGACCATCGCGCATGGTGGCGGTGGTGTGGCCACCGCCGCAGCGACACGCGAAGAAGACATCCGCTTCACCGAAAGCACGGTGCCCGATGCCGCCGCCGAGTTGATGCCGCCGGTGCCGGAGGGCATGACCATGCCGCCCGAAGCGGCTGAAGGCAACCCGGTGCCGGAGGCCATCGCCCGTGTGGAGGAAACCTCGGGTCAAACATTGCCCGAGCAGGGCTTTGTCGTCCTGTCCCAGACCCCGCTGGGCAACACACCACGCCTGGGCGCAAGACCGGTGTCCGCCGACCAGTTGCGTGCGGCGCACCACGTGCTGGAAGAAGGCCCGCAGATGTCCATGCCGGACGATCCGCGCCAGCCGCTGATCGATCTGCGCGAACGCATGCTCAACCCCGAGCCGGTGGCCCCCACGGCGTCCGGTGAAACCACGCTGGTGCCGCACCCGCCCACACCGGCGCCCACGCCAACGCCGGCTGCGCGCACCCAAATGGCGCATGTGTTCGCACGGCTGCTGGCACGCCCGCAAACCGAGGCGCAGGACATGGTGGGGCGCGCCCGCACGGCGGCGTTTCCTGGCAGCGCCCTGGACCGCGAATTGCCCGGGTACGGGGACGATCCTCATGTGGCCAACCTGGCCGAGGAACTCAACAGCCAGTACCGCGACATCGCGCGCCAGGCGGGCGTGGTGGCGGGTGATCTGGACCAGGCCATCGCGAACCGCCGCACGGTGCTGGAAGAAGAAGAGCTGGCCGCTCGCGAAGAGCTGATGAGCAGCACCTCCGATGCCAGCACGCTGGTCTGCACCGCGCACGACGATCTGTCTTCCACCATCGCCAGCGAGGCCGAGCGAATCAACACCACGGCCGATGCGGTGTCGGCCGCCAGCACAGGTGAGACCCACACCGATCACATCCACGCCACACGCGACCGCCTGCTGGCACAGGTGACTCGCCGCGCGGGCGAGATCGATGCCGCCTACCGACGAGCCAAGGAGGACCGGGACCGCGAACTGGACACCATGCAGACCCAGCGCATCGACGCCTACCGGGCGGCAGCGCAGGTCGACGATTTCCAGCTCAACGCCATGGCCGCCTTGCCCGCCGAGCGGCAGACACGCTTGCGCGAGATCTACACCTCGCAGACCCGATCCGCGCCGTCTCAGGAAAGTGGGCTCTCGCAGCTCGAGATCAACACCCTGGTGGCCGCCAGCAACGCCTGGGCCGATGAGCGCGCGGTGATGGTGCGCACCGCGGTGCACGGCTTCAAGCAGACCGTCACCGAAAGCACCAATAGCTGGCGCACGGCCACCAGCGACGCCGCCGATGCCTCGCGCGAGCAGATTCGCCGCTGGGACGAATCCGAGAGCGGCGAGTCCCGGTCGTGGTGGGACGACCTCTGGACTATGGTCAACGATTGGGTCGCTCAGGCCCATGCCAACACCGAGGCTTGGCAGTCCCAGCTCAACCAGCAGCACGCTGCCGAGGTGGTGACCGACCTGAACCTGATCGACAGGCTAGCGCGCGCCGCCGACCGCGGCATCACCGCCGAGCAGGAGACCGAGCTCAACAGCCTCACAGGCGACCATCGCCAGATCGTGCAGGCGTTCTTTCGCGCACGGTCCGAAGGACGCAGCGTCGATCCCATCGCCATGGTGGCGGACCTCACGCGTGCCCGCATCTGGAACGAACGGCGCGCCAACCTCATCTCGCGGATCGAAGACACGTTCCTGGCTGACAACGAGGTGCCGTACGCCACTATCGGCCAGGTGGTTGGGAGCAATGTTCATGGCCTGGCCAGCAGCCTGTATGCGGCCTTCCACGGCAACTGGAGCTTGCTCAGCGAAGCAGGAACCGACGAGGACGCGGTGTTTGCCGCGCTCAATGGCCTCAACCGCGTGCAGTCGCTGGCGCTGCGCAACGTTTACCGGCGGCGCTATGGCGTGTCACTCGACTCGGAGGTCCGCGACGAGTTGTCGGGTGGCGAGCGGGACCGCGCCGAAGCCCTGCTGTCGGGCAACCGGGCCGAGGCCGCTGCGGCGGCGCTCTACAGCGCCATGCACGAAACCTTTCTGGGCACAGGCGCGGGCACCGATGAAGACACGATCCACAACACCCTGCGCGGGCTGAATGCCGAAGAGCGCGCCGAAGTCACACGCATCTACCGCGAGCGCTATGGGCATGAGCTGGCCACCGACACCCGCGGTGAGCTGGACGACTGGGCAACCGTGGGCACCTGGGACGCCGATCGCGCCGATGCCGAGCTGGCAGGCAACCTGCAGCTGGCCGATGCCATCGAAATCGACCAGGAACTGAGTGGTTCCTGGTTCCACAGCTCGACCACGACCACGGTGGCTTCGGTGTACGAGCGCGTGCGCCGCGAGGTGCAGGCCCAGGCCACGCGCGAGAACCGCGACAGCGCCTGGATGGAGGCAGAGATATCGCGCCGCACGGCGGACATCGAGCGCGAATACAACGGACGTTACGCCGAGACCTCCGGCACCCTGGACGAGGCCATCGACGCCGGCACGCGCTCGGAGCGCCTGTTCTGGGGCAGCACGCCGGAGAACGAACGCGCCAGCGCGGACTATCTGCATGCCCTGTCGCGCAACGACATGGCCACAGCCGACGCGGCCCGCATCCGTATCGAGCGCACCTCGTTGACGTACGCCGACGATGATGTCATCAACGCCACTGTCGGTTCGCAATACGACCGCGCGCTGGTGGCGGAACGACTGGACTACGCACCGGAGCGCCGCCGCGCCCTGATGGCCGAACTCGATGCGCGCGAGCGTGCCAGCGGCCAAGTGATGACCGCCGCCGAGCGTTGGGCCGGGCAGCAAGAGATCGAGCGCACCATCGAGCGCGAAATGATTGTGCGTGCGCGCGGCGTGGCGAGCACGAACCTGGACCGCATGGAGAGCGAGTACAGCGACCGATACCGCGAATCCGCGCGCACCGCCATTCTGGACAGCACCAGCGGCGTGACCAACGAACAAGCGCAGACCCTGCTCAACCAGGGCGGCTACCTTGACCCCTACCAGACCTTCGACTACGCCACGCGGGGCGTGGGCACCAACGAAGGTGCTGTAACCCGCGCCTTTGCGGGCCTCACACGCGAAGAGATCGCCCAGCTGGATTCGCGCTGGCAGCGCGAGCACGACGGCGAAACCTTGCGCGAGGCCGCCGCCTCCGAGATGAGCGGGCGCGGGTGGTTGGACATAGACATCGCGCTGGACGGCGCGGCCGAGACCATCGACGACCAGATTGCCCAGATGCGCCGCCGCGTGGAGTTCGAGCGCCCCACCAATGGCGTGGGCGCCCTACTGGCCACCGAAGAGCGAGCTGTGATGGAAGCGCAGTTGGCGCACCTGGAAGCCATGGCCGCGCGCATGCACGAGCCGCCACCTGGCAGCGACGCTGAAGCGCAGCGGCGTGCCCGCGACGGGATGCTGGCCGATTTCGACACGCAGAACGCGTTGATGCAGGAGACCATCGAGCACCACCGCCAGCGCAGCGACGCGATGGTCGATTCGATCACCACCGTGGTCGGCATCGTGGTGGCGGTGGTGGTCGGTGCGGTGGGCTCGATCTTCACCGGCGGCGCCGCCGGTGCGGTGGCGCTGGCCATCATCGCGTCGCTCTGCTCCACCGCCGCCACCATGGGCACCAAGGCCCTGCTCAAAGGCAACGCTTATGGCTGGGAAGACATCGCGGTCGACATCGGAGTCGGCCTGGTGGATGCGGTGGTGGCCGCGCTGACGGCCGGCATGGGGGACCGGCTGCTGGGCCTGGCGCGACCGGCTGGCGCAGGCGCGGTGCGCAGCGCCACAGCCACCGGTTTGCGCGGCGCCTGGCAACGCGGCGTTGGCGCGCTCAACCGCGGCGCTGCGCACCTGGGCGAGCAAGGCCTGGTCACGCGCGGCATGCGGCCCAACGGTGTTTTGCAGCGCATGGTGTCCGAGGAAGCCTCACTTCTCAGCCGGGGCGCCGCGCACGCCATGGCGCAGACAGCTGAGAATTTTGTGCAGTCGCTGCCCAGCACGGCGATGGCCGTGGCGATGGACGACAACACCTGGAGTGGCCCAGGCAATCCGCTCGTCAACCTGATCTCCGGCACGACCCAGGGTTTGGGGCCGGGTCTGGCCATGGGGTTGGGCTTCTCGGGTGCGGGTGCCGGCTTTGGCCACATCCGGGGGGCCCTGGCCATGCCCCGTTTGGGTGTGGATACGCACCTGCGTTTGCCTGAACGCGTGGCGCCGGGCACGCCCGAGTACCACGCCCGCATGACCGAATGGCAGGTCACGCACCCGGGGCGGCCCGAGGCCGAGTTCCAGGCGCACATCGACCGCGAGTTCCACGGCGCCATGCGCGAAGCGGTGTACCAGCAGGCAGTGCGGCGCGAGGTGGCCACGCAACTCGAAGACGCCATGCCGCCGGGTGATCGCGCCTTGGCGGCCGAGCTGCCGGTGACGGTGGTCAGCGACCTCGAGTTCCGGCGGATGAATAACTGGCGCGGTGGTGATGCGACGGTGGTTGTGCGCGACGGCCAGGTGCATGTGGTGGTGCGCGAGGGGGCTTCGCCGCACGCCGTGCGGGCGCAGCTGGAGGCGCACATGGGCACCTTGCGCAACGTGGAGCCCGGCAGTGGCGGCAGGGTGGGTGATCCACGCGCCGCCTTGCCGCGCGACCTGCGCGGGCGCCTGCCGGTGGACATCGATCCCGAGCTGCCACCCCGAACCGTGCGCGTCGAGCACGACCCCGTGCCCCGCATCGTGGTCGGTCCGGGCGCGCGCGCGGCGGACATCCGTCTGCACGTCGAGACCGCACGCAATGTCTTGCAACTGCATGGCGCTTACGGTCGTGTGCGCCACCTGCTGGACGGTTTCGCAGACTGGTCCTTCTTGCACGGTGAGCCCACGCCAGGCACCCGTGCGTGGGAGGCCCGGCAAGAGCTGCGCAAGCTGCCCGACATCATCGAAGCGCGCATGCGCGAGGTATCGAGCCCGGACCTCACGGTCCGCCAGCGCACCGACATCGAGGCGGACGTGGCTCACCTGCGCGAGCAACTGGCCACCCACACGCGCACGCTGGCCGAGATGGACCTCAGCCCGGGGCGGGGTTTCGTGGCGGCCGAGGGCCGTGTGGTTCCACCGCGTGCCGAACTCGACGCTGCCCACCAGCGCTGGCTGGACCAGATGCGCGCGGCTATCCGTGGCGAAGGGCCGCCGCCGTTGCCATGGCGTGGGCCGGAGCCGCAGCTCGACGCCCAGGGCACCTGGCGCGGTCACGACCCGGCTGAGGCCTACGCGGCCTACCGCAGGGCCTTGAGCGAAGGTGGTAACCAGTACGAAGCGATCCTGACTCGCGACCGCATGACAGGCGAATACCACGTGATGCTGGGACGCGAAGACTCGGTGGCTCCGCCCGCCGGTGGCTCCGGCCGATCCTGGGAAACGGTGATGCACTTCCATCCCAACGCGGAAGGTGCACTGCGCTACACCTTGCCTGCACAGCAGGACCTTCACCTCGCGATGATGGCCCTTTTTGCGGATGCCCATCCGGGCGGTACACCTCACGTCGAGTTTGTCGAATCGATCATCAACGGCGAGCGCACGCGGGTCGCCATCGTCGTCGACGCGCACGGCATGCATCTGGAGATCGGGCGCGGGGCCGGGGGCGTGGATGGCCCGGTTTCGGTCTCCGAGGTGGTGCCCATCGGTACGCTCGACGACTACCTCGTGTGGTGGCGTACCCAGCATGAAGGCACGTCGTTGGCCCGGCGGGACCCGACAGAGGACCGCTGGGTTCCGCCGGAAAGCCAAGCTTACCGTGACCTGATGCGTAGTGCGGCGCGCACCATGGGAGACCCGAAACTGGTCAGCCGCATCGAGGCTGGCGCCCCGGAGCATGCGGGCATACCAGCTGCACCGCATACGATGGCTGGTGAAACGGGCAACACGCCAACGGTGCCTGACGGGCGCACGGTCGCCGAAGCGCGTGTACGCGGCCGCGAGGGTCGCGAAGGCCATCTGCGCACCGCCGAGCAACGCGTTCAGGCGGCGGACGCACGCGTGGAATCGGCGCGCCAGCGCGTGGCTGCTGCCGAGGCGCGCGGTGCCGATGCACGCGCCTCGCTGCCCGAGCTCGAAGCACGCCGGCGCGCGGCCGGCGAAGACCTCGCAACGGCACCAGCGGCACGTCGTGCGGAAGCGGATCTCGCCCGTCGGCGCGCAGCGCACGAACTCAATGAGGCCCGGAAGAGCGTGGGCCGTGCACGCGCGGAGGCTGCTCGGGCCGGCGAGAACCTTCAACGTACGCTGTCGGAGGCCAGCGCGGCACACGGCGAGCACGCCGCCATGCGCGCCACCCATAACGAGATCGCCCAGATCGACGCAGAGCGAAGCCGCATCCTCGCGCAATACGGCTGGATCACACCGCCCACCAGCCACCCCGACCATGCCCGTATCAGGGCGCTGGATGCGCAGATCGAGGGCCTGCGGGCCCGTATGCGCCAGCAGGTCACGCTGGCGGAGAACCTGGCGACCTGGCGCACCCACGAAGGCTTTGTGAGTGCCAGCCTGCGCGAGCAGAACCCGGGGACCGTGGTGGCCGAGCAGGTGCGGCT
>JBIIJV010000078.1:0-12217 GCA_044233545.1 Cyanobium sp.
CCTCAAACTTGGCCCGGGTGAGGGTGACGTCGAGGTGCTTGGGGCCCTCCGGTGTCGCAGTGATAAAGGGGAGATTGATCTCGCTCTGAGTGGCGCTGGAGAGCTCGATCTTGGCCTTTTCGGCCGCCTCGGTAAGGCGCTGCAGGGCCTGTTTGTCCTGACGCAAGTCGATGCCTTCGTTGGCCTTAAAGCTGTCGGCCAGGTAATCCACGATCACCTTGTCGAAGTCATCGCCGCCCAGGTGAGTATCGCCACTGGTCGAAAGCACTTCAAAGACACCGTCGCCGACTTCGAGTACGGAGACATCGAAGGTGCCGCCGCCCAAGTCAAAGACGAGAATGCGCTCGTTGTTCTTCTTGTCCAAGCCGTAGGCCAAGGCCGCGGCGGTGGGCTCGTTGATAATGCGTAGAACCTCAAGGCCAGCGATCTTGCCGGCATCCTTGGTGGCCTGACGCTGGGAATCGTTGAAATAGGCAGGCACGGTGATCACCGCCTGGGTGACGGGTTCACCGAGATACTTGCCGGCATCTTCAGCCAACTTGCGCAGCACCTCGGCCGAGATTTCCTCGGGGGCGAATTGCTTGTTGAGCACAGGGCACTTCACCTTGACATTGGCGCCGGCCTTCTCAACGGTATAACTCACCTCCTTGGATTCTTCGTTTACTTCATCAACACGGCGGCCGATGAAACGTTTGACCGAATAGAAGGTATTTTCGGGGTTCATGACCGCCTGCCGCTTGGCGATCTGACCTACCAACTTGTCCTGGTTCTTCGTGTAGGCCACCACCGAGGGGGTCGTGCGGAAGCCTTCGGCGTTGGCGATCACGGTGGGCTTACCGCCCTCCATCACCGCGACGCAACTGTTGGTGGTGCCGAGGTCAATACCGACGACCTTACCCATGGGTTCTCTGCTCCTGTGTCAAATGAATTAGGGATGAATGCATCTTCAGCAGGACACCCCTGCCCCGGCGAGGGGTGGTTCCCGAACCGAAGTGGTGGGTCGAATCACGCCAAACCCTTGGCGGGCAAGGGTTTGCAGCCGGCCTACTCTCGCCCCAGCCCCCGGCGATGCCATGTCCGAGACCCCGACCGGAGCGCCTGACGCCAGCGCTCTACCCGACGTCCAGCTTGGGGATGGCTCCTTGGTTCAAGAGCGCTGCCGGCGCCGGTCCAGCATCAGTGGGGCCAGTGGTCTGGTGGCGGTGCTGGGCGATCCGGTGCGGCACAGCTTGTCTCCGGCCATGCACAACGCCGCCTTGCAGGAGCTGGGACTTGACTGGGTGTACCTGGCCCTGCGCACCCCCCCTGGCCGGCTGGCGGCGGTGCTGGCGGGGCTGGAGGCCGTGGAGTGCCGTGGCCTCAACATCACCCTGCCCCATAAAGCCGAAGCCGCCCAGCTAGCCCAGGATCTCAGCCCCCTGGCTGCCCGTCTTGGAGCAGTGAATACATTGGTGCCCCGCAGCGAGGGGGGGTGGTTCGGTGCCAACACCGATGTGGAAGGCTTCTTGGCGCCGTTACGGTCCTGCGGCGTCCCCTGGCAAGGCCAACAGGCCCTGGTGCTGGGCAACGGCGGCAGCGCCCGGGCGATCGTGGCGGCCCTCAGCGAACTGGGGCTGGCTCCGATCTTGGTGGCGGGCAGGCGCCAACAGAGCCTGGACCTGCTGCTGCAGGCCTGTGCTGGCTGGGCCCCCACCCTGGAGGGGGTGCCTTGGAGTGAAGGCCATTTGCGATCAGCCCTTGGTGGCAGCGCGCTGGTGGTGAACACCACGCCAATGGGCATGGCCAGCTCCGGGGATCCCGAACCCGCCGCCACTCCCCTGGGCCCCAGGGACCTGGACGCCTTGCCAGAGGGCGCCACGGTGTACGACGTGATCTACACACCCCGGCCGACAGCCTTGCTGCAACAGGCGAAAGCACGGGGTTGCCGTGCCATTGACGGGCTGGAGATGCTGGTACAACAGGGTGCGGCTTCGCTGCGGCTTTGGACGGGCCAAACCGAGGTTCCCGTTGACGTGATGCGGGAAGCGGCCCTTGGACAACTGGCCATCCAGTCGCCAGCCCATCCCTAGCCTGGGAATCCGATCGCCCTGGCCATGCAAGACCCCCCTCTCTGGCAACGCCTGCTAGCCCTGCTGCCCTACAGCCTCACCTGGAGTGATGCACTGCCTTTTGGCCGGGATCTTTTCGGCAGCTTCCCCTCCCTCAACGCCCTGATGCTGCCGGCCATGCCGGCGATGCTGGTCCAGAACCTGGGCTCGATGGGGGGCATGAATCTGGGGGGCTTGCTGCTGTTCGTACTGCTCTTCGCTGCGGTGGTTCGCAATCCCAAAGTGCCTTACACCATTCGCTTCAACACCCTGCAGGCCCTGATGCTGGACATTCTGCTGGTGGTGATTGGTCTGGTGTTTCAGTTGCTGCAATCGTTGCTGGGGGGCGGCTTGCTGTTTCGAACCCTGGCCAACACCGTCTTCCTGGGGACCCTCCTGATCCTGCTGTTCACCGTTGTTCAGGTTCTGCGGGGCAAAGAGGCGGACCTGCCCACCCTGTCGGAAGCTGTTCGCATGCAGCTTTGAGTCCAGGACTGGAGGTCGCACGCTGGGGTAGCTTGCTTAATCCGTCGGTGGGGTCCGTCCCCCCCGCCCCTGACCTGCTCTGAAGGCGCCCATGACGCAGCCCTACTACGAGACCATGTACATCCTCAGTCCGGACATTCCGGAAGAAGAGGTTGAAGCCCATGTCAGCAAGTATCGCGACCTTGTCACCGAAGCCGGTGCCGAGGTCCTCGATACCCAAATGCGGGGCAAGCGCCGCTTGGCTTATCCCATCGCCAAGCATCGCGAAGGCATTTATGTGCAGTTAAACCACAACGGAGACGGCCAGCAAGTCGCCACCCTGGAGCGCGCCATGCGCCTCTCCGAGGACGTGATCCGTTATCTCACCGTCAAGCAAGACGGCCCCATGCCTCCACCCCGGGTGCTGCCCACCCAGGCTGAAACCACCCCTGTCGAGGCAACCGCTGCCGAAACGGAAGCCGACTGACCGTCTCGTCTTCAAAAAGACACCAAAATTACGCTCAAGCCCGGCATCCCAAGATGCCGGGCTTGTTTTTTGATCGACAGCCTGCCTTCGAGGCGTCCGCCCCATTCAAATAAGACCAAAATTCTTGCCATAAGATGGCTAATCTTGCGAGGCACAACAGTGGACCGCGATCGGCTGCAGCCCTCCCGATCCGCTCCGCCGGACCCGCCCCAAGGCGAACAGGTCCAGCCGCGTTCCTTTGGCTTGGCTGATCGTTCAGGGGTTAATCCTGCCTTGACCCCACATGCCGAAACCCTGCGCAGTGCGGATCGACCCCTGAAGGTGGTGCCCGCGCCCCAGCCTCCGGAGCGTTTGCGCCGCGAATTGGAGCTGACCCGCGAAGAGATTCGGCAATTGCATGAGATGACCCTGGAATTGCCGGAGATCTTCGAGAACAAATTTCGCCAAAGGCTGCGCGAAACCCTGCGGCAGCAGCGGCTATTGCTGGAGGAAAACGCCTACTTGAAACGCAGGCTGCTTGAACTGGGTCCGGCAACAAGCCCCAGGCTCCGGCCTCCGCTGCTGCTGCAGCCCGCCCAAACCGAGTCCGCCCAACCTGAGTCGGTCAACCGCTTGGAACGCCAGGCACGCCCAGGTCTGATGCAATCCCTGCGCCAAGCTTGGGGGGGGCTGGCGGGCGGCCGAACCAGGGCAACCCTTAAGGGTGACGGGCCGACCAGAGACGGGTTGGCAAACCCCACACATAAATAAAACCTTCAGCAGCCCGATGGTCAAAGCGATCGTCGCTGCCATAGGTGGCCATGGCGTCGACATACAGGCTGTCACTGGGGCTGGAGCGACCAATGACCACCGCGTTGCCCTTATGCAGGCGGACCCGCACATTGCCGTTCACCGTGGCCTGGGTGCGGTCGATGAAGGCATCGAGGGCCTGTTTGAGCGGACCGAACCAAAGACCCTGGTAGACCAGGTCGGCCCAGGCCATCTCGACTTGGCGCTTGTAACGCTGAACATCCGCAGCCAGGGTGAGGCTCTCCAGGTCTTGATGGGCACGAATTAATAACAACAGCCCTGGAGTTTCGTAAATCTCGCGGCTTTTAATGCCAACCACCCGATTCTCGATCATGTCGAGGCGGCCAAAGCCATGGCGACCGGCCAGGGCATTGGCGCGACGAATCAGCTCAACCGGTGCCAACCGCTCCCCGTTGATGGCGACGGGCAGGCCCTGCTCAAAGCCGATGTCCACATCTTCTGGCGCCTCGGGAGCCGCAGCCACCGAAACGGTCATGGCGTAGATCTCCTCGGGCGGCTCCACCTGGGGATCCTCGAGGGAACCGGCCTCAATGCTGCGACCCAGCAGGTTGAGGTCGATGGAATAGGGGGACTTCTTGCTCACCGGTACCGGAATGCCCCAGCGTTCGCCGTAGGCAATGGTCTCTTCGCGACTCATGCCCCATTCCCGGGCGGGAGCGAGCACCTTGAGCTCGGGCGCTAGGGCACCGATCGCCACATCGAAGCGCACCTGGTCATTTCCCTTACCGGTACAGCCATGGGCCACGGCATCGGCGCCCACCTCCCGGGCCACCTGCACCAGGCGTCTGGCGATCAGCGGTCGAGCCAGGGCGGTTGACAAGGGATAGCGACCCTCATAGAGGGCATTAGCCCGAATGGCTGGAAATGCAAACTCGACAATGAAGGGTTCGATCAGATCTTCCACCCGGGACTCACTGGCGCCGGCATCCAGGGCCTTGAGACGGATCGGCTCGAGTTCATCACCCTGGCCGAGATCGGCGGCCAGGGTGATCACCTCTTCGACCCCCCACTCCCGCTTGAGGTAGGGAATGCAAACACTGGTGTCGACGCCGCCGGAATAGGCCAGCACCACGCGCTTGGCCCGGGGGGTTGGGCCTGCCTCCGGTTGCGCCTGCCCGCTGAATCCCATCAGTGCCGCTCCTGCTTTGAATGGATGGATTGTGGTCCGCCCGAGGATTCTCCCCCCTCGCCGCCTGGGGGCAAGGACCAGCGGGCCGCCAGCCAGAGGGCCATGACGGCGGGCGGCCCTAAAACCAGCAGCCAGACCAACCAGGGAGTGATCACCAGGGGCTGGGGCCAATGCCTGCCAGCGGCCACCAGCAGGGCACTGAATCCCAGGGCCATGAACCATAGCCAGGCGACCTGACGCCACTTGGGATCATGCATCGAGGAGGGGTGGGCGGTGCTGAAGAGTAAGGTGATGGGTCGATCCACGCCCATTGGCCATGGCCGCCATCTTGCTGGACAGCAGAGCTGTTTGTCGGGACCGCGGGCTTGCCGGTGGGCCTCCAGAGCGACGGCATGAGCATTCTTGACACCATCAACCCATCGCTGACGCGCTACCGGCGTGATGAGCCAGCGCCCGTGCTGCCGCTCCGCGACGAACCGGACCTGCTCAGTCTGCTGGAGGCCAGCGGTCGATTGGTGGCCGACGAAGAAACCGCCAGCACTGATGTCAGTACGGTGGAAGAAGAAGAACTCTCGGCGCTGATGGGCGAAAAAGAGGAGTACATCCAGACGGATGAGCAGCCCGAGGAAGCCTGGGAGGACTGACCCTTCCCCTAGCGCCCCAACCCCCATGGCCCCCATCAACGGCAAGCTGACCGCCGCTCTTCTCGGTGGCCTATTACTGCTGGCATGCCTGGCCAGTGACGGCTTCCTGGCCAACTCCATGCTCACCTTGCCCTTTGTGGTGGCCACCCTGGTGAGTGCCGGAGTCCTGGCCTGGGGCGTACCGAAACTGCGCAGCCTCAAGCTCGGCCAGGTGATCCGTGAGGACGGCCCCCAAGGTCACCTCAACAAAGCTGGGACCCCAACGATGGGCGGCCTGCTGGTCGTTCCCGTGGGGCTGATCATCGGGGGTTTGACGAGCGCCGGAGATCCGCGCCTGCTGGCGGTGGCCGCCGTCACCCTCGCCTTCATGGCGATCGGCGCCATTGATGACTGGCGCAGCCTGACCAAGCGCCGCAATACGGGCCTCAGCCCCCGCGGCAAGCTGGTGCTGCAGGCCCTAGCCGCAGTTCTCTTTCTGGTTTGGGCCTGGCAGGGCAACTGGCTGGGTGCAGGGCTGCCCGGGGATGTGGGACTGCCCTTTGGCCGGCTACTGCCCCTTGGCCTGCTGATCTGGCCCCTGGGGTTGTTTGTGTTCATGGCCGAAAGCAACGCCACCAACCTCACCGACGGCCTCGATGGCCTGGCGGCCGGTTGTGGGGCCGTGGTTTTCACCGGCATGGCCCTGCAACTGATGCTGCGGGGCAACGGCGGCGATCCTTCGCTGGCGGCCTTCTGCGTGGCGATGGCGGGGTGCTGGGTGGGCTTTCTGAGCCAAAACCGCCATCCGGCCAAGGTGTTCATGGGGGATACGGGTTCGCTTGCCATGGGGGCGGCCCTCTCGGCCGTTGCCTTGCTGAGCGACAGCCTCTGGCCGTTGCTGCTGATGGGAGGAGTGTTCTTGGCCGAATCCCTTTCGGTGATCCTTCAGGTGTGGGTCTACAAGGCCACCAAGGGTGCCGACGGCAAGGGTCGGCGGATCTTTCGCATGGCTCCCCTGCACCACCACTTTGAGTTGGGCGGCTTGAGCGAACAGGGGGTGGTTCTGAGTTTCTGGGGGGCTAGCGCCCTTTTGGTGTTATTAGGACTCGTGCTGCGACCCTGAGCTTGCCTGCGGCCCCGCAACGAGCCGCCGCGTTGACCGCCCTTGTGTTCCAGGGACCACTCCTGCCAGCCTGGATGCCATCCCCGAATCTGGCCGATGGCTTATTTCACCTGGAGAGAAGCGGGCCTCACCTCTGACTGCGCCAGTCTCGACGCCATGGCGGCCCGCTTTGAAGAAGCGGCCGCCCTGATGCGACGCATGGCGGCGGAAGGTTTCCATTTGGAACCTGCGGCAAACGGATGCCACATCACCCACCCCGATCCGGCGGTGTTTGAGGCCTATGGCTTCGTCAGTGAGGAATCCCCGGAGCGTCAGCTGACGATGTTGCCCTGAGGCCAGGGGGAAGTCCTAACGGCGCAGATAACCGAGCACCCAAACCAGCACAAAGACCAGCGACGACAAACCCAGGTACACCAGGGTCCAGCGCTGCAGGCTCTCGATCGTGAGGTCGAAGGGCAGGTCAATGGCATCGCCGGCGGTGCGAAAGGCCAGGGGCCCGACCTGATGCGGCACCCCAAAGAGCATCAGGGGGAAGCGAACGGTCACCGCAGGGGGCAGCGTGGGTCGCAGGCAGGTTAGGCAGCGGAGGTGGGGCCCAGGTCACCCGTCCAGACAGGATGGGTATCGGTTTTCGGAGAGCGGCCCCATGGCCCCAGCCCATCCCCCCCGCTTGCCTTGCACCTTGATGCTGCTGGGCAGCGGCGAGCTGGGCAAGGAAGTGGCGATCGCCGCCCAGCGACTGGGGTGCCGGGTGATCGCGGTGGACCGCTATGCCGGCGCCCCGGCCATGGCCGTGGCCCATGCGGTCGAGGTGATCTCGATGACCGATCCGGAGGCCCTCAAGGCGGTTGTGCGGCGTCACCGACCCGATCTGGTGATTCCGGAGATCGAGGCCCTGGCGGTTGATGCCCTGGTCGAGCTGGAGGCCGAGGGCATCACGGTGATCCCCACCGCCCGCGCCACTGCGATCACGATGAACCGCGACCGGATCCGCGACCTGGCGGCAGCGGAACTGGGCCTGCGCACCGCCCGCTATGCCTACGCCGACAGCGCCGCCAGCCTGGCCGCCGCCGCCGCCCCCTTGGGCTGGCCCGTGGTCGTCAAGCCGGTGATGAGCTCCTCTGGCAAGGGGCAAAGCGTGGTGCATGGCCCCGACGAAGTGGCGCTGGCCTGGGCTGCAGCCCAGGCAGGGGCGCGGGGCAGCGGCACCCGCGTGATCGTGGAGGAGTTTCTGCGCTTCAATCTGGAGATCACCCTGCTGACGGTGCGTCAGTGGGATGGTCCCACCCTGTTTTGTCCGCCGATTGGCCACCTCCAGGAGCGGGGCGATTACCAATGCAGCTGGCAACCGGCCGCCATGGGAGCAGCCCAGCTGCAAGCCGCCCAGGCGATGGCCCGCCAAGTGACGGACCACCTGGGTGGGGCTGGCCTGTTTGGGGTGGAGTTCTTTCTCTGTGGACCCCAAGGATCAGAAGAAGTGGTGTTCTCCGAGCTCTCGCCCCGGCCCCACGACACGGGATTGGTCACCCTCATCGGCCAGAACCTGAGCGAATTCGAGCTGCACGTCAGGGCGGTGCTGGGTCTACCGATCCCCGCCATCCGCTGCCTGGGGCCCGCAGCCAGCCGGGTGGTGCTGGCCAGCGAAAACCACGACCAGGTCAGCTACAGCGGTGTAGCTGACGCCCTCGTCAATCCCGACACCCAGCTGTTGCTTTTCGGCAAACCAGACGCCAGGCCGAACCGGCGCATGGGTGTGGCCCTCGCCCTGGGGGCCGACGAGGCGGAGGCCCGCCGCAAAGCCGATGGGGCCGCCGCCCGTCTCCGTGTCGGACCCGGCTGACAACGGCGGATTGGGCCTGGTTCCCTGTGGGCCTGGTTCCCTGTGGGCAAGAGCCTTGTGGTGCCTTGGAGATTGCGGCACCATGAGTCACAGTTGTCTCCCCTATCTGTGCTGAAGAGACCCAGGGAGGACAAGGAACCCCTGGGAGCTGTTAGCACCCCTATGCCCCGTCGCCGGCCCCGTCGCCGCAAGTTGCCCTGGCTGACCTTCCTGCTTGGCCTGTCCCTGGGGTACGGACTGGCCAAACCTGCCGCCTTCGCCCAGCTCTCGGCCAGCCTGGGCGAGGGAGCTGTGCTGTTGCAGCCACTCTTCGATCCCCTCGGGGTGGGCCGGCGCCAGGTGCTGGTGCTGGGCACGGACAAGGTTGGCGATAACACCGATGTCATGTTCAGCGTGCGGGTGCAAGACGGAGTGACCCGCATCGTCCAACTGCCCCGCGACACCTACATAACCTCGGGGCATCTCGGCGTCGTCAAGGCCAATGCCCTCTACAGCCAGGCCGGCATCGCCGAGACCAAGCGGGAAATGGGCCGCCTGCTGGGGGTGCCAATCGATCGCTACATCAAGGTGAATCTGGACGCGGTGGCCCGGGTCGGGGATGCCTTGGGAGGAGTGGAGGTTGAGGTCCCCAAACGGATGGTTTATGTCGATCGCAGCCAAAACCTGAGCATTGATCTCTACCCCGGTCGCCAGGTGCTCAAGGGCGACGACCTGCTGGGCTTCCTACGCTTCCGCCACGATGAGGCCGGCGACATCGGACGCATGGAACGGCAACGGCTCGTGCTCAATCAGGTCTTCCGCAAACTGACCCAACCCACCAGCTTGGCCCAGGTGCCCGCCCTGATCAAAATCGCCGGGCAGGACATCCACACCGACCTCTCGCCGGTGGAGATCACCCAGTTGGCGGCCCGTCTGGGCCGCACCCGCCTGAATACCGAGCGCCTGGCGGGGCGCCTTTACTGGGAAGACAGCCTCAGCTACTGGATGCCCGATTCCAACAAAGAGCATCCGGCCGAAAACGACGGCCTACCTCCGCGTTGAAGGCCAGGAATCAGGCAGCAACCTCCTGCGGCGGATGCTGGGCCAGCACCTGCTTGAGATATCTGCCCGTGTGACTGGCGGGATGCTCGGCAACCTCTTCTGGGGTTCCCGTCACCACAATCTCGCCGCCCTTATCGCCCCCTTCGGGACCGAGATCAATCAACCAGTCAGCGCAGCGAATCACATCGAGGTTGTGCTCAATCACCAGGATTGAATTGCCCTTGTCCACCAGCCGTTGCATCACCTCCATCAACTTGTGCACGTCATAGAAGCTGAGGCCGGTGGTGGGTTCGTCAATTAGATAGAGGGTTTTGCCGGTGGCGCGCTTGGAGAGCTCGGTGGCCAGCTTTACCCGCTGGGCCTCACCCCCGGAGAGGGTGGGGGCGGGCTGGCCAAGCTTGATGTAGCCCAGGCCCACATCTACCAAAGTGCGTAGCCGATCGGCGGCCTGGGGAATGGCGGCAAACTCCTCGGCGGCCTGCTCGACCGTCATCTCGAGCACATCGGCGATGGTGTGGCCGCGATAGGTCACCTGCAGGGTCTCGCGGTTATAACGAGCACCCTTACAAACGTCGCACTGCACATAGACGTCTGGCAGGAAATTCATCTCGATGACGTTGACACCCTGCCCCCCACAGGCCTCGCAACGCCCCCCTTTGACATTGAAACTGAACTGTCCCACCTGATAACCCCGGGCCTTGGCCTCCACCGTGGCGGCAAACACCTGGCGAATCGGATCAAAGGCGCCGGTATAGGTGGCTGGATTGGAGCGGGGCGTGCGCCCGATCGGGCTCTGGTCAATGACGATCACCTTGTCGATCGCCTTGATCCCCCGCAGCTCCTCCAGGCCGGCAGGGAACGGCACCTTGAGTCCAAGCTGGTGTTCCAGGGCCGGGTGCAACAACTCATTCACCAGGGTGCTCTTACCGCTGCCACTCACCCCGGTCACCGCCACCAGGCGCCCCAGGGGAATATCAACATCGATGCCGCGAAGGTTATTGCGGTTGCAATTAATGAGCCGTAGACGCCGGCTGCCCGCCTCCCGGCGACTGGCGGGGGTAGGAATGGCGCGACGGCCACTGAGATAGGCGCCGGTTAGGGAGTCTTCGGCCTCGAGCAGGTTCTGCAGCGACCCCTCAGCAACGATGTGGCCGCCGTGGACGCCGGCGCCAGGGCCAATATCGACGAGGTAATCGGCGGCACGGATGGTGTCCTCGTCGTGTTCGACAACGATCAAAGTGTTGCCCAGGTCGCGCAGCTTGGTGAGGGTGGCAAGCAAGCGGTCGTTATCCCTCTGGTGCAGGCCGATGCTGGGTTCATCCAGCACGTACAAGACTCCAGTCAGGCCGGCGCCGATCTGGGTGGCGAGGCGAATGCGTTGGGCCTCACCGCCCGAGAGGGTCATGGCGGGCCGATCCAGGCTGAGGTAATCCAGGCCCACGTCCAGCAGAAAACGCAAGCGCATGCGAATTTCACGCAGCACCAGATCGCCGATCTGGATCTGGCGCTCCGTCAGGAGGGGGGTGGATCCGGATGCGGAGCCGACCCCCATCAGAGCTTCGACGCAGGCAAGGGTTTCGGCCACACTGACCGCTGTTAACTGGTGAATGGCATAGGGACCCACCTTGACCGCCAGGGCCTCAGGCCGCAGACGCAATCCCTGGCAACTGGAGCAGGGCACCAGATCCTGAAATTTCTCCAGCTTCTGGCGTACCGCCTCGCCGCCAGCATCCTTTAGCTGGCGCTCCAGGATGGGGAGAATGCCTTCAAAGGGGCGGGTATAACTCTGGCCTTTGCGATAGCGGCTGTCGGCCTGAATGGCGATGGGTTCTTCGCTGCCATGCAGCAACATCTGCCGCTGGCTGTCAGTGAGCTCCTTCCAGGGGGTTTTAAGTTCGAAGCCACAGGCCTCGCCCACGGAAAAAAGCAAAGAGAAGTAGTAGCTGTTCTCCTTATCGCTCCAGGGGGCTACGGCCGCATAGACGGGCAGGGAGGGGTCGGGCACCACCCTTTCCACAGTGAAGCGGCGCAGGTGGCCGATGCCGTGGCAATCGGGACAGGCGCCGTAGGGACTGTTGAACGAAAACAGCCGTGGCGACAGTTCCTCAATCACGGCGCCGTGGACAGGGCAGGCAAAATTTTCGGAATAGAGGCGCTCCCGCTCCTGGCCCTCCGGCAGGGATTCCCCCTCCCGGGGCACCACTTCCACCAGGGCCAGTCCCTCACCGCGCTTGAGGGCGGTCCGCAGGGAATCGGTGAGCCGCTCGGTGATGCCCTCGCGCGCCACCAGGCGGTCAACAACCACCTCGATGTTGTGGGCATGGTTTTTATCTAGCTCGATGTTGTCGGCCAGCTCCCGCACCTCCCCGTTGATGCGAACCCGGGCGAATCCCTCCGCCACCAGCCCTGACAACAGCTTGACGTGGGTGCCTTTTTTGCCGCGCACCACCGGGGCCAGCAGCTGGAAGCGGGTGCCCTCGGGCAGGGTGATGATCTGGTCCACCATCTGATCGATGGTCTCGGGCCGAATCGGACGCTCGCACTGGGGGCAGTGGGGTTCGCCGGCGCGGCCAAACAGCAGCCGCAGATAGTCCTGGATTTCGGTGACGGTG
>JBIIJV010000066.1:0-13563 GCA_044233545.1 Cyanobium sp.
CCTCACCAGCAGCCCATCCAGCAGGCCCTCGGCTTCCGCTTCGATGGCGCGGATGTCGGCGGCGATCTCGGCCAGGGTGCGCAGGGGCTTGGGTTTGTAGAAGTGGCGGGTGAAGCTCACCTCGTAGCCCACCTTGGTGGCCTCCGGGTTGAGCCAGGCATCGGGCGTGTAGGGCAGCACTTCGCGCTGGAGGAAGGCCTCGATGCCGCCCTCCTCCAGCAGGGGAATCTGCTCGCTGTCGCGCAGGTCTGCATCGGGTTCGTACTCCACCACGCAGGTCTTGCCGCCGATCTCCAGCGGAAACAGGCCGCGCAGTGGATCGGCTGGCACCCGGGCGCCCTTGTGCACCTTGGCGATCACCGGTGGGGCGCTCTCCTCCCGCCAGCTCACCTGCTTGAGCAGCAACTTCAGGTCTATGGCGCTGAGCTTGAGTCCCTGCAGTTTGAGGGCATTCTGCACCTCACGGCGGAAGTGGTTGTGGTCGTCGAACAGCTCCTCGCCGAACAGCTCCCGCAGTGCATCGGCCGCCGCCGCCAACTGGGCATCGCGCTGCCAGGTGGCCGGATCCAGCAGCTTCTTGCGGCGGTTCTCGGGGATGCCGCCCTTGCCGCTGGGTTGGCTGTCGCCCTCGTCGTCAGCTCCATCGTCGTCGTCCTCAGCGGCATCATCGCTGGAGCTCCAGTCGCGTAACCGCTGCTCCAGTTCTGGCTTCAAGCCGGCGAAGTTGTTCAGCAGCGCATCGCCGTAGTCGTCCCAGAACGTTGCGCGGATCTCCCGCTCGCCCGAGGCGCTGCGCAGCGCCTCAATCGCTGCCGCTGTGATGCGGCTGTGCAGGCGTAACGGCCGTTCCACCGTCACCTTCCAATAGCCGAAGGCCTCATTGGCAAACACCTTGGCGTGTTCGCTCTCCTCCATTGCGTCATAGGCCGCCATCACCCGCTCGATATCGGCCGGGCCCAGTTCGCAGTTTTTTTTGCCCAGGTTCTTGCGCAACGGCTGAAACCAGCCGCTGGCATCGATCAGTTGCACCTTGCCCTGCCGTTCTGGCGTTTTGCGGTTGCTCAGCAGCCACACATAGGTGGCAATGCCGGTGTTGTAGAAGAGATTCAAGGGCAGGGCCACGATCGCCTCCACCCAGTCGTTCTCGAACAGCCAGCGGCGGATGTTGCTTTCGCCCGATCCCGCATCACCGGTGAACAGCGAGGAGCCGTTGTGCACCTGGGCGATACGGCTGCCAAGGGGCGAGTCATGGTTCATCTTGCTGGCCATGTTGGCCAGAAACAGCATCTGGCCATCACTGGAGCGCGTCACCAGCGATAGCACTTCGCCGCGATGGTTCACCTGGAAGCGCCGATCCTTCATGTCTCTCTTGCCGCCCATCACCTCCAGATCCTTCTTCCAGCTCTTGCCATAGGGCGGGTTGGAGAGCATGAAATCAAACACCATCCCCGCAAAGGCATCGTGCGACAACGTTGACCACTCGGCGCCGCCCATGATCGTGTCGGCGTGTTCGCCCTCCCCCTTGAGCAGCATGTCGGCCTTGCAGACCGCATAGGTTTCCGGGTTGATCTCCTGGCCGTAGAGGCGGGTCACCACCTCCTGCCCAAAGGCCGCCGCCAGCTCGCGCAGCGTTTCGTCCGCCACGGTGAGCATCCCACCGGTGCCGCAGGCATCGTCGTAGAGCAAATAAGTGCCACTCTTCACCAAGGCGGCAATCGGGCGGAACATCAACGTGGTCATCAACCGCACGGCATCGCGCGGCGTCCAGTGCTCACCCGCTTCCTCGTTGTTCTCCTCGTTGAAGCGGCGCACCAGCTCTTCGAACACCGTGCCCATGGCGTGATTGTCGAGCGCGGCCGGGCTCAGATCCACCTGGGGATCCAGAAATTTGCTGATCAGCGTGCCGAGCGAATCAGAGCGCGATAGCGTAGGAATATGGTTGCGGAACTTGAAATTCTCCATGATATCTTGCACATTCTCTGAAAATCCCTCCAGATAAGCCTCGAAATCAGCCCGTAGCTTCTGTTCGCTGCCCCGGCTGGTGAGATCGCGCAGCACAAACGGAGAGATGTTGTAAAAAGCCTGCCCTGCCGCCGCCCGCAAGGCCGCCGCCTGTTCCTTGATCTCGGCCGCATCCAGGCGGGCCTTCGCCTCCAGCACCTTCGCTTTGCTGGGCTCCAGCACCGCATCCAGCCGCCGCAGCACGCACATCGGCAGGATCACATCCGGGTACTTGCCGCGCCGGAACAGATCGCGCAGCACGTCGTCGGCGATGCCCCACAGGAAGCTCACAATCCGGTTGTGGGTGGCCTGATCCATGGGCTCTGGCGGGGCGCTCCTGCGGTATTCAGTTTCGCCACCGTAGGCACTGGCCCCCACCCTGGGGGATGGGGAAGGGGTGTGATAAACATCAACTCACGCCCTGGGCTACATCTTCCAAGAGGCGCCGGGCAAGCCCAGCCGACCGAAACTGGAGGCGACAGCTTCAGCAGCAGCAAAAGCAATGGCGGCCAAAGGCACAGCGAGCGGCAGCCTCAATGCCAAAAATCTCGAAGCCCTGGGGGTGGCCAGGCTGGCGGAGCTTCTTATCCTGCTTTGCGAGGGCAACAACGCCAGCAAGCGGTTGCTGCGATTGGCGCTGGCCGAGCAGAAGGGGCCATTGGAGATGGCGCGGGAGCTGCGCAAGCGGCTGGCCAGCATCGCCCGTTCCGACAGCCTGCTTGACGACCACCAGCGCGATGAGCTGGTGCGGGAGCTGGAGCGGCAACGCCAGGCGATCTGCGGACCGATCGCGGCTCATGATGCCGATCTGGCGGCGGATTTGCTCTGGGAGGTGCTGGAGCTGTCGGCAGAGCTGATCGAGCGTTGTGATGACCGCGATGCGGTGCTGCGGGATTGGTTCCATCAGGCCAGCGCCGCTCTCGGCCAGGTAGCACTGGCGGCCCGCGGCAAGCCGCAGAACTTGGCCGATCAGGTCTATGCCGCTGTGGTGAGCAACAGCTATGGCCAGTTCGATCCGATCGTGCGCGATCTGGGCCCGGCATTGGGGCCAGAGGGGCTGACCCATCTGCGCCTGCGCCTGGAAACCCTGCGCCAGCAAAACAGCGGCAGCACGAAAGACAAAACCAAGCCGATCTGGCTCGTGAGGATCGCCATGCTCGATATCGCCGATGCCCTGGGCGATGCCGAGGCCTATCTGGCCGAGTATCGCGATCACAGCCCTGAGGCGCTGACGGTGCCGGCGATTGCAGCAGCAGCGACGAGGCCCAGGCCCAGCGCTGGGAGTTCGCCCTGAAGGAGCTGTCAGCCCGCCACCTGCGCGATTACCTCAAACGGCTGCCGGCCTTTGAGGACATGCCCGCCGAGGAGAAGGCCCTCGATCTGGTGGCGGACCACGACGACTTTGAGGAGGCGCTGTGGTTTCTGCTGCACTGGCCGGAGCCGCACCGGGCCGCCCGACTGGTGCTGGCTGCGCCCAAGCCCCTGAATGGCGATCGCTACTTCCTGCTGGCGCCGCTGGCAGAACTGCTGGAAAAACGCCAGCCGCTGGCGGCCACAGTATGCCTGCGGGCGATGATCAATTTCACGCTCAAGGTGGCGCGCTCCAAGCGCTATCCCCACGCAGCACGCCATCTCGAAACCTGCCACCGTTTGGCCGCCGCCATCAACGATTGGGGCGAGCTGGTTGATCACCGCAGCTATATGTTGCAGCTGCGGCGGGATCACGACCGCAAGCGTGGCTTTTAGAGTGAGGTGCCTAAGACGATTATTCCAGAGGCTGAGGCGGGAGTTAAAGCTGCGGGAAAGGGTTTGATGGAGAAAGGGGGGAAGGGTAAGGGGCTGCGGGGCTCAGGGGCAGCAGTTGCTAAAATTGAATCTGTCCAACCGGGATTATGGTAATTGGCGTGCTCCGTTATTGAATATCGGGTCCTCAAAATGTCAGCAAGCTTCGAATAAAAATGGTAATTATTTACATGCAATTTAAATGATTTACGAAGGCGTATTCGGCAAGACTGCGGTTATGCTGTAGTCGACCTATTGATGGGTTGCTACTTTGGCCTTGTCATTGCAGTCACTGAGTTTCAACTCGCGCGTCATGGAGTCGACTTCGATTGCTGTATTGAGAGCATGAATTTGTGTTGCTTGAGAGATGTAGCTCGCCCAAATTTGGTTCGGACCCATTATAAAATTTTGGTCTTGCCGATCTCTTTTTATGCGAGAATTATTGCGACGACTTGTTTTAGTCTGAAACGCGGGGGTGGAAAGAATAATTTTTCGAGGTGCACTTAATTCTTTCCTCTTAATCAGTTCAAGCACATCAAACAGAAAAGGAACATCATCAGCATCACAACCAAGTGCCACAAACTTTTCAGCAAGAAGATCAAGATCCAGCTGATCCTCAGATTGACCTGAATCATTCTTGCCGGTTATTGTAGCTTCCCTAAGAAGGGCGTTTAAGTCGTTTGATTCGATCAATTCTAAAGCTTTGTTTTGCCTTTTCAAGATTTCGGTTTCGCTCCTCAATTGCTCGGTTTCTGTCTCGGTCTGCTTGGATTTTCTCCTCATGCTCTCGATCTCTTTCTTGGTGGATTCGTTTTGCTTCCTCAGCGAATCGATATCGCGCCACATCGGCGAAAGCCAGGAGGTCCTTCTGCTTCTCCCTTTTTTCACGCTGGTAGCCATAGATGCCAACCGTCGCAATCAATCCCAACATCATAGGCCGGCTCCAGCCTGCCGCCGGAAACCAGTCCGCGATCCCCAGCAACTCGCCGCCCGGCCAGAGTTGCGGTTGATACATGACGGCCACCGCTCGTTTCGCAACGCCGACTGCATGGCCCAACTGATCCAACTGAAAAGAATTAACCTGCACCCAATTCTTCTCGCCAGCTCACTGCGATGCTGCCTGGTGGTCTTCAGGAGCGGCACGCCCGCCTGCTGCGCTGGTTGTTGATCAGCGGCTGGCTGGCGCTGATCGTTTCGTTGCTGGTCCCCGTCAGTCCGGTGCCGGGCAATCGGATCTTCTGGGGCTCGGTGGTGCCCTCGGGCCTGCTGGTGATCGCCGCCATCAGCCATGAACTCTGGCGGCGCCTCTGCCCCCTGGCCTTCGCCTCCCAGCTGGCCCACGCCCTGGGGCTGCAGCGCAGCCGGCCGGGCAAGGGCAACCGCCCCGAACTGGTGCTGATCAAGCCCGACTCCTGGCTGGGCCGCCACCATGTGCAGCTGCAGTGGAGCCTGCTGATCGCCGGCCTCTGCCTGCGCCTGCTGGGGGGCAACAGCGATCCGATCTGGCTGGCCGTCTGGCTAGTGGTCACCCTGCTGGCGGCGGTGGCCGTGGGCTGGGCTTACGGCGGCAAGAGCTGGTGCCAATACTTCTGCCCGATGGGGCCGGTGCAGACCGTGCTCACCGGTGTGCGCGGCCCCCTGGGCAGCCCCGCCCACGTGGGCGCCACCTCGAAAATCACCCAGTCAATGTGCCGCACGATCTCGGCGGAGGGCCAGGAGCGCAGCGCCTGCGTGGCCTGCCAGTCTCCCTGCCTCGACATCGACGCGGAGCGCCAGTTCTGGCAGAACCTGATGCGCAAGCCGGGTCTGGCCTGGGCCTGGTATTCCTACCCCGGCCTGGTGCTGGCCTTCTTCACCCTGATGGAATGGAGCGGCCATGGCGCCACCCAGCTCGTCCATCCCCTCGGCTACATCCGCTCCGGCCAGTGGGCCTTGGATCGGCAGTTGGTGAGTCGCGCCTGGCAGCCCCTGCCCCACCTCACTTCGCTGCCGCGGCTGCTGGTGATACCCATCGCCATCACCGCCGCCGCCTTGCTGTCGGTGATCTTCTGGCGTGGGGTGGAGGGGCTGCTGCGGCGCCGCGGCAACCGTGAGGGGCTGCCGGCCGCCAATGAGCGGGCGGTGCTGCGCAGCCGCCTGTTGGCCTCGTTCGTGGCGATCAACATCTTCTTCTGGTTCGTCGATCCGCTGCAGGGGCTGCTCGGGGCCAACGGCGGCCAGGTGGTGCGCTCCCTGGTGTTGCTGCTCACCTCCCTGGGGTTGTACCGCGCCTGGGGTCGCGATCCGGCCACCTACCGGCGCGAGAGCACCAGCGAAAGCCTGCGCCGCCAGCTGCGCGACCTGCCCGGTCTGGAGCCCGCCCTTGATGGTCGCAATCTCGACGCCCTCTCCCCGCTGGAGGTGTTCACCCTGGTGAAGGCGATGCCGGCGGTGGGCGAGCGGCAGGCACGGCGGGTGTACGAAGAGGTGCTGGTGGACATGCTGCGCAGCGGCCGGCTTGATCAGGCCCAGAGCCTGCTCGACCTGCAGGAGCTGCGCCAAAGCCTGCAGCTCGACGACGAAGATCACCACGCGGTGATCGACCTGCTGGCCAAGGAGCATCCCGAGCTGCTGGGCAGGAACCGCTTCGAACGCCAGCGCGACGACCTGCGCCGCGAGTTGGCCCTGACCAATCTCGAGGATTTCCTGCTGCGCCATGGCTTCAGTGTGTTCGACGCAGCGGCGCTCAACCCGCGGCAGCGTCAGGAATTGGAGCGACTGCGGCTCGCCTCCGGGCTGCCAGAACCTGGCTGGGAGTCGGTGCTGCGGCAGTTCGGGCCCCAAGGGGAGCTGGAGCGGCAGCAGCTGGAGCCACTGCGGGCCGCCTGGCTGGAGGAAGCCGGCCTGCTGGCCTGGCTCGACGGCCAGCTATCAGAGGATGGCCTGCTGCGGCCGCTGCAGCGGGTGCTAACCCGGCGGGTGGGCGAACTGCAACGGCAGTTGGCCCCCCGCCTGGCCGCCGCCGGCCTAGCCCCCCTGCCGCCAGCGGTGGCGCCGGCGGGCGACCTGCGCCGCGTATTCGATCTGCTCTGGCTCGATCCCGATCCCGACACGGCGGCCTGGGTGCTGATGCTCGAACGCCAGCGCCATCCCGAGGCCGTGGCCCGGCGCCTGCAGGATCCCCGCCCCGGCCTGGCCAGCTCCCCCTTCCTCCAGGGCCAGTTGCGCGGCGATGCCACGGTGGATGAGGCGTTGCTGGCGGCGCTCACGGGCTGGTCGATGTTTGATGACGTGTTGCCCGCCGGGCTGCTCTGGCTGGCCCAGCGGGGCACGGTGCGGCAGTTTCCCGCCGGCGAACCAGTGATGGAGAAGGGCTCGATCAGCGACCATTTGGCCCTGGTGCTTGGCGGCGACGTGCAGGTATTGGTGGACAGCGACGCAACGGTGGTTCTGGGGCCCGGCCGGGCCATCGGTGAGATTGGCGTGCTGACCGGCCGGCGCCGCACCGCCAGCGTGCGGGCCGGTGCGGACGGTTGCCGCCTGCTGATGCTGCCTTCCGCCACCTTCGAGGATCTGCTGCGCCGCTCCGACAGCTTCAGCCGCTCGCTGCTCTCCCAGCTGGCGCTGCGGCTGGTAGATGCGACCCGCAAGGTGGCGGCGTAGGGCGCCGACAGCTCCGCTAGCAACCGCAGCCGCCGCAACCGCTATCGACGTTCTTGTTGTCCTGATCGACCGCCTCGATCAGATTCCGCAGAGCATCCAGCCGCCCCCCCGTCATCGCCTCTGGACCCAGCAGGGCGACCCGCAGCAGAGACTCCCCGTGGGCAGTGGCGATGCGGTAACGCTCCAATACACGATCGCCCCACATGGTGCGGCCACTGGACACAGAGAGGGCCAGGCTGATCACCAGGGTCGGCGGCACGAGCAGAAGCCACACAGCAGTTGGCAGCAGAAGTAAGAGAAACTGGGCAACGGCCACGCCCCCGATGAAGCGGGCGCACGGGTGGCCCAGACGGAGGGCGATCACTTCCCGCGTGCCTTGCAGCAGCATTCCCCCGGCTCTGCAGGCCAGTCACCATGGTCGTGAAGTCATAGTGGCCGCTTGCAGGGCACCGCTGGGACCGCGGGCCAGATAGGCCAGCTCCTGTTCATTCAGCGCCGGCATGCTGCTGCCCCCGCTCGGCTGGCGCAGCAATGGACGCAGAAAATGACAGGCGAACCACAAATGGCCGGCCAGCAGGGGAGAGGCAAACAGCCAGATGAGCCCCCAAGAGCGGCTGGCAGGCTCGCTGCTGGTTTCCGCGGCCGCCGAGGCGAGGGCGCTGGCGATCACTCCCATGGCCAGCCAGCCTCCAGGGCCTCCACAACGATGCAAAGCGCACCAAGTGCGAGCAACACCTGCCCAACCCTGGTGTGAAACCCCAAGGAAAGAATCGCCCGGATCAGGGCCCAGCCCAGTAGCAAGACCCCGGCCAGCCCAATGGGTACGGCAAGTAGCCGCGACGCGAATTTCCTCCCGGTTGTCCACGCACGACGCATGGTTATTCGCTGATTAGACAAACGGCAGCCAGCCAATGGGATAAGACGCTGTAGCTAGACTCGAATCGAGGACCTTCTTCGAGTTCAGTCACGCCCGCAAGAATCGTTAAGGGGCAGCCTTGAAGCCAGCTAATCCAGGCTGAACTGTGTTCGATGCTGTTAGCAACCCCAGCCCTACCCTTCAGTTGCTCCACATTTCTGCCAGCTCCAGCCGTAACCCCGGCAACAACTCCCCACCCTCCAGCGTCAGCGCCGGCTCGTTCCGTAGGGGTTCGCCAGGTTCCATCACGCCGCCATCGGACGGGCATATCTCCACAGCCCGCTGCTCGGGAAACAGCAGCCAGCCCAGCCGGGCGCCGTTGGCCATGTAGACGGCCATTTTGCGGCGCGAGGCATACACGCCACGGGGGCCTTGATCCGAGGGGCTTGCACCAATGGTGCTTGCCAGCTCGATCACCAGGTCCGGGCAGAGGGGCGGAAAGCCGCGGAGTTGGTCGGCGCTGAGGGCCTGCCATCGCTCGCAGCGCAGCAATCGGCTCAGCGTAGGAAGGGTTTGATGCGGCGGCGCCTGGCTGTAATAGGCAACTATGGGCGCCATAGTGTATCTCTATCTGGGTCCACCTTGACGTGCTGCCCCAGCGACGAGAACGACACAGTAGCGCTGCTGCATCACTCAGGGGCCAGAGCGCTGGCCTCGCGGCGACGGCCTAACTCGAGGCCCAGCTCCCTGCCCTCCTCGCATCCCTCCCACTGCTTTCCCCGTTGTGCGCTGGTCGGCCATGGTGATCTGGTTCCTGCCACCTCAGTCCGCTAAATTGAATCTGCGTGATAACAGATTGTCTCGCAACCGGTCAATCACCTCACAATGGAGACAACCGAACACCGACGATGTCTGCAGAGTCCCCCATCCGCCTGTTCATTTCCTATTCCCATAAAGATGAGACTCTGCGCGAGAAGTTGGGCGACCATCTGGCGTCCCTGCAACGGGAAGGCGTGATCGATCTGTGGCACGACCGCAAGATCAGCGCCGGCCAGGAGTGGGCCGGGGCGATTGACGACAACCTGGAAGCTGCCGACATCATCCTTTGCCTGGTCAGCGCAGGATTTCTGGCCTCCCCCTATTGCAACGACAAGGAACTGAACCGCGCCCTGGAACGCCACAAGAGCGGCGAAGCTTGCGTGATTCCGGTGATCCTCAGACCGGCCGATTGGCACAACACGGCCTTGGCCAAGCTCCAGGCCCTGCCGGACAATTCGAAGCCGGTGACGGAGTGGAGCAATCAGGACAAGGCCCTTCTCTCCGTAGCCAAAGGCATTCGTGAGGTGGCCAAGAAGTTGGCGGAGCGGCAGGGACGGGCTGGGATCTCGAATCCAGCCGGCACCCCCTCCAGCTCACCTACGCCTTTAAGCGCCCCACCTGCCCCTGCCACCGCCGCAGCCAAGTCCTTTGCACCGTCCACTATCCCCGCGGCGGCACTGGAGATTCCGGAGGGTCCCGTGCGACATGATTCCGCCTATTACATACACCCCACCGATGAGGCCCGCTGCACCACCGAACTGGATAAACCCGGTGCCCTGATCCGCATCAAGAGCCCCAAGGGATTCGGCAAATCAAGCCTCACCGCCCGTCTGCTGGCCTATGCCAGCAGCAAGGGTTACCGCACTGTGTCCCTTAATCTGGAAGGCACGGATCAAAAGTTCTTTGCCGATCCTGAGCTGTTCATGCAGTGGTTCTGTGCCTCCGTAGGCAAGGAGCTGGGCTTGCGGGTGCGTAAAGAGGAGTATTGGGACGACATCTTTGGCGCTAACGACAACAGCACCGATTACTTCGAAAAGTATTTGCTGAAACCCGATGCCACGCCTTTGGTGTTGGCCATCGACAACTTCGATCGCATTTTTGCCCACCCAGCCATCGAAACAGATTTCTGCGGCCTGCTGCGCAGTTGGCATGAGCGGGCCCGCAGCAATCCGCTCTGGGAGCGCTTCCGGCTGGTGCTCTCCCATTCGCAGGAGTCGTACCTGCAAAAGGACATCAACCAGTCCCCCTTCAACGTGGGCCTGCCCGTGGAGCTGGGGGAACTGCCGCCCGTGGAGGTGGCCCGGCTGGTGGCCCTGCATGGCCTGAATCTGTGCGAGGCGGAGCTTGCTCAGTTGTTGGAGCTGGTGGGTGGCCATCCCTATCTGGTGCGCAAGGCGCTCTATGAATTGGCCAATGGGCTGCCGTTTGCGAACTTTCTGCGGGAGGCGCCCACCGAGGCGGGGGTGTATGGCAACCATCTGCGCGGCCTGCTCAAGGCGGTGGAAGACCACCCGAAGCTGGAGGACGCCCTGCGCCAGGTAGTGACCAGCCAGATGGCTGTGAAACTGCGCTCGGAGGAGGCCTTCAAGCTGGAAAGCCTGGGGTTGCTGGTGCCGGAGGGCAACCTGGAGAGGCCGCGCTGTCTGCTCTACGCCAAGTACATGGCTGACCGTCTCTCGGCCTGATCCATGGCAGCTCTCCTCTCCTACAAGGTTGGCGGCAGCCTCGATGGCGACAACGTCTTTTATGTGCAGCGCGTCGCGGATCACGAGCTCTACGTGCGCCTCAAGGCAGGCGACACCTGCTTCGTGTTCAACTGCCGGCAGATGGGCAAATCCAGCCTGAGGGTGCGCACGATGCAGCGGCTCCGGCAAGAGGGGGTGGTGTGTGCCGTGATTGATCCCCAGTCCCGCGGCACCACGCCCACTGAAGAGCAGTGGTATGCGGGCACGCTCAAGCGGCTGATCGAAGATCTGGGCCTGGCGGAGGCGGTGCCCTTCAGCAGCTGGTGGAAGGAGAACAGCGTGCAGGCCTTGAGCCCGGTGAACCGCTTCGAGGAATTCATCGACAAGATCCTGCTGGCGCAGATCACGGCTCCGATCGTGATCTTCGTGGAGGAAGTCGACAACCTGCTCAGCCTGAAGTTCGACACCGACGGCTTCTTCGGCATGATCCGCTCGCTGCACGAACGCCGCAGCGAATACCCTGCCTACCAGCGCCTGAGCTTCTGCTTCCTCGGGGTGGCCACCCCTTACGACCTCATCCGCGGCGACCACCGCTCCGCCTTCAACATCGGCCATGCGGTGGAACTCAGCGGCCTGGAGCGCCAGGAGGCCGAGCCCCTGCTGGCGGGCCTGGCCGGCCAGGTGGCCGATCCGGCCGCCGTGCTTGATGCGGTGCTGCACTGGAGCGGCGGCCAGCCCTTCCTCACCCAGAAGCTGCTGGCGATGGTGTGCGCGGCGGAGCAACCGGAGCGGCCGGCGGCGGAGCTGGTGGAGGAGATTGCGCGCGAGCAGATCATCCACAACTGGGAAACGCAGGACCTGCCGGTGCACCTGCGCACGATCCGTGACCGCCTGCTGCAGGGGGCGGAGGGCCAGCGCGGGCGGCTGCTGGGCCTGGTGCAGGTTATCCAGGAGCAGGGTGGCATCCCCGCCGATTCCAGCCCCGAGCAGATGGAACTGCGGCTCACGGGCCTGGTCGTGCCCCGTGCGGGCCAGCTGCAGATCGCCAACCCAATCTACGCGGCGGTGTTCACCCCCGATTGGGTGCGCCGCCAACTGCAGGAGCTGCGCCCGCCCATCTATGGCGAAGCGATCAGCGCCTGGGAAAAGGCCCCGCCACAGGAGCGCGCCAGCCACCTGATCACCGGCGCGCCGCTGGCGGCAGCGCTGGGCTGGGCCAAGGGCAAGAGCCTCAGCCCGGCGGATGACGAATTCCTGGAGGCCAGCCGGGCGGCGGCGGACGCCACCACCAGGGCAGCGGAGGCCACGCGGCTGGCGGAAGAGCGGGCGCGGGTGGCCGAACGCGACAAACGCCTGGCCGAGCAACAGGCCCTCAATCGCCGCCGCATGGTGAGCGGCCTGAGCGCCGGCCTGGTGGCGCTGGGGGGGGTGAGCGCGTTTGCGGTGGTGCAGAAGCTGGCGGCGGATCGGAATGCCACGGCCGCCAAGCTGCGGGAGCAGGCTGCTCTCGTTCTCACTGAAATCAGAACCACACCGGTGGAAGCCCTGATCCGGGCAATTGCCCTTTTCGCTGATTCCCAGCCAAAGGAATTCGCTGATTTGAGCAGTGTGAGCCTTGACGCTCTGGATCAGGCCCTGCCCCAAGCGGCTTCCCTTTCTGAATCCGATCGCCTTCAAGGCCATACAAGGTCGGTGATGGCCGTGGCCTTCAGTCCGGACGGGCGGCGCATCGTTTCCGGCTCTAAGGACAACACCCTGCGGCTCTGGGATGCAGCCACCGGCAAGCCCATCGGCGCTCCCCTTCAAGGCCATACAAATACGGTGTGGTCAGTGGCCTTCAGCCCGGACGGGCGGCGCATCGTTTCCGGCTCTGACGACTACACCCTGCGGCTCTGGGATGCCGCCACCGGCAAGCCCATCGGCTCTCCCCGTCACGGCCATACAGCCGGGGTGTTGTCCGTGGTCTTCAGCCCGGACGGGCGGAGCATTGTTTCCGGCTCAGCAGACAAGACCCTGCGGCTGTGGGATGGGGCCAGCGGCAAGCCCATCGGCTCGCCCCTTCAAGGCCATACAAATTCGGTGTGGTCAGTGGCCTTCAGCCCGGACGGTCGACGCATCATTTCCGGCTCAGCAGACAACACCCTGCGGCTCTGGGATGGGGCCAGCGGCAAGCCCATCGGCTCGCCCCTTCAAGGCCATACAAATTCCGTGTGGTCAGTGGCCTTCAGCCCGGACGGGCGGCGCATCGTTTCCGGCTCAGCAGACAACACCCTGCGGCTCTGGGATGCCGCCACCGGCAAGCCCATCGGCCCTCCCCTTCAAGGCCATACAAATTCGGTGTGGTCCGTGGCCTTCAGCCCGGACGGGCGGCGCATCGTTACAGGCTCTGACGACAACACCCTGCGGCTCTGGGATGGGGCCAGCGGCAAGCCAATCGGCCCTCCCCTTCAAGGACATACAGGCCTGGTGATGTCCGTGGCCTTCAGCCCGGACGGGCGGCGCATCGCTTCCGGCTCTGACGACAACACCCTGCGGCTCTGGGATGCAGCCAGAGTCAACTCCATCGGCTCTCCCCGTCAAGGCCACACAAGTTCGGTGTGGTCCGTGGCCTTCAGCCCAGACGGGCGGCGCATCGTTTCCGGCTCAGCAGACAACACCCTGCGGCTCTGGGATGCAGCCAGAGGCAGCACTATCGGCCCTCCCCTTCTAGGCCACACACGGCCGGTGTCGTCCGTGGCCTTCAGCCCGGACGGGCGGCGCATCGTTTCCGGCTCTGAC
>JBIIJV010000261.1:0-3363 GCA_044233545.1 Cyanobium sp.
CAGAGGCTCAAAAGGCCGGCCGATGTCCGCTCCGGGGGTTTGGCCAGCGGGGGGTGTATTGGAGGCTTCGTAGATGTAATCGCCCAGGTGCAAAAGAAACTGGATGTCGTCCCGGGCCGCCAGGGCGCCGTAGGCATTGAAAAAACCTGCGTTGAACTTGCAGCAGGAGGTTTGGGCAAAGCGCAGATGGGTGACGTCTGCGCCCGGAAGGGTGCGGGTGCGGCCGCTAGGGGATGTTTGGCCGAGGGCGTGGAAGCGAAAGAAGTAGCGGCTGTCGGGCGACAGGCCAGTGGGTTCGGCATGCACCGTGTGGTCGCCTGCGGAGCTGGCGACCACTTGGCCGCAGGCCACGATGGCGCTGAAGGCCGGGTCGGTTGCCACCTCGTAGTCAACCGGCACGCTGTCGTCGCTGCAGGTGATCCGGGTCCAGAGGATCACCCGATCTTCGAGGGGATCACCGCTGGCGACGCCGTGTTGAAAGAGCAAGGGGGTAGGGCTCAAAGGTGGATTCCTGAGTCTGCATTCCCATTAAAAATCCTGCCTCGACCACCGACACAAGCCGCCGCCAGCCGGCGCTCCAGATGTTCCGCCCCCTGGAAGCCGTCAGCATTCTCCTGCCGGATGACTCCGTGCTCAGCCCCGACGCGGCCCTGGTGCGGAAGGCGCGTTGGCAGGCCAAAGGGCTGATGGCATTTGCCGGCATGGTCCTTGGTGCGGGCATCCCCTTCGGTCAGCGACGCCGTATCGGGGTTCGCCTCCTTGACTCCTCCGCCACCAACTGCCGATACATCTCCGCCAACCGCTCCTGCCAATCCGGCGGTGCTCCTGGTAGCTCCAGCGGTCCCAGTCGATGCAGCGCCCGCTCGGGTGGATCGGGGGGCAGGGGATCGGGGGGCTGCAGGCGTGGATCGGGACGAGAGCGCAACCCCGCTGGCCACCAAGGCGGCAACGATTCAAGCTCTGAATTCAGGGCTTCATCGCCGCCAGCTTTGCCGCCGCTGGCCCCATCCCCCGCAGGCCCCTGTTGCAACGCCTGCAGCAACGTTTGGCGATCGCGGCCGTGCCAGGCCAGCAGCAGCCACGGATCGCCGTCGAGTTGTTGGGCGAAGACGTAGAGCACTGCGGCAATGTGTTTGCAGGGTTCGGCGTCGTCGGGGCAGCCGCAACGCACCTGCAAGTCGCCCCAGCGGCGCGGGAACAGGGCCACCCCGGCTTCGGCGAAGGCCGCCTCCAGGTTGGCGGGCACCTCACCGGCCAGCAATTGGGCGGCCCAGCCCAGGCGGCTGGCGAACAGCAGCTCCAGGCTGCGCCATTGGGCTTTGCTGGCCGCCTCGCTGCGCACGCTGACCCGATAGGGCGTGGCCCGCGAACCCTGCACCCGGGCCTCCAAGCGGCCAGCTTTCACCACCAAATCCGTCACCTTGCCGCTGCGGGCATAGCGCCGACCCCGCTCCATCCGCGGTCCCAGGCCGTAGCCCTCCAGCACGGCGGTGAACCGCTGGGACCACCACTGGCTGGCCAGGGGTTCTTGGGATTTACGAAGTGTTCGCTGGCCCTTTTGGGTCGCACGCGGCGTTGTCATGGCCTGCCCTCCGACGGCCGCAGCCGGATCAACTCGCGCAATTCGTCTGTTGACAGGCGGCTGAGGGCCTGTTCGCCGCTGGCCACCACCCGTTCGGCCAGCTCCCGTTTACCGCGAATCAAGGCGTCAATGCCCTCCTCCACCGTGCCACCACAGACCAACTTGTGCACATGCACGCAGCGCAACTGACCGAGGCGATGGGCCCGGTCGGTGGCCTGATCTTCCACCGCCGGATTCCACCAGCGGTCGTAGTGGATCACGTGCGATGCGGCGGTGAGGTTCAGGCCGGTGCCGCCGGCCTTGAGCGACAGCAGAAACAGCGGCGGCCCATCGGCCTCAGCGAAACGGGCCACCAGCTGGTCGCGCTGGCTGCGGCCCAGGCCGCCATGCAGCCAGAGGGGATCGCTCCCGCAGCGGCGGGCCAGGTGGGCCGCCAGCCGTTCGCCCCAGCTCGTGTACTGCGTAAATAGCAACAACTTTTCGCCAGACTCCAATATCGCGTCGATCAGTTCTTCGCAGCGGGCCAACTTGCCGGAGCGGCCCGCCAATTCGCTGCCGTCACCCAGGTAGTGGGCGGGGTGGTTGCAGACCTGCTTGAGCCGGGTCAGGCCGGCCAGCACCAAGCCTTGGCGTTCGATGCCCTCGCTGGCTTCGGCCTGCGCCAGCAATTCATCGGCTACAGCCTGGTAGAGGGTGGCCTGCTCTTCGCTGAGCTGGCAGAGCTCGGTCTGCTCGATCTTGCCGGGCAGATCGGGCAGGATCGCCCGGTCGCTCTTGAGGCGCCGCAGCAGAAAAGGGGCCGTCAGACCCCGCAGGCGTTCGGCAGCCGCTTGGTCGTGGTCGCGCTCGATCGGGATGGCGAAGCGCTGGCGGAATTGGGCCAGGCTGCCCAGCAGGCCGGGATTGAGCAAGTTCAACAGCGCCCAGAGTTCGTGGAGACGGTTTTCCACCGGCGTGCCGGTGAGGGCAACACGGCGCTCGCCGCCGAGGCCAGCGGCGGCCCGCGCCATGGCGGTGTAAGGATTTTTGAGCTGCTGGGCCTCGTCAAACACCAGCCGGCCCCAGGACAGCTGCGCCAGCACGGCGGCATCGCGGCTGAGCACCCCATAGCTGGTGAGCAGCACGCCAGCGGGGCCGAGCTCCTTGAGCGCCCGCCGCAGCGTCGCTGCGGTGCGGGGCCGCTGGGGCCCGTAGTGCAGCCCCACATTCAAGGTGGGCGCGAACCGCTCCAGCTCCCGCCGCCAGTTGCCCAGCAAGGTCACCGGCGCCACCACCAAGGTGGGCGCCTGAAGGGGATCGGCCAGCAGGGAGGCGATCAACTGGGCGGTTTTGCCCAGGCCCATGTCGTCGGCCAGGCAGGCCCCCAGCCCCAGTTGGCCCAGAAACACCAGCCAACCCAAGCCCCGTTGCTGGTATGGCCGCAGCTCACCTTTGAACGCCGCCGGGGTGGCCATAGCCTCGGCGCGCTGGTGCAGATCGCCCGCCAACAGGGTGCCGAGCGGCCCGGAGGCCTCCACCCCCGCCAGCTCCAGTTCCGGCGGTAGATCCAGTTGCCCCAGGCCAAGGGCACTGCGCAACAGGTCTGCGCCGCTGGCCTCTCCCTGCTGGCCGGCCAGGCGCAGCAGACCGGCGACCGCCGCCCCATCCACCAGGCTCCACTGACCCCGCAACCGCACCAGCGGCCGCTTCAAGGCCGCCGCCCGCTCCAGGCTGGCCAACTCGGCGGCGCTCAAGGGCCGATCGCCCAGCACCGCCTGCCACTCAAAACTGAACATCCGCGT
>JBIIJV010000094.1:0-10136 GCA_044233545.1 Cyanobium sp.
CGTCAAATCCAGGCCGGCGCCGCCCCCCGCCGGGGCCCCCTTGCCCCGCTTGCCTGTGGGTGCTGCCAAGGCGCGGGCCCGCATCGCCAGCCGCTGGCCCTGGCGCAGGCCGCTGGGCAACAGCAGGGCGAAGCCGGCTTCCGCCAGCAGGCCGGAGCGCTGGGTCACCAGCTGCACCAACCCCGCCTCATCCAGCTCTAACGAGGCCGGGGCCTGTTGCTCAAGTAGGGGAGCCAGCTCGGGGGCGAGGCGGGTAAGCAGGCCCAGCTGGCCCAACACCGTCTCAAAGGCAGTGGCCGCAAAGGGACTCTCGCCGGCCCAGAAGGCGGCCAGGGGCACCAGCAAGCTGGGGTCGGCGGCCGGACGCAACAGCAGCTCCACCAGCCAGCGGCGCCGGCGCGCATCAGGCGGTTCATGGCAGCGCAGGCAGAGCTGCAGCTCGCCGCTGGCCGCCACCCCTTGACGCACCCAGGCCGCCAGTCCCTGCAGCAGGGCCGTTTCTGCATCGGCAATGGGGGCGGAAGCGGTGCTGGCGAGCAGGGAATCGTCGCTGGCCAGGGCCTTCAGCCAGGCCTGCGGCAGGCTAAAGCTGCGCTGCGACGGAATGGAGCCACTGCGGGCCCCATGCAAAAGCCGCTGCCGCACGCAGCGATCCACAGCAGCGGCAAGGGCCTCGGCCAACTGGCGCTGGCTGGCCAGGTCGTCCGCTTGCAGCATGGCCTCAAACCAGGGGCGATCGGCGGCGGCAGGCAGCGGCCACCAACGGGCCCGCAGCTGGCCGTTCCGATCGCTCTCCAACGCCGGCACGACCCTGCCCGCATCGACCAGCACCGCTGCCATCTGTTCACAGCGGTGCTCGAAGAAGGGGTCAGTTTGCGGTTGCGCTGGGATCACCCCGCCGCCGCCAACCAGCCCTCCAGCGGCAGGGCCCGGATGGGGACCTCTTGCCGGCCCTGCCCAAAGATCTCCCGGTACGCCACGCTTTGGCTGAAGTCGTCCAGAGTAATGCCGCCCATGGCGCAAAGCTCGGCTAGTGATCGGCCGTTAAAACGTGTAATCACGATAGCGGCGATCACATCGGCCAACCCGCTTGCCTGATCGGTGCCGGCGACCTGTTGGCGGATGGCAGGACTGCTTATCGGCACGACGATGCAGGCAGGCAGTGCTCTGCTCAATAGTGATCCCAAAGCAGGAAGAGTTTGCCTAAACGCGCAAAATTGTTAACTACTTTCGCGGCTCGCGGCCGCGGGCAACTGACGGACAACGGGTGCATGTCTGTGGTAGCAAAAAACGGCATTCGGCAACGCCGCTTGATTGTCGACAATCGGCTGATCATACCTACCCCTGTCCGGTAGATTGGTTAATAGCTTCAAAGCTGATGCCATGAAAAGCGCTCTGCAAGCCATGGCATGGCCCAACCTGCTGGCCCGTTGGCGTTCGCTCGACAACCGCGATCTTTGGGGGCTGCTCGCTGCCATTTTCGCGCTGTATTTGCTGCAATTAAGCCTTGTCACCCAGTTGCCGGATGTGGCGCTCAATCTGGTGCTGGTGATGGGCGGGGCACTGTTGGTGCTCAATAGCCCCCCCGCTGGCTGGCAGCCCCGGCCGGGGCGCATCGGTCGTTGGGTTGGCGTGGCCCTGCTGGTGGTAATGCTCTGGTTCGGCCAGCGCCTGATGAGCTCGAATTTCTTCTCCAGCCTTCTGCCCCTGCTGGCCGGGATTGCCCTGGCACTGCTGGCGGCACCAGCGAGCAAACTGCGTCCCTTCTTTAAATCTCTTTGCGTGCTGGCACTGTTGCCGGTGGTCAGTGCAGTGAGCATGTTGACGCCACTTGGTCCTCTGTCAGTGGCGACCGCCTGGCTTGCCAAGCAGATGCTCTCACTCTGCGGCTACACGGCTGTGCAGTTGGGAACCTTGGTGAAACTGCAGGGAGGAGGGGTGATCGTGAGTGGAGCCTGCGCAGGTCTGGGCATACTTTTGCAGCTACTGCTTGTGGCTGTGATCTTCGCAATGGCGTTTCCAATGCGCCATCACTGGCAGAACGGCCTGTTGATCGTGGTGGCTCCTTTGCTGGGAATGGTCGTCAACGGGATGCGGATCACGCTGCTGGCCTTGTTCGTTACCAGCAGCCTGCCGAACAGGCAGTGGTGGTTTGATTTCTTTCATGATCACTGGGGCTCCTTGCTATTCAGCGGGCTGGGCATGCAGCTGTTCGTGTGGCTCTACGTCTATTGGATGGCGCGGCAGGTGGCCGCCCTGGGGAGCCGATGAGCAGCACTTCTCAGCCAAGCACTTCGCAGCCGAGCGCTAACCAGCCGAGCGCTATCCAGAAGCAAGACCCCAGCGGCCTTCCCCTGCGGCGCTTGCTGGCGGGGCTGGCCCTACTCACCTTGATGGCGACCGTAGGGAAAGTGGTGGGCCTCTCGGCTCCCATGCCCTCGACTGAGGCTCCCTCCAGTTTGCGCATGGCGGGCTACCGCATCAGCGCCCTGCCGACCGCAGCGCCGCGGTGGGGCCGCGATCTCAGCCTCGGCACGACGCGCCAGTTCCGCTTGGTGCCGCTTTCGGGTGAACCGATGTTGACGTTAACCCTGCTGCCGGTGCGCAGCCGCACGGGCACGAAATTGAGCGAGACAACGCTTGGGGGCAAGGACCTGGGCATGGAAGCGGTGGGGACGCTGGTTCCAGGCTTTGCCATGCAGGAACAGCGCCTGGTGTTTAAACCTGTAGCCAAGGCCGGGGGCTCGACGCCCCAGGCCGATCAGCTCGCCTTAGGGCGCGGCGCGGCGGATCCAGCCGGCAGCACCACCCGCTTGCAAACCTGTCTTACCAGCTCGGGTTTTGCGGCGTTTAATGGTTATCTGCTGCGGCCCATGTTGGCAGCGGGCATGACCGAAAACCGCTGGTCGCCTAACCGGCTGCTGCGTTTGGTCGGCCTGCAACAGGCCCGCTATGAATGCCTGGCGGTGCAGTTGGAGAGTGGCGTTTCTGCCGCTGGCAAAGGCGGCAAAGGGAGTGTGGATCGCCAGCGGCAGTTGGAAACGGTGTGGAAGAACCTGCGAGGGGTGTTGGTGAGGTTGTGAGGGTGCCTTGAGCAGGGCGCATTAGTTGTTTGCATAAAAAACCCCCGCTTGCGGCGGGGGCTTGGAGAACAGAGAAGGGAATTCTCAGTTCATGGAGAAGGTCTTCAAGCGGGTAGAGAATTTACGCAGCTTGCGGATGGAACCGAAAGCGGCACCGACGCCAAGAAGGGGCAGCGGGGCAGGGACTTGGGTATAGCTATTGCTGATCGATGAGATAGTACCCGTAGCTGGATCTAAGGCCCATGAATCCGTCACTTTAATAGAAGTTCCGGAAATGTCTACGGGTCCAACGGGATCACCATTCAAGGAATCCAAAGTAGCAAGAATAATTGAGCCTGTAGAATCTTTAACTACTTTTTTTACCATTTGGCCGGTGCCTGTATGATCTGTGTCAAGTTCGACGCTTCCAAACGTCCAACCCGGCGCGGTGATTGCGAGATCGTATGAATAGGATCCTGTGCTAGGCTCAGGAATGGTTGGGTCAAATGTTACCAGAGTAGAGTACAAGTCTTCTAAGCTAAGACCCGGAGCGCCAAAATCGTCATAAATGAATGAAAAAGTTCCGGTTGGTGGTCCAGCTACTGGAATAGCCGGGATGAAGCTAAAATTAGTTAAGTTCTTGTCTCCAAGGGTCCATCCCGTCGCCCAGTTGATACTACTGCATAAGGGATGCATTGCCGTTGAGCCGCCAAACGTGCAGCTCTCAGTCTCCTGCGCAGCCAGCGCCGAACCAGCGCCGAGGGTTGCGACGGCGGCACCGCCGAGTAGGCCTGCGGTGAGGAGAGTTTTAGAGAGCGTTGTGGTGTGTTGATTAATCCTAAACATGTTGGTTGAAGGCAATGTTGCGAAGGGATGGCCCAGATAGACCGTACACCTGTTGGATGATTCGGAACGGTACTTGTTGATGAAATGTTCATCTTGCAAGCTTTTTGCACCCAATCGTGCCACCAATGCACCTTCGTGTCAGCGCTGAAGCCCGAGTAAGTAAGCTCAGACTAAATGAAACATATTGCGGCAACTGGCATACTCTCATCTTTCCTTATTATCATGCAGATTTTAAGCCAAAGGGCGCATTTTTAATTGGCGCGCTAAACCGCAAATAGTCCTCGAAGTGGGGGTGGGGGCCATGGCACCCCTGCAGCGGGCCAGCACCCCCTGACGTTCGTAGGGTTGGCAGCTAGTCGCAGCCCGCCGACTGGCCCTGGCGCCCTCCCCTGGGACAGGGAACCAATGCCGCCATGACAAACATCCCAGCGATCTCAGGCTTGCGGCCCAAGCTGGGCCAACTAACCAGGGCCATGGGCAGCTGGCTGGAGCCCACCAACCTGCTGTTGCTCGGCTGCAGCCTCATCTACGGCCTGATCGGCGAGCCGGTCGATGCCTTGATTCTGCTGATTTTTGTTGGCGTGATTGCGGGCCTTGATGCCCTGCAGCAAAACCGCAGCCAGCGGGCCCTGGCCGAATTGGCCCGCCTATCGGCGCCACGGGCCCACGTACGCCGCGACGGTGTCGTTCTGGAGGTGCCTGCCGAGCAGGTGCGGGTGGGGGATGCCCTGCGCCTGGAGGAGGGGGATCGGATTGCCGCTGACGCCAGCCTCAGCGAATCCGTGGGTCTGTGGCTGGATGAATCGCTGCAGACCGGCGAATCCCTGCCCGTGGCCCGCCAGCAGCCGGGCGAGCCCATCCTGGCGGGCTCATTGGTGGCCAGTGGCCGCGGTTGGGCCGCGGTGACGGGGGTGCAGGGGGCCACCGAATTGGGGCGGCTGGGCAGCAGCCTGGCCAGCGTTGAACCGCCGCTCACCCGGCTGCAACGCCAGACGCGGCGACTTTCGAGCCGCCTGACGATTTGGGCCCTGGGGTTGTGCGCCAGCTTGGCGGTGCTGCAGGGGGGCCTCAGTGGCGATTGGCCCCGCGCCCTGTTGGCCGCCCTGGCCTTGGCCCTGGCGGTGTTGCCCAACGAAATCCCGGTGGTGTTGGCCCTGTTTCTGGCCCTGGGCGCCCTGCGCCTGGCGCGCATCGGCGTGCTGGCCCGCACCCCCTCGGCGGTCGAGAGCCTGGGTAGCGCCACCGTGCTGGCGGTCGACAAGACCGGCACCCTCACCCAGAACCGCATGGCGGTTCAGAACCTGCTCACCTGGCCGGATCGCCAGCTCTGGCAGGCCGGCATGCCCCTGGCAGAACCCTTCCACCCCCTGTTGGAGTGGGCCGTGCTGGCCAGCCGCGGCGATCCGGTGGACGCGATGGAATTGGCACTGCAACGCCTGGCCCAGGCCCACCTCCAAGGCAGCGAGCATCTGCATCCGGAATGGCCCCTGGAAAAGGACTATCCATTGCAGAGCGATTTGCTGGTGTATTCCCAGCTCTGGCGCGATGGCCAAGGCAATTGGCAACTGGCAGCCAAGGGGGCGCCAGAAGCCATCGCCTCCCTCTGCCACCTGGAGGCGGATTCAAGGCAAGAGTTGCTGGCCGCCGCCGACAGCCTGGCAAGCCAGGGCCTGCGGGTGCTGGCGGTGGCCACCGGTGTGCGTGGGGTGCAACTGCATGGGGGCCAAAGCGCCGCCAGCCGGGGAGAGCCTCCTGCAAATGTCCATGACTATCTGTTTGAACCGGTGGGCTTGGTGGGCCTGGCGGATCCCCTGCGGGCCGATGTGCCCGAAGCGATCGCCATCGCCCGCCGGGCCGGCGTCAGGGTGGTGATGATCACAGGCGATGGCCCGGTCACGGCCCGCTCCATCGCCGATCAGGCCGGCCTGCCCCCAGGCCCCGTGCTCAGCGGCGCCGACCTGGAGGGCATGGCCCCCGAGCGCCTCAACCAGCTGGTGGCCCAGGTGTCGGTGTTTGCCCGGGTGATGCCCCAGCAAAAATTGCAACTGGTGCGGGCCCTGCAGGCGGCCGGCGAGGTGGTGGCGATGACGGGCGATGGCGTCAACGACGCGCCGGCCCTCAAGGCCGCCGACATCGGGGTGGCCATGGGTAAGCGGGGCACGGCGGTGGCGCGGGAATCGGCCGATCTGGTGCTGCTTAATGACACCTTCATCGATCTGGTGCGGGCCCTGGGCCTGGGCCGCCGCGTCGCCGCGTCGCCGTCAATTTGAATCGGGCCCTTGGCTACACCCTCGCCATCCATATCCCCATCGCCGTTTTGGGGCTGCTCCCCTTAGTGCTCAACAACCAGCCCCTGATCCTGCTGCCGGTCCATATCGCCCTGCTGCATCTGGTCATCGATCCGGCCTGCACGGTGGTTTTTGAGGCCCTGCCGGCAACCGCCGACCAGATGCGCCAACCGCCGCGCCCGCCGGAGGCGCCGCTGTTGGGTAAACCCCTGTGGCGGCGCGCCCTGCTGCAGGGGGGCCTGCTCACCCTGGCGGCGCTGCTGCTGGTGTTCTGGGGGGCGGGCCAGGTGTCGCTGCAACGGATGCTGGTTTTCTCCCTGCTGTTGCTGGCCGGTGGCGGCTTGGTGTGGCTCAACGGCGATCGGCGCCGGCCGATCACAACCGTGGGGGCCCTGATCGGTTTGCAGCTCTGGCTGCTGTTGCTGGTATCCCCCGGGCTGGGGTCGTGGCTGGGTTTGGCGCCCTTGGCGCCGGACGCCATGGCCATGGCCATGGTGGGCCTCGCAGCGGCGGCATCCCTGCTGCTGGCGGCAGGACTGGGACCAATCACCGGCAGGGCCTGGTGAGCTTTGCTTCAGCCCTGGTGAGCTTCGCTTCAATTCAAAAAGTCATCGGGGCCAGCGGCGCAATCGAGGCGTGGTCACCGCCCACCTGGTTGCTGCGCATGACCAGGGCCGAGGCGCCGTGATGCAGGAAAACCCGCAGCACCGTATCGCTGGCGAGGCGGGGCAGGAGCGTGCGCCAGCTCCCCAATCCCCGCACCAGGTTGTTGAGGGGGCGATCCTCCAGGCTGCTGCCCAGCACAAACTCCTGCTGGCGCCAGTCCTCCCGGAGGCCGCCAAAGGGCAGCAGCACCTGGCGCAACTCCCGCTCAAAGCGGCCCAGGGCCTGCAGCCTTTGGGCCTGGTCGGGGTGGCGTCGTTGCCATTGCCGCAGAACCTCCGGGTCGAGGGCGGCGATTTCGGCCTGCAACTGGCGCAGGGCCGCAAACAGGGCTTGGTTGGAATCCTGGGAGCAGTTGTTGGCCGGGCCCACAAACGTCGCCCCCGTGCCATCACCGAGCCGATAGCGGGCCATCATCGCCGCCAACTGCGCCTCGAAGCCATCGAGGGGAGAGCGCTCCTGCTCGCCGATGCGATACGGGCAGGTGAAGGGTGGGAAACGCACCAGGATGTCGGCCACCGGCCGTAGCCCCAGCCAGCCCCATTGGCGGTCGCCCAGGTAACGCCAGCGGTCGTGGGCACCGGAGATCAGCCCCTCACGGTTGTGGGCGTAAACCTGGCGGTATTGCACGGCCACCGAAAGTTCTGCGGCAAGGGGCTCGATTTCCAGGTCGGCGATGCCGTAGGCGAAATGGTCCAGGGAGCGTCCAAACAGCAGGCCGTTCTCCTGCTGTTCGCCGCCAATGCCGCCAAAGACATGCAGCACCAAAACCCTGTCGCCCGCTTGCCACTCGGCCAGGAGTTCGGCCGGCTTGGCCCGGCGGCCGCTGATCAGCACCGAAGAAGTTGTGCCCGCCAGCAGCTGCTGCCAGGCCTCCCGCTTGGCATAGCGCCAGCCCTCCCGGGGGGCGGGCAGGATGCGCTCGGGGGCGAAGCGGATCATGCTGCGCGGCACCAGGGATTGGACCACAAAGGCCCCCTCGCCATCGGGCACGCCGCTGACATACCAACCGTCGTCGTTGGGCCGGCTGCGCTCGATTCCCTCTGCGGTAGCCGGCAGCTGGCCCGTCGCCAAGGCCACCGGGGTCGGCAGCCGCACCACAAAGGGCTCGCTATCAAAGCGGCGACGCTGCCTGCAATAAGGCCGCACTTGCCATTGCTCCTGGCCAAGGGGAGCGATGAAGCGCACCAGCGCCAGGGCCAGGCCCGTGGTCTGCAGCGGTTCGGCCTGCACTTCCAGGCCGACGGCCCCCAGGCGGTCCTGGCGCACCTGCACCGGACCCCGCAGCCGCACCAGCTGGTCGTCCCGCGGGCGGGAGCCGGCTAGCGATTCCAGGGGCGTGACCTGGCGCCAGCCTTCTAATCGCAGCGGATGGATGGCACCACTCTCCCAACTGGCCAGCGCCGCATCGCTGAAGTGCACGTCCATGGCCAGCGAGCGCAGCGGTTTGGCCGTCCAGTCGAGCCTGACCCGGCGGCCCACCAAGGAGCCCCAGGGATCGGGGGCATGCAGCACTTCGAAGCCCACACCAGCGTCGCGATGCTGGGGCTCGGGCAGCACCAGCCGACCGATCCAGCGATCCAGGGGCCGCAGCGCCGCTGAGGGCAAAGGCATTGTGTCCCGCTCGGGCATGATCTGGTGCCAGGGATTGCTGCCGAAGCGCTCGTAATTGCTTGGGCCGGGTACGGGCGGCGCGGTTGCGCCCAGGCGGCCCGTGAGGATGGCGCTGACCAGGTCCAGCGTCTGCTGCATCGGCGTGCGGCCATCGCTCAAGCTGACCTGGGTGTCAAAGATGCCTCCCGGCAACTCATGGCCCACCCGCCCCAGGGAGATCAGGGTGACCTTGCCGCGACGCCGGGCCCGATTCCAGTACGACAACGCCATGGCGCGCCAGCGTCCCGGAAAGACCACCGGTCCGATCCGCTCGACAGGATCGAGCTCACCCACCAGATGAAACAGGTGGTCGACCTCCAGAAAGGCATTGCCGCCCGAAAACACTCCCGCCAGCGAAATCACCTCCACCGGCGCCGCCAACAGAAGGCGCAGGTGCGGCAGGGCGCCGAGGGCAATCTGGCCCCCACCGCTGAAGCCCATCAGGGTCACCGGCGTGCGGCTGGCCAGGGGGTAGCCGTTGGCCAGCAGGCTGTCGGCAATCACCTTGGCGGTGCCGCGGTTGTAGATCGGTCCGTAGCGCGGGTCGGCTGATACCGCCACCACCGCCAGGTTGCGCAAGTTGATGATGGCCCCCAACAAAGAGCGGGGGTGGCGCAGCCGCAGCCAATCAACCCAGCGCCAAAACGTCGCCACCCAACTGCCTTCGGTTATCGGTTGATTGACCACCGAATAGGGCATGATTCCCCGGATGATGGCAATATCGGCCGGCAGGGTTGCGGCCAGTTGCCGCAGGAAATCCTCCCCCTCGGGCTGGGCCTCAAGGGAGACCTGGCCGATGCCATCGAGATACACCACCCAGCGGCCAATTCGTTCCGTGGTGGCCGTGGTGGCGAGCTGGCCAATGCTGTCGGCGGCTCCCATCTCCTCGCCAAACCAGCCGGCCCACCAGCCCATGGCTTCCAGGGGTGCAAAGAAGCCAACCACCAGCACAAGCACCAGGGCGATGCTGGCCAGATCAACGACCATCCCGAAGCTGCGATGCAGGGCCCCATAGGCCAGATGCAGCAGCAGACCGGTACCCGGCAGCAGCACCAGCCCCGCCACCAGCAGCAGCAGCAGCCAGCCCCAACGCCACCCCCGTGATCTGGTCATCTCAGTGACGATCCGGTGGGGCCGGTGGCGATGCCTCGTCGGCAAGGAATTGGCGCAGCTGGCGCTTCTCGCGCAGCACCGGCCGGCCTGCGGCCCGATCAAGCAACCTGTTGCCAAGGCGCATCACCGGCTGACCGGCACTGCGCTGCAGCACATGCATCACGAACCAGCCGGCCACCAAGGCGCTAAAGACACTCCACGGGGCCAGGCCCGTGGCATCGACCAGGCCCACCACAAAGGCGATGGCGGTCCAGAACGAAAGCAGGTTCAGCCAAGGGACACCCAGGTAAGGCAGGGCCCCCAGAAATGCCAGCAACCTGGGGGCATGGGCCACCCCAAGGGCACGGATCACCGGCATCGGCGTGATCGGGTAGGCAAAGAGCAACCGGATCACCAACCAGGTGCTAAGGGCCCAGGCCAGAAACCCCAGCAAAAACAGCAGGGCCTCCACCAGCAGGCAGAGGGCAAAACGCAGGGGGCGCACCCGGTTGACAAACAGAATGAAAGCCTG
>JBIIJV010000259.1:0-3380 GCA_044233545.1 Cyanobium sp.
TGCTGCAGCGTCGCCGCGACCGGCAGCTCGGGCCCGGACTGGGCCCCGGCCCGGGTGCCGGACCGGTTGCCAGCCCGCAGGCGGTCGATCACCGCGGCGGGCAGCTTGGTGCGCCAGCGCTCCTGCTCCAGCATCTCCGGCAGCGCTGCTGGTGCCGCGATGCTCAGCCGTTCCAGCAGCTGTTGACGCTCGGCCGCGGATTCCAGCTGGACCAAGCAATCCAAGATGGCGCTGAGGCACAGCTCCTGGCGCAGCCGCAGCCGGTCCGCCAGCAGGGCGACCGGGGCGGGCTGGTGCCGCAGCAGCGGTTCCCGCAGACTGCGGGCGGCGAGCTCCAGGTCTTCGAGCCGCTGCAGCAGCATCTCGGCGCGGTGATGGGCCGCTTCGGCGGGAGACACGGCCTCCAGGATGCGGGCTTCTTCCTGGGCGCTGATCGAATACTGGCTGCCGATTGAATCGAGCAGCGCCGCATCACCAGCTTGGCCACCACCGCCACCACCACCACCGCCTCTGTCGGCGCCGCCGTCGGCTCCAATCCGGCTCTGCAGGCGCAGCAGCCGTTCCAGCGAGCGGCGGTAGCCGCTGAGGCGCACCTGATCTTCGAGGCTGCGGCGCTGGTCGGGATCAAGCAGCGCCGGATCCTCCACGCCTAGTTCATCGAGCAGCTGGCGGTGTTCGTCGTCGGAGATGCCGAGTTCCTGGCGCATGCGCCGCAGCACCTCAAGGCTGCTGGAGATGTTCACATAGCCCTCGGCCAGGGCATCGCGCACCACCCCCTTGTAGGCCTCATGGCGCTGCTCGCTGCCGAATCCGGGCAAAATGCGCGCCAGCACGTACACCTCATCGGTGTTGAGGTCGTCGAGGCTGCGGCCCTCCAGGAAACGACCGACATCAAGCCCCAACTTCTGCAGCTGGCGGCGGAAGCGCTCGGCCAGATTCTCGCGGCCATAGAGGGCAGGACTGCGGTGCCAGTTGCGCACCAGCCACAGGGAGCTGGTGGCGACCAGCGCCATGTCGAACAGGTATTGGACCCAGGCCGGCGCCAGCTGCAGCAGTGGTCTGCCGGCGAACAGGAAGAAGAAGTTGAACACCAAAAAGGTGGCCGCCAGAAAGACGCGGTGGCGGATCAGGATGCGATCGGGCTCCGCCCCAGCGCGGCGCACGCGGCGCTGCATCCAGACCTCGACCGTCCTGCCAACCAGCCAGCCCAGCCAGCTGAACAGCCCCAGCAGCAGCGGCACGACCACCAGCCGCGGGATGTTGATGGCCTGGCCAAACAAGTACAACCCGGGGCTGAGCAGGGTTGCCAGCTGATCCGGCTGGCGGGCCCAGGCGCCGGAGAAGTAGTAGTCCCAGTTGCCGGCATAGAGGTAGTAGTAGAGGAAATAGCCCACCACCAGGCCGACATAGGCATAGCGCTCGAAGGCAAAGGAGGGTTGCTCCAGCCGTGCCCAGTACATGCGCTCGGCATCGATGTCGATGCAGGGTTGCTGGCAGGCCACGCAGGCGCTCTGCTCCTCGCCGTTGGCATCAACCGTGCGGCACATCGACTGGGTGATCGTGGTCGGGCTCATCGGGGCGGAGCTGCCCAGCAGTGAGGTCGGCGTCGAGTAAACCGACTGCACCGGCGCCATCGGGCAGAAGTACTGACACCAGGCCTTGCCGCCATACAGCCAGCCGACCGTGACCGCGGCGGCGATCGTGAACAGCAACCAGATCGCCAACACCAGCCGGTCGGCATTGAAGAACAGAATCCGGCCGCAGAGGCCGGCATAAAGCCAGCCGAACTGCAGGAAGGGGTAGTACTTGGCCAGCCAGGAATCGGGCGGAACCCGCGCCAGCTGATGGCGGATCTCGCCGGTCTTGGGGTTGCGTTTGGCGGTTTGGCGCTGGCGGCCCAGGGCGCGGGGGATCTGGGAAATAAACGAAAGCGGACAGATGCGCCGCCAGAGTTCATGGCCGAAGACCAGCAGGATGAAGATTCCCGCCGGCACGACCGCTCCCCAGAAGATCGTGGTGCCGAGGGGATAAGGCGATTCGACCAGGCAGCGGCCCTGCACCGCCACGCACTTATCGGCCAATCGCAGCGGACTCCAGGGGTGATCCGCACTGGTGAAGCGGGCCGTGAACGGATCGAAGAACAGCGAAGCGATGATCAGGAGCCAGCCTGTGGTGAGCAGCCATCTCACCCAGTGCATGCGGGTTTCGCTGACACGGGAGCCGGCCATCTTCAGCCATGGGAACGATGGCGAAAGCTAACCAGCCCAATCGCCTCCTGGGCAGCAACGGTCCGCCAGCGGCCAGTTGCTGGCCCCCCACCGATCAGGCCAACGGCCGCCCCTTCCAGGTCCAACCGCGGCCGCTAAGGGTGCGCCACACCGACACCGGCCCGATCGCGGCCACCACCAGCCCACCAGCCCCCATCAGCCACCAGAAGCTGAGCGGCAGCTGAAACTGGCGGCGGGTCCACAAACGCAGCACCAGCTGCAGGCCGATGCCCACCAGGGCGAGGGCCAGGGCGGCCAGCAACACCAGCAGCTGATCCGGCAGCCGCGCGGCGGCCAGCCCCACAGCGGCTAGCCCGGCAGCCGGTGCCAGCAACCAGGGGCCACTGAACATCAGCAGCACCGCCGACGAGGCCGCCAGGGCCCTGGCCACATCGCCATCGAGGCCCAGCAGCCAGTTCTTGGTCCAGCCCTCCCAGAGGGAGGCGAAATCGCTGTACATGCGCAGCTCGAGCGCATCCAGCCCCAGCAGGTAGCGCAGGCGAAAGCCGCCCTGCTTGATCCGCCGCGCCAGGGCCAGGTCTTCCACCACCTCCGCCGCCAGGGCCCGGTGACCGCCGATCGCCGCGTAGGCGCTGCGGCGAAACAGCATGAATGGCCCGGCGGCAAACGCCACCGCACTGGCGGGATCATTGGCGGCCTCAATCGGAAAGCCCAGCCCCAGCAGGCTGGCCATGATCGGTTGCACCATCCACTCCGCCAGGCAGCCGCAGCTCAGCCGCGGCGCCAAACTGAACAGGTCTGCCCCCTCGGCGCTCGCCTGGGCCAGGGCGCGCCGCAGGGTGGCCGGCTGCAGACGCACATCGGCATCGACAAACAGCACCCATTCGCTCTGCACCTGCTCCATGGCGCGACTGCAGGCCCAGTTCTTACCCACCCAACGCTCACCGGCCGGCCGGGGCCCGGCATCGAGCAGTGCAAAGCGGGGCTCACTGGCGCCACAGGCCCCTGCCGCCTGCCGGGCGATCGCCGCCGTGGCATCAGTGGAGCGATCGTCTACCAGCAGCACCCGCCAGTCGCCGCAGGGGTCTTCACTGCTCAACACACTGGTGAGACAGGCGGCGATGTTGGCCGCTTCGTTGTAGGCGGGCACTA
>JBIIJV010000260.1:0-3369 GCA_044233545.1 Cyanobium sp.
CAGGTGGCAGAGGTCGTAAACCGTGACGCCGCAGCAATAAATAGATACCCGGCCGCTTTCGAGGGGCACGAACGGCTCCAGGCGGCGGGTGAGCGTGTTGGTGAGCCGCAGGGTCAAAGCAGCACCCGGCGGCAGGCCGGGAGGGGCGGTGGCTTGGCACGCTAAGCGCCGATGGTGGTCAAGGCCTAACTGCAATCGTTAACTTGAGCAGCGCCGCACCCTGTCCCAGCCAAACAAAAAAAAAAGGCCCGTTCAAGGACCTTGGCTATGAATAGGGCGAGCGAGGGGACTTGAACCCCCGAATGGTGGCGCCACAAGCCACTGCCTTAACCACTTGGCGACGCCCGCCGCGCAGAGGCAAACTTACACCACTGCCCCGGGGTCTTTGCCATGGTGGCCGTGCCGGACCGATCTTGCCCTTCCCCGTTGTCTTCCCCCCTTCCGGCTTTGGTGCTAGGTGCCTTGGCGGCTTCAACAGTGGTTGGCGGCCTGGTACTGACCAATCCGGGACCTGCGGCGTTTGAGGACTTCGCCGCTGACCAACTGGTGCAGCTGCTGACGCAGGATCTCTGCAGCGATGGGGGCCTGCCGATGTTGATGCGGGTGGTGGTACGTGACTGCCCGGGCTTGGTGCGCGCCCAGCGGACGCCCCTGGGGGCCTGGGCACGCCAGGGCACGCGCCGTCGCAATTTCGGCCTGTTCAGCCTGTACACAACCAACCTGGGCGGCCAGCAACTGGCCCAATGGCAGGTTCCCCGCTACAAGGCCACCACCCTGGCGGCGGCGGGTCGCTTTGTAGTGCTCCGCACCGGCCGTCAGCAGGGGCTGGAGCCTTGATCCTGTTGCCGCCCCTGCGCATCCCCCGCATGCTTTTAGATCCCCGGGATGGGCGATTGCCCCAGGGGGATGCCGACGGTTTGGTGTCGGTTGTACTGGAGATTGAAGCGGGGCGCATCCAAGCGCTGCATCCGGCGCCCGAGCCCCCAGACGCCTCTGGCACGGGGCGCGATGCCCAGGGGCCCGTCCCGCCAGGGCCGCCTTTGGCCCTCACCCCCCTGGTGGAGCCCCACGCCCACCTGGACAAGGCCTTCAGCGCCGCCCGTTTCCCCAATCGCGCCGGCACAATCGCAGCGGCCTTGGCCGCCAACCAGGCCGAAACCAGCTGTCGCACCGCCGAGGATCTGGAGCAGCGGGCCGAGCGGGCCCTGCTGCGGGCCTGGCGCCAGGGTCTGCGGGCGATTCGCAGCCATGTTGATTGTGGCGGCGAGCGGGGTGACCTCAGCCTGGAGGTGCTCGACGGCTTGCGGCGCCGTTGGGCCGATCGCTTGGAGCTGCAGCTGGTGGGCTTGGTGCCGATCCACCACTGGGGCACGCAACAGGGCCGCAGTCAGGCACGCTGGCTGGCAGAACGGGGCGGCCGGCTGGGCGGGGTGATCGGCGGCCCGCTTGGGAACGGCTCCGGCGATGGCGACGCGGTGCTGGAGACATTGCGGTTGGCGGACCAGCTGGGCTGCGGCATTGACCTGCACCTCGATGAGGGCGTCAGCCACCGGGGCCGGGGCGTGCGGCTGGTGTGTGAGGCGCTGGAGCGGCAGCGGTTGCTGGTGCCGGTGGTCTGCAGCCACGCCTGCAGCATGGCCCTGTTGCCGCCACGGGCCTGCCAGCGGCTGGTGGATCGCATGGCGCGGCTGTCCCTGGGGGTGGTGGCCCTGCCGAGCACCAATCTCTGGCTGCTGGATCGCCGCGCCGAGGCCACCCCCAGCCGGCGCGCCCAGGCCCCCATCCGCCAACTGCAAAACAGCGGCGTGGTGGTGGCGGTGGGGGGCGACAACGTCCAGGACGCCTGGTTTCCGGGCGGTGATTTCGACCCGCTGGAGGTGCTGCGCTTCGCCGTGGTGGCCAGCCACCTGCATCCCTGGAGCCGCCAGGGCCTGAGCCCCTTCAGCACCGCCGCCGCCCAGCTGCTGCAGCTGGAGTGGGATGGCATCCTGCGACCCGGATCCCCCGCCGACCTGGTGGTGCTCGACGCCCGCAACTGGACCGATCTGCTGGCCCGTTCCCCCCAGCGCCGGGTGCTGCGCGGCGGCGTCTGGCTGCCAAAGCCCGAGCGGGAGGAGCCGGCGGCGCTGTTGCGGGGGTGGGGGGATTGGAGCGCCTGACAGGGGCTGGTTGGTATCCACTGCCACCGAGGCCCCGATGACCCAGCGACCCAGCCAAAGCCCACCGACCGACGACGCCAGCACCACCGCCGCCCAGCCCACCGAAGTGCTGGCCGGCTCGATCGAGCGGGTCACCTTCCATAACGCCGACAACGGCTTCTGCGTGCTGCGCATCAAGGCCCGCGGCCACCGCGAGCTGGTGACGGTGGTGGGCCATGCCGCCGAGATCAGTGCCGGTGAATGGGTCACGCTCAGTGGCACCTGGGTCAACAGCCGCGAGCACGGCCAGCAGTTCAAGGCCGCCTTCCTGCGCGCCTCGCCGCCCACCACGGCCGAGGGGATCGAGAAATACCTGGGCTCGGGCATGATCCGCGGCATCGGCCCGATCTATGCCAGCAAGCTGGTGACCGCCTTCGGGGCGGAGGTGTTCGAGGTGATCGAGCAGGCGCCCGAGCGCCTGCGGGAGGTGCCGGGGATTGGCCGGGTGCGGGCCGGCCGCATCGCCACCGCCTGGGCGGATCAGAAGGTGGTGCGCGAGATCATGGTGTTTCTGCACAGCCATGGCGTCGGCACGGCGCGGGCGGTGCGGATCTTCAAGACCTACGGCAACGACGCCGTGCAGGTGATGGCCGAGAACCCCTACCGCCTGGCCCGCGATATCCGCGGCATCGGCTTTCGCACCGCCGATGCGATCGCCGCCCGGCTGGGCATCGAAGCCACGGCGATGATTCGCCTACGGGCAGGTATCAATTACGCCCTGCTGGAGGCCAGCGGTGAGGGCCACTGCGGCCTGCCGACAGCCGAACTGCTCAAGCTGGCCGGGGAACTGCTGGCGGTTGAACGCCCAGCTCCGCCGCCACCAGCCGATCCGAAGGCAACGCAGGATTTGGGCCAAGACGGGTCGGCAGCAAAGCCACCTCTCCTTCGCGAAACCCCTGCCAAGCGGGTTCCCCTAGAACCCGCCGTGATCCAGGCCGCCCTCGATCTGGAACTCAGCGAGGGCTCGGTGGTGGCCGACGCTTTGGCGGGCGAGGCCGCGATCTTCCTGGCCCACCTGCACCGCGATGAGCGGCGCATTGCCGATGTCCTGCAGGAGCTGGCGCAGGGAGCAGCACCCTGGGGCCAAATCGATGCCGGCAAGGCCGTCAGCTGGGTGGAGCAGCGCCTCAGCCTGGAGCTGGCCGCCAGCCAAAAGGCGGCAGTGCAGCAG
>JBIIJV010000067.1:0-13387 GCA_044233545.1 Cyanobium sp.
ACCTTCGATGTAGGCCGTATTGCCCTGCAGCCGAATCGAGGCCCCCATCCGTTGCAGTTCAGCGACGTGTTGGAGGCGGTTTTCGAAGATGTTTTCCACCACCATGCTGGTGCCCTGGGCGGTGGCTAACAGGCTCATGAAGGGGGCTTGCAGGTCGGTGGGGAAACCGGGGAAGGGCTGGGTACGCAGATCGACCGCCTGGACCGCTTCGGCGCGAATTCGCAGGCCCTTGCCTTCAACCTCAAGTTTGCAGCCAGCGTCTTCCAGTTTGGTAAGCACCGCTTTGAGGTGTTCTGGAATCACGGGGGTCACCAGCAGATCGGACCGGGTGATGGCGCCTGCCAGCAGCAAGGTGCCCGCTTCGATGCGGTCGGGAATCACCGCGTAATCAGCACCATGGAGCTGATCGACCCCGTCGATGACGATTGAGGGAGTGCCGGCGCCCCGAATCCGACCGCCCATGGCGATCAGCAGGTTGGCCAGGTCCACGACTTCTGGTTCTTGGGCGGCGTTTTCGATGGTGGTTTCGCCTTCGGCGAGCACCGCAGCCATCATCAGGGTTTCGGTGGCACCGACGCTGGGGCAATCCAGGTGGATCTGGCCGCCGGTGAGGCGACGGCGACGGCCCGGCACTACGGCCGTCACGACGCCGTGATCGAGGGTCACCTGGGCGCCGAGGGCCTTGAGGCCCTTCACATGCTCAACAACCGGTCGGGAGCCAATCTGGCAGCCGCCGGGCAGGGGCACCTGGGCCATGCCCATGCGGGCCAGCAGGGGGCCGATGCAGAAAAAGCTGGCCCGCAGGGTGTTGACCAGTTCGTAGGGAGGGGCGGCTTGGGTGATGTTGTCGCCGTCAAGGTCGATGATTTCGCCACCCCGAACCACCCGCACCCCAAGGGCGGCCAGGATTTCGCCCATGGCGGCGATGTCGGTGAGACGGGGAACATTGCGCAGCCGCAGGGTGTCCTGGGTCAGGAGGCAGGCGGCCATCAGCACAAGGGCCGAATTCTTGGCACCATTGACCTTTATCTCGCCGCTCAAGCGTTGACCGCCGGTGATCTCGAGCCTTGGCTGAACCAGGGTCTTGGCGGGAGCGGCGAGGAGGGTCATGGAGGTGGGGATTACCGACAGGTTCTTCTAGAAGTGAATCTTGACAATGATCCAGGCCAACGTCTAGGGGGTCGCCGTTGGAACTGTCCGGTGATTCTGGCTCCTTTCGGGCCACCTGCAAGGACCGCGATGGCGTAAAGTTTTTAAATCGGTGCGTTTCGCGCGCTGAGTCGCCCGCGGATGTGGCGGAATCGGTAGACGCGCTAGTTTCAGGTACTAGTGACAGCGATGTCGTGGGAGTTCAAGTCTCCCCATCCGCATGATTTTCCCCCAATGATTGTTATCAAAATCTCCAATGCTTCCGATGTGGTAGCCGCCAAGATGGGTCGGTTCCTCGAAAGCTTTACCCCCGATCAATTCGATCGTGACAAGGTTGAGGATGTATTGATCACCAAGTTGATTGAGCAACTTGCCCTGGAAGGAATCAGTGGTGAGGTGGCAGCCGTTCGGGGCATGACCATGGAGGCCAAGCAGCTCCTGATTGAGGAGCGTCTCCATGTCAGGCACCACGAGTTTTTCTGAGTACTGTTCTGAGGCCAGTTCTGAGGGCAGTGCTGAGCCCAGTGGTGAGCCCCTGGTACTGACCAGCCGCCGCAATCCCCTGGTCGCCCGGCTCCGGGAACTCCATACCCCTGCCGGCCGCAGCCGTCAGGGTTTGTTGTTACTGGAAGGCACCCATCTGGTCCAGGAGGTGGTGCGGCTGCGGCTGCAACCGGAGCTGCTGCTGGCCACCCCGGCCTGGTGCGCAGGCCATCGCGATCTGCTGGCGTGCCTGCCGGCCGCGACCCAACTGAGACAGGCCACCGCCGCAGTGTTGGAGGCGGCCGCCAGCACCAGGCATCCGGATGGGGTTTTGCTCACCCTGACGCCTCCTGTGCCCGCAAAGCCCCATCCCTGCAGCGAGGCGCCCGCGTTTGTGCTGGCCCTCGATCGTCTGCAGGATCCGGGCAACCTCGGCACCCTGCTGCGCACGGCCCTGGCGGCGGGCGTGCAACAGGTTTGGTTGGGGGAGGGGGCAGATCCTCACTCGCCCAAGGTGTTGCGGGCTTCAGCGGGGGCGGCCTTGGAGCTGCCGCTGCTGCGTCTCAGCTCAGAGGCCTTGGTGAGACAGGTGGACCAAGCCCGCCAGGGGGGGTGGCAGATCGTGGCGACGGCGGCAACGGCTCCAAGGCCCTACTGGCAGATCGATTGGTGCCAATCCACCCTGTTATTGCTGGGCAACGAAGGGGCTGGGCTGGCCGCCCCCCTGCTGGCCCTGGCCGATCAACGGGTCAGCATTCCCCACAGCCAAGCGGTGGAATCCTTGAACGTGGCGGTGGCGGCCGCGCCGCTGCTGCTGGAGCGCATGCGTCAGACCCTCTGCGCCGAATCGAGAGCACCAGGGGGGACAATGCCTGCATCGTTCGCGACGTCCCGGTGACGGCCACTCCCTCCACCCCCGCCCCGGTCGCTGCCCCTGCCGATGGCGCTACCGCAGACGACCTGGCCTTTGATGTGATCGTGATCGGGGCAGGTTATGGGGGCTTTGATGCGGCCAAGCATGGGGCCGATCACGGGCTCAAGGTGGCCATCGTCGAATCCCGCGATATGGGGGGCACCTGCGTCAATCGGGGCTGTGTGCCTTCCAAGGCGTTGCTGGCGGCCAGTGGCCGGGTGCGGGAGTTAGCGGATGCGGATCATCTGGCCGGCTTTGGCATCCATGCAGCGCCGGTGCGTTTTGAGCGCCAAAAGATCGCCGACCACGCCGCCCAGCTGGTGGCGACGATCCGGGCCAACCTGACCAAGACCCTGGAGCGGGCCGGCGTTACGATTTTGCGGGGCAAGGGCCGGCTGCAGGGACCCCAGCGGGTGGTGGTGCGTGAAAGCGGCAGCGGCATCGAAAGGGTGTATTCGGCCCGGGAGGTGATCGTGGCCACCGGATCGGATCCCTTTGTTCCCCCCGGCATCACCACCGACGGCCGCACGGTGTTCACCAGCGATGAGGCCATCAACCTGGAGTGGCTGCCCCGCTGGATCACGATCATCGGCAGCGGCTACATCGGTCTCGAATTTGCCGATGTCTACACCGCCCTTGGCTGTGAAGTCACGATGATCGAAGCCCTCGATCGCGTCATGCCAACGTTCGATCCGGACATCACCAAGATCGCCGCCCGCCACCTGATCGAGGCCCGTGACATCGATGCCCGCACCGGCGTGCTGGCCAAAACCATCACCCCCGGTTGCCCGGTTCGCATCGAGTTGGTGGATATGGCCAGCAAGGAGCCGGTGGAAACCCTGGAGGTGGATGCGGTGCTGGTGGCCACCGGTCGGGTGCCGGTGAGCAAGGACCTGAATCTGGCCTCGGTGGGAGTGCAAACCAGCCGAGGTTTCATCCAGGTGGATGAAACGATGCGGGTGCTCGACAGCCACGAGGCAGACGCCGCCGTTATTCCCCATCTCTGGGCCGTCGGCGATGTCACCGGCAAGATGATGCTGGCCCACACGGCCGCCGCCCAGGGAGCCGTGGCCATTGACAATATCCTGGGCCACGAGCGCCGCATCGACTACCGCTCGATTCCGGCCGCCACCTTCACCCATCCCGAAATCAGTTCGGTGGGCCTCAGTGAGGCCGATGCCAAGACGCTGGCAGCTCGGGAGGGTTTTGAGCTGGGCGCGGTGCGCAGCTATTTCAAGGCCAATTCCAAGGCCCTGGCCGAGCTCCAAAGTGAAGGGCTAATGAAATTGCTGTTCCGCAAGGACAGCGGCGAAGTGCTGGGCGCCCACATCTATGGGTTGCATGCCGCCGATTTGATCCAGGAAATCGCCAATGCCGTGGCCCGTCGCCAGAGCGTGCGCCAGCTGGCCCATGAGGTGCACACCCATCCCACCCTCAGCGAGGTCGTCGAGGTGGCGTATAAACAGGCCGCCATGGCGGTGGGGTCCTGAGATGGAAATCCGTCGCCGTCCCCCCAATCCGAGTGTGCGGGTCTCCTATCTGGAATTCGGCATTCCCCATCCCGAGGAGAAGCCCCGCCACATCCTCGAAGAGATCGTCTGGGAAAAGGACCGGGAGGTGGAGGTGGCCCGCCAGCGGGTCAGCCTGGACCAGCTCAAGGCCCAGGTGGCCGACTTGCCGGCCCCCCGTGATTTTGTGGCGGCCCTCAAGGCCAGCTGCCGCAAGCCGGCGGTGATCGCCGAGATCAAGAAGGCCAGTCCCAGCAAGGGGGTGATCCGGCAGGATTTCGATCCGGTGGCTATCGCCAAGGCCTATGGCGCCGGTGGGGCCAGCTGTCTGTCGGTGCTAACGGACAAGAAATTTTTTCAGGGCGGCTTTGATGTGCTCGTCGATGTGCGCGGCGCCGTCGAGTTGCCGTTGCTGTGCAAGGACTTCATCCTCTGGCCCTATCAGCTGTATCAGGCCCGCGCCGCCGGCGCTGATGCGGCCCTGCTGATCGCCGCCATCCTCAGCGACAAGGACCTGCATTACCTGCTCAAGGTGGCCCAAAGTCTGGGGTTGGCCGTGCTGGTGGAGGTGCACGACGGCGCCGAAATGGAGCGGGTGCTGGCCCTGGAGGGGGTGAAATTGATTGGCATTAATAACCGCGACCTCAGCACCTTTGCGGTGGATCTGGCCACGACGGAAGCGCTAATGACCACCTACGGCGCCCAAGTACGGGCCAAAGGGGCGTTGCTGGTGAGCGAATCGGGGTTGTTCAGCCGCGATGATCTCGACCGGGTCGTAGGCGCCGGCGCCGATGCGGTGCTGGTGGGCGAGGCACTGATGCGCCAAAGCGATGTGACTGCGGCCCTGGAAACCCTGATCGGAAGCTGAGGTCCATGGGGCGATGGTTCCAAGCAGCCATAGTCTTGACGATGAGCGAAGGCAACCATCCTTTGAACCCCATCCCATGAATCAGGCAGCCAGATCGGCCAGGAATAATTGCAGGGGATGCCGTTATCTGGTGGTTAGCGCCGCCTGGGCGGCGTGGGGTTGGGGAGCGGTTGCCCTGGCGGCGCCAAACAATCCGCAGACGACCCCTGCATCGGTGCCAGCCCAGCTGGCACGGGACGGCTGGAAGGACTGCGCCTTCAATGGCGTGACAATCGGCTGCATTGATAAACAATTACCCGATGGCCTCAGCTTGTTGTGGAAGGACGGTCTGAAGATGACCTACCGTCAACTGCAGCCAGCACCAGCGGGCAGCCCTACCGAACTGCGCGATCAACTGGGTGGCGTTTGGCGCAGACAGGTCTTGGGCCAAGGCAACACCGTGCTCACCAATGAAGCCAACGGTGCCCGGATCTTTGTGCCCCTGCGCTTCACCTGCAAACCGCCGCTGCAGGGGGAAGTAGGCTATTGCCACTACTGACGCAATCGCAGCGGTTGGCGCAACTACTGGCTAATCAAGAAGTACTCTAGGGAATAGCAGCCAGGCAGCGTTCATAATACATTTCCCGATCCGCCAGTCCGTTGGTACCACCATTGACGCGTAAGGTGACATTTTTAACACTAGGATTGGAATCACAAAGTTGATTCATCTTGTTGTTTTGCCACCAGAATCCTGCCGAGCTAAAAGGATAATTATCGGCAACATAGTCAACACCCTTCATCACAGCAGGATCTTTGATGAAGTTAGCAAAATCCTGATAGTTAGACCGTCCAGTCAATTGAATGTAGCCGGCTCCCTTGAAGCGAGGCCCGTCGCCTGGCTGGGTATTGCCGAGGTCGGCTCTGTCCTCATAGTCCCAGCCGGAGGCGAGCTCCTTTTTGTAACGTCCGCCCCCTGATTCATGGGCGGTCTGACTGAGGAAATGGCGGAGCCTGGGCTTTGTGGTTACGCCAAACCGATGCAGGCATTCGTTGAGCTCGGTCACTTCCTCGTCCTTGATCATCGCTGGTCCGCATATCCAGATGCTTGCCAGTTGCTGTTTAGTGATCAAAGCCGCGCCAGGGGCCCGGTCGTGACCAGGGGAATCTGGAGAGGTGCGGAATTGGATGACCCAGGGGGCAGTGTCATCCATGAGAGCAGGATCGACCTGAGCCGCAAAGGCCTTCATCGCTTCGACATGGTTGCGGTTATCCTTGCGAAAGTAGGTGATGAAGTCGAGGAATTTTTCGGGTGTAATTCTGGCCATGATCGGGGAAATTAATGACAAAAAGACTTCAATTAGAATTCAAAACCGGAATCAAGCTGATGACAAGCCATTGAGAAAGTTTCTTCATGGCAACGGCTGGGCCCGGGATGGTTCAAACCTCCGGGGCAGGTGCCCAAGTTGGCAGGTGCCTAGAGGCCGGGTTTGAGGCCGGTGGGCTTGCCCTTGACGCTGGTGACGATCCGACCATCACCGCTACCAGGACCCCGATCCCAGAAGATGCGATCAAAGGTGTCGTAGCTGTATTCGTCGTAGGCACCACCGATGCCTATGTCATAGCTATCGGAAGCACCATGGCGGGTGCCAAAGGGATCGTGGACAAGCCAAAGCTTGCGTTCGAGATCGTGCCCAACCAACAGCACAATATGGCCACCACTTTTATACTTTACGCCGATCACCACTGGAATACCCTTGGTCAATGAGAGAAGGAGATCATCGGCTGAAATGCTCTGCTGGGTGTAATAAGATTCGATGCCTAGATCCTTGAGGGCCTTGGTCTGGCAGTTGTGATCTATGGTGTCACCATAGGGGGCAAGTAGTTTCTGGTATGCCGATTCCGGTTCCTTCAGACCTTGGGCAGTCGCGCTGCGGCTGAGCTCGCCATTGAGGAGAAAATCGGCCAACATCGTGCAAGAGGTAAGATTGCACTGGCGGTATCCATTGCCAAAGGTGGGATGCCAGTCGTTATCCGTTTGGCCACGATATTTGACAGGAAGCTTGATCGCCTGCGGCTGACCCTCAAGCTCGACATGGGGCTGGTAGGCATACACCGTATCCAGTTTGGTTTTGCCATCGCTAGCCAGGATGGGGGTGACAAGCTGGAGCTTGACGTGTTGAAAACGGTCGGGGGAGATAGCGCTGACCAGCATCCGGGTGCCCGCCTGGACCAAAGTCTTTTCAGAGGGTTCCAGATCTTGGGAACCGACTGGATGATTTTTAAAAATGGTAGTGATACGGGCGGTTACAGCCTTTTGGAGTGAATCGCTCATCGTTAACTCCGTCGTTTTGGAGGGTTGGAGAGTGGACGGGCGGACGGCGGTCCTGAGTCACATCCATGCTGAACCTAAGACCTGTTTGTGGTTGTCAGTAGCCAGACAGCCAGTTGTCATATTCATGACAATCTTGCTGCTATCTGCAACTGACAACTCACCATGACACCGCGGCTACTGGGGCCTTGTGTTTAGCGGCCCTTGTGGTCAGCGGCCGCCCTGCTCCCCCAACGGCTGCACCGTATCAGGGTTGAGGGGGGCAATGAAGGCGGCATTGGCCTGCACGCGGCAGGCAACAGGACGGAGCCGCTGCCCCTGGGGCCGCAGATCTTGCCGCAGGTCAAAGGGATGGGCCAGCAGTTGCAACCAGGGACGCCCGGCCATGACCACAATCGCTTCGGTGCCATCCCCCTTCAGATCGCTGTCTAGGACTGCGCCGTAGGCGAGTAAGGCCACCACCTGGCCCCGTTCGTCGCGGCAGTTGAGGCCAGCCGGATCCCTATCCACCACAAGCCATTGGCGTTGGGGATAGGCGGTGCGGTTGCCGGGCAGGCGGCTGGAAAGGAAATCGCCATTGGCATTGGCGAGGGGCACATCGGCAATTTGGGCCCGGACGCTGGTCCAGGGGAGCAGGGCGGTAGCCAGGGCGACCAACGGCAGATAGGGGGGGCGGAGCATTAATTGGGGGCAGATCAAATTTGATCCTACGGAGGAATGGGGTTACTCTTCAAAGCCACTCCGCGCACAGCAACTCCGCTTGGGCCAGCACTGTTTTGACTGCTTGCTCTTGTAAATCGGGCGGGTAGCCATATTTGTTGAGGATGCGTTTCACCATGACGCGGATGCGGGCGCGGGCGCTTTCACGCAGGGTCCAGTCGATAGTCACGCTCTTTTTGACCTGGGTGATTAGCTCGGCGGCAATCAGTTTGAGTTTGTCGTCGCCCATGGCTTGCACAGCACTGTCATTGGCAGCGAGGGCATCGTAGAAGGCGATCTCGTCATCGTTCAAGCCGAGGGATTCACCTCGCTTAGTGGCGGCATCAAGCTCTTTGGCCAGTTTGATCAGCTCTTCAATCACCTCGGCCGTGGTGATGGCTCGGTTGTGGTAGGCATTGAGTGCCTTTTTGAGCTTCTCGGAGAACACCTGGCCCTGCACAAGATTGCGTTTAGAACGCACCCTGAGCTCGTCCTTCAACAACTTTTGCAGCAGTTCGGCAGCCACGTTCTTGTGCTTGAGGCCGCGTACCTCGGCAAGGAACTGGTCGCTGAGGATCGAGATGTCTGGCTTGGGCAGGCCTGCGGCGGTGAAGACATCGATGACCTGGCCATCAGTGGTGATGGCCTTGCTGACCAACTGGCGAATGGCGGCATCGATCTGCTCGGGCGTTTTGCTGGTGCTGGAGCTTTCCTTGAAGAGGGCAGCCTGTAGCGCCTGGAAGAAACTCACGTCGTCGCGGATCGCGGTGGCCTCGTCACTGGCGGCGCAGAGGGCGAAGGCGCGGGAGAGGGAGGTAACCACCTGCAACCAGCGTTGCTTGCCGTTCTGCTGCTGGAGGATGTGCTCCTGGCCGGCGGGAAGGAGTTGCAGGCGCTGGGTGGGGGTGCCGCTGGTCCAGTGAGACCAGTCAAAACCGTGCAAGAGATCACAGGCAATATCGTGCTTTTCGAGCATCACGGCGATGGCCTGGGCGGTGTCGAGGGTGGGTTCGCCCTTGCCACCGCCTTCCGTGTAGTCGCCAAGAGCGCGCTTGAGCTGATCGGCGAGACCGAGGTAATCGACTACCAGGCCGCCGGGCTTATCACGGAAGACGCGGTTGACGCGGGCGATCGCCTGCATCAGGCCGTGGCCCTGCATCGGTTTGTCGGCATACATGGTGTGCAGACAGGGCGCATCGAAGCCAGTGAGCCACATATCTCTAACGATCACGATCTTGAAGGGATCGGCGGGAACCTTGAAGCGGTTGGCCAGCTTGCGACGCGCATCCTTGGTTCGGATGTGGGGCTGCCAGTCGGGGCCGTCGTCGGCGCTACCGGTCATCACCACCTTGAGAGTGTCTGCCGCCCATTCCGGTCTTTGCTGGATCAGGGCGTTGTATAGATCCACGCAGATACGGCGGCTCATGCACACCACCATCGCCTTGCCTTCCATCGCCTCCAGGCGTTTTTCAAAGTGCGCCACCAGGTCTGCGGCGACGAGCGCGATGCGCTTGGGATCGCCCACCAGCGCTTCGAGGGCTGCCCACTTGGTTTTCAGCTTTTCCTTGCTGGTTTGCTCCTCGCCTTCGGTGATCTCCTCAAACTCTTCATCAAGCTTGGGCAGCTCGGCGGCATTGAGAGAAAGTTTGGCGATGCGGCTTTCGTAGTAGATCGGCACGGTGGCCTGATCGGCCACGGCGCGCTGAATGTCGTAGATGGAGATGTATTCGCCAAAAACGGCCCGAGTATTGGCGTCGACTTGTTCGATTGGGGTGCCGGTGAAGCCAATGAAGGAGGCATTGGGGAGGGCATCGCGCAGGTTGCTGGCGAAGCCGTAGGTCATCACTCCGGACTTTTCATTCACCTTGCCGCCGAAGCCGTACTGGCTGCGGTGCGCTTCATCGGCGATCACCACGATGTTCTGCCGGGCACTCAGCTCGGGCATCGCTTCGCCCTTTTCCGGCATGAACTTCTGGATCGTGGTGAACACCACACCACCACTGGCCCGGTTGAGTAGCTCGCGCAGGTGTTCGCGATTGGCGGCCTGCACGGGCGTTTGACCGAGGAGGTCGGCACAGCGCTGGAACTGGCCGAACAGCTGGTCGTCGAGATCGTTGCGATCGGTGAGCACCACCAGGGTGGGGTTCTGCATCGCCGGATGGCGCACGATGCGGGCGGCATAGAAGAGCATCGAGAAGCTCTTGCCGCTGCCCTGGGTGTGCCACACAACCCCGGCACGGCGGTCGCCCGACTGGCCGCCCAGGGTGTGGGCAGCGGGGCCCAGGCCACTGGCGCGGATCGTTTCCTGCACCGCGGCATTCACGGCATAGAACTGGTGGTAGCTGGCGATGATCTTGTGCAAGTCACCCGCGTCCGGGTCTTCCTCGAAGACGATGAAGTGCTGCAGCAGATCGAGAAGCCGCTCCCGGTCGAAGACGCCGCGGATCAGGGTTTCCAGCTCCAGCTCGGTGGCGGGGGCATCAGCCTCACCATCAATGGTGCGCCACAGCTTGAACCACTCCTGGTTGGCCGTGAGCGACCCGATGCGAGCCTGAAGCCCATCGCTCACCACCATTACGGCGTTGTATTGAAGCAGGGTGGGAATCTCGGCTTTGTAGGTCTGCAGCTGGGCGTAGGCGCTCCAGATGGTGGCGCCTTCAGATGCGGCGTTCTTGAGCTCGATCAGGCCCAGGGGCAGACCATTTAGAAACACCAACAGATCGGGACGGCGGTTGTGCTGGCCGTCGCTTACTGAGAACTGGTTCACCACCAACCAGTCGTTGGCGGCAACGGCTGTGAAGTCCACCAGGCGCACATGGTCGCCGGCGATGCTGCCATCGGATCGGGGGTATTCCATCGGCACACCCTCACGCAACAGGCGGTGGAAGGCGCGGTTGGTCTGCAGCAATGACGGCGTGGCCAGCCGCAACAGCTTGCGCAGGGCTTCTTCCCGGGCCTCCTCAGGAATGGCGGGGTTGAGCTGGCGGATGGCCTCGCGAAGGCGGCACACCAGCACCACATCGCTGAACGATTCCCGCTCCGCCGCCGGTTCCCCGGGGGCCAGCTGGGGGCCGGGGAGCACGGCATAGCCCAGCTCCTGGAACCAACCGAGGGCCGCCTCTTCGACGATGGATTCGTTGAGGGTCATGGTTTCGGATGTCCGGCGCCGTTCCGCAAGTCTGGCGTAAGGGTTTAGGTAGGTGAGTGCGGCCTGGCAGAGGCAGGTTCAAACAATCTTTTCAATTACCGCCCTATGAAACCAAGCTGGTATCTGGTCTGTCTTCAGCTCCAGCAGTCGGCCGACGGTGATTTCAGCGATCCATGCAAGCTGCGGATTGGCGCTGTCGGTTGAGTTATCAAAGATGAAGGCCCGGCTTGTGTGCTTGATGGCCTGAAGCAAGAGTTCCAGCGAGCGATTGTAGCGGCTATTGACCTCGACACCGGCAAAATCCAGCCGCCCACCCACCAAACGCAACCGCCGCGCCGGCTCCAGCAACCCTGCTGATTGGAGCAACGAAGAGGCCGTGAAAGCTGGCAACAGTGCAGCGGCTGTGGTGCTGAGGCCTAAGGCAGCCAAATCGAGAAAGCCGTTCTGGCGGATGCTCGCCTCGATCTCATCCGGGTTGAGATACACCCCAAGCAGGGGCGGCGGCAGCTCCGTCTTGAGTACGTTTTTACCCGAACCATTGGGGCCTGCGAACACCCGCAGCCTGGGTGCATCCGAGGTCACCAGATGGTCAAGATGGTGCCAGGTGTGACCGGGGTGGGAGGATCGATCGGTTTCAGCCGCTGCTTGCGTCCATCCGGGAAAACCCGGACGGTGAAGCCAGCTTCGGTTTGCAAGACGCTTTGCCCAGAGGCCAGCACTTGGGCCCGTGCAGCGGCGAAGGCTTCACCGGAGGCCAGCGGTAGCCGGTTTTCGAGCTCTTGAAGCTGGCGTTCCTGTTCGACTATGGTCCAACCGTGCTGGATCAAGGTTAGCGTTAAGGCATCGGGGGAGCTGGCGGTGATTCGCATCCCTTCAAGGAACCCGGAGGGCTCGAACAAGCGCAGGGCGAAATGGCGGGTGGTGGTCAAGGAGTGGTCAACTTGACCGTTGTGTATGCCTGCCGCTCATGGTTAGGAGTCGTCGGGAAAGCAAGGTTCAACTGCCGCTGGCGGACGAGCATCTTGAGGTACTGATCCCGGAGTGTATCTGGCTTCCGATGCACCAGCTCCGCCAGAGAACGCAGCGTGACGAACCGCCCTTCGCAAAGTTGCAGCACAACATCGATCAGCACCTGACGATCGACTTTGCCCTTCGCTCGGGGCTCAGCGGCCATCCCTTCCAGCCGTGAGCGCAACGCCTGGGAGAGCGGCTCGAGATCATCGACCACAGGCAAAGACAGCTGCTCTTAAATCAGACAGCCGTCAGGGTCGCGATTTTCGGCCAAATTCCGGGAGCTTGCAGCCAAGTTCGGGGAGCTGGCGGCCAAGTTCGGGGAGCTGGGCACCGAAAATCGGGTCGCCGGACCAAAAACGTCGTCTGGGGTTGGGATCGGTTCGCCGGGGAGGTGGTAAACCGCACCCCGCCCACCGGTGGACTCCAACAAGCCGGCCTGGGTCAGGTGCTGGAGCGTTTTCGAGAGATCGAACGAGTGTACGGATTCGATGAGGCTGATGGGGCAGACGGTTTGCGATTTGATGAAAATCAGGCCCAGAACGGCTGCTCCAGGAAATCGCGACATGGATCGCGACATGGTGTCGCGATCGCAACTTGGGTTGCAACATGGGGGGCCCATCGCGACACGGCGTCGTGATCGGTGTCGCGATCATGGTTTCAAGTACTCGGTAGCAGGTCCACTTCCGATTTTGCGTAGCAGGCCTAACTGGACAAAATGCGTCAGATGGCGCTGGGCAGTGCGTGGCGTGACCCCCAGCTCCTTAGCGTAATTGCTCTGGGTAATACCCGATAGTTTTGATAAATATTTCCAGCCATTCTGCTCTGTCATAGATAACTGCATGAGGATAGATGGGTCCAGTGCCGTTATGACACTGTTGGCACTCAGATACAGCGTCAGCACCAAATACGGATCTTCCCATGCGTATGTCGGGAGGGGTAGCCCGTCATCGGAGGCCCGAGCCTTCATCGACTTCAGTCCTAGGCCACGTTCCTCCGCTAATTCCATCTTGGCGAAAACATAGTGGAGAACCGGGTTGCGGCTTAGCATCGGTGCGCTGAAATCCTGTAGCTGCTTCAACTCAATCGGTTTCACCGGATAGCCCGGACTCCTGATCGTGATCGTTTCTGGTGTTACAACTAACTGGCACTTTCCACCTGCAATGGAGTAATCGCGATGCACAAGGGCGTTGACGATGCCTTCACGGGCCAATTCGTACATCCTCGTGTTCGCAACTTTTCTCAGAGCTCCACTGCGGTCAATGGGCTCAGGCAGTTTGTCTTTGAGCCACTGGAGCGC
>JBIIJV010000262.1:0-3359 GCA_044233545.1 Cyanobium sp.
CCACGTACCCCTGGCCGATGCCCAGTTGGAGTGCCTGCTGGCGGATCCCGCCTGTGGGGGCGTGCTGCTGCCGGTGGCCAAGGTGCATCGCCTCCTGGAGGGACCCCTGCCCGATCGGCTGCTGCCCTCCCTGGAGGCCGCCTGGCTGGAGCAACTGCAGGCGGTGCTGGCTTCCGGTCGCACGCCCGTGCTTTACACCAGTCGCGGCGAGTTGCTCTGCCGCCATGCCGCCGAGCGGCGGGCCCTGGGCCAGGTGCTGGCCGCCACCATGGCGCGGTTGGCGGCGGCCCTGGCGCCCCAGTTGGGGTACCTGATCAGCAAGGGGGGCATCACCAGCCATGTTCTGCTTGCCGAGGGCCTGCAGCTGGCTGCGGTCGAGTTGCAGGGCCAGTTGCTGCCGGGGCTGTCCCTGGTGTTGGCTCCGGCCGGTTCAGTGGCTCCGGCCGGTTCAGCCGCTGTCGGCGCCGAGCCGGGGGCAGGGCCGCTGCCGATCCTCACCTTTCCCGGCAACCTCGGCCAGGCGGACACCCTGCACCTGGCTTGGCAATGGATGGAGGGCCAGCTCAGCCCCCCCTGAAGCTTTGCTCCAGCAACTGCACCGGATGCCGCACCGATATGGGCCGGGACTGGCTTTCCATGTGCTGGCGGATCTGCAGACTGCAGCCGATGTTGGCGCTGACCGCCAAATCGGCGCCCGTGGCGCTCAGGTCGGCTGCCTTGATGCGCCCCAGTTCGGCGGCCTCCAGGGGCTGCACCAAGTTGTAGATGCCGGCACTACCGCAACAGACCCCGGCTTCGACGGCTTCCCGCAGGCGCACATGGGGGATCTGCCGCAGCAGGGCCCGGGGTTGCTCCCGCAAACCCTGGCCGTGGATCATGTGGCAGGCATCGTGGTAAGCCAGATTCAAGGGGCGCTCGGCGGTGGCGGCGCTGCCATCGTCGTGGCGCAGGGGCTTGAGTCCCGCCTGGAAATCGGCACTGAGACCAACGCGCACCAGAAATTCCTGGATGTCTGCCACCTGGCCGGCGAAGGCGGCCCCCCGTTGCATCCAGGCGGGTTCTTCAGCCAGCAGGCTGTCGTAGTGCTTGAGGGTGTGGCCACAGCCGGAGGCCGCCACCAGGACGGCATCGAGGGGCTCGGGGCCCGCCGCTCGGCCCTCCCCAACTACAAGGTCAAAACTATCGATGAGCGCCGTGGCCAGCTCCCGGGTCTGGGCCAGTTCGCCCTGATGGTGGGTGACGGCGCCGCAGCAACCCTGGTGCGGCGGAATCACCACCTCAATGCCGTTGGCGCTCAGCACGTTGATGGCGGCGCTGTTGACGGCGGGATCAAAGAGGCGCTGCACACAGCCCAGCACCAGACCGACCCGGAAACGGCGTGGACCCTGGGCCGGCACCACTACGGGCCAGCGATCCCGGAAGGCCTCAGGGGCCAGCGGCGGCAGCAGCCGCTCCATCGCCTCCAGCTGGGGCCCCAGCAGACCCGTCAAGCCCCGCCGGCGGGCGAAGGCCTGCAGGGGGGTGCCGGCGTAGGCCCGCAGGGGGGTGAGCAGGGCCCGCAGCCGCTTCGGGTAGGGCAACAGGGCAAAGAGCAGCTTGCGAAAGGAGCGCTGGGCGGGGCTGCGCAGCTCCGGCGCATTCAGCTGGGGCCGGGTGGCTTCGATCAGCTGGTCGTAGCGGACGCCGGACGGACAGGCCGTCACGCAGGCGAAGCAGCCCAAGCAGGAGTCGAAATGGCTGGCCACCGTCGCATCCAGTTGCAGCTCACCGGCGGCGATTGCCTTGAGGGCATGGATGCGGCCGCGGGGGGAATCCATCTCCGTTGCCAGCACCCGATAGCTGGCGCAGGTCGGCAGGCAGAAGCCGCAGTGCACGCAGGCATCAGTGGCGCTGAAGGGGGCGCTGGAAAGGACGCTGCTGGAGGGGGGGGCGCTGGCCGCTGCGGGAAGGGTGGTCATGGTGGTCAGTTTGACTCCCTCGGGGGCGTCAGGGGTTTTCAGGCCACGGCCCGGGCTTGGACCTGGCCCAGAAAGGTGGCGGCCAGGCGCAGGTGGATGTTGACGCAGGGCACCATGTCGAGATAGCGGAACAGGCCGCAACGTCCAATGAAGGTCTTGTTGGGTTCGGTCGCCGCCAGGGCTTCGTATTGCTCGTAGAGGGCCAGGGTTTGGCGGTTGCGCACCGGGTAGTAGCACTCGTTGTTGTTGTCGGCGGCGTCGCAGGGAATTTCCCGGGTGACGGTGTGCTGGCCATCCTGGCGGCGACCAGAATTGGGGATCAGGTCCCACTGGGTGCAGCGGGTGTAGGTGCCGGTGTCGGTGTAGTTGATCACCGTTGCTGGCTGGTCGGCACTGATGCTGCTGGTTTCAAAGCGGATCGAGCGATAGGGCAGGCGACCGAAACGGAAGTCGAAGTATTCATCGATGGGCAGGCTCAAGAAGGTATGGGAAACGTCGGCATCCAGGTCGGGGCCATAGGCCTGGCCCAGGCTCACCGAGATCAGGGGGTGGTCGAGAATGCGTTCAAACATTGCCGTGAAACCATCCCTGGGCATCGCCTGGAAGGAATCGGTGAAGTAGCGATCGTCCCGGTTCCAGCGCACCGGCAGACGGGCCCCAACGGCGGCTTCGAGTTCGGTGGGGGGGACCCCCCACATCTTGCGGGTGTAGGGGCGAAAGAAGATGTCGGCGAGGCGCGGCCCCACATTGGCCAGGAAAAACTCGTCGGTGTTGTTGGGAGTGCCGCCGGCCACGACCTCGCTGGCCAGCAGCTCCTTGGCCGCGGCCTCGGTGGCGAGTTCCACGCCGAAGACATCTTCGAGGGTGGTGCGATTCACCGGCAGGGGGGTGGTGCGTCCATCGGCCAAGACCGCCCGCACCCGATGCTCATAGGGCACCCATTCGGTGAAGCGACTCAACCAGCGGATCGCCACCGAATCGGCCTCGCCATGAAGCAAGTGGGGGCCATAAACGTGGAGGCGTTCGCCGTGGTCGTTGACGGCATCAAAGGCATTGCCAGCGATGTGGGGCCGCCGGTCGATCACGCGGACGCTGTGGCCCGCCTCGGCCAGCTCGCGGGCCACGACGGCGCCAGCAAAGCCAGCACCGACCACGAGCACAGCAGATGACATTCTCAAGGAGGGCAACGGCGGCAGCATATCGGCAGTGGCCGGATTTCTCGGCTCAACGCCACCAAGGCCTACTGACGGCAGCGCTGCGCCCGCCGCCGCTCAGCCGCTTTTTTTGGTTCGGCTGGTGCTGCCAGCGGCGTTGCGGCGTGCCTTGGTCGGTTTCGCGGGGCTTTCGCCATCAGGCTTGGAGCCCCAGTCGGGTGGTAGGCAGGCCACCCTGAAGCCCACG
>JBIIJV010000263.1:0-3353 GCA_044233545.1 Cyanobium sp.
CCCCCCATCCAGCCGCTCCGCTTGCGCCACGGTCATCCGCTAGCCCCTCCCGTCTCCCCCCTCTTATTCACCATGGCCGGCCGCGCCAGCCTCAATGCCAAGAACCTGGAAGCGCTGGGGCCGGCCCGGTTGGCGGCCCTGCTGCTGCAACACACCGAGGGCAATACGGCGGCAAGGCGGGCATTGCGATTGGCATTGGCGGAGCAGCAGGGGCCGCTGGAGATGGCGCAGGAGGTGCGCAAGCGGCTGGCGGCGGTGGAGCGTTCCAGCAGTTGGCTGGATCAGAAGCGGCGCGATGCCTTGCTGGCGGATCTCGATCGTCAGCGCCAGGCGATTGCGGGGCCTATTGCCAGCCACGATCCCGATCTGGCAGTGGAGTTGCTGTGGCGGTTCCTTGATCTGGCCAAATCCGTGGGCGATCGCTGTGACTGCAGCGACGAGGGCGAGCTGCCGCTGTTTCACCAGGCCAGCGCCGATCTGGGGCTGGTGGCCTGCCGCGCCAATGGGTCAACGGCGGCCCTGGCGGAGCAGGTGGCAGCGGCACTGCTGGAGAACGATATTGGCCAATACGACCACCTGATTGAGCATCTCAAAGAGGCATTAAAAGCAGAAGGTTTGGAGCAGTTGCGCCAGATCATGGAATCTCACCGCCCTCCCAGTAGGACCGAAGACGAAACAGAAGAAGACGGGGATGGTTATATCTTTGCCCCGATTTTTAATTCAGATTACGAACCCGATGGCGATGAAGAATTCAACATCGAAGCCGAAGTTGACTTTGTAGTTGACTTTGACGTTGACTTCGAATCTGACTACGGTGATGAAAGCGAATCAGGCTATGAAGATGACTACGACTACGACGACGATGATGATGATGATTACGACCTTGATCCCGACCCCACCGACCGCGACCAAACGGTGCGCCTGGCGATGCTTGCCATCGCCGATGCCCTGGGGGATGCGGAGGCCTACCTGGCTGAATATCGCGACCACCAGCCCGCCGCCCTGAAGCAGCCGCTGGTGGCGGCCCGCGTCGCCCAGCGACTCACGGCTGCCGGCCGCGCCGCTGAGGCCCTGGCCCTGCTCGATGGGGCGCAGCCGTTGCCGCAGCAAACCCCGCCGGGCCCCGGGCCCTGGATCGATGCTCGCATCGCCGCCTTGGACCAGCTGCAGCGGGGCGCCGAGGCCCAGCAATTGCGCTGGAAGTTTGCCCTGTTGCGCCTATCGAGCCAGCACCTGCGCGACTACCTCAAGCACCTGCCGGCCTTTGAAGATGGCGAGGCCCAGGAGCGGGCCCTAGATCTAGTGCTGCAGCACCCCTATCTCGGTCCGGCCCTGGAGTTTCTGCACCAATGGACCGACCGCCGCCGCTGCGCCAGTTTGATCTTGGCCCGACCCGCCGAACTCGACCGCGCCGATGAAAAGCTGCTGGCCGCAGTGGCTGAAGCCCTGGAGGCCGACCAACCCCTGGCGGCCACGCTATGCCTGCGGGCCTTGATCGAATCGATTTTGGAGCAGGCCCGCTCCAACCGCTACCGCCACGGCGTGCGCCACCTGGCCAGTTGCCGCCGCCTGGCCGGTGCGATTGCTACCTGGGGCACGATTCCCGATCACAACAGCTACATCAATGAGCTGTTGTATGCCTATGGCCACCGCGTCGGCTTCATCAACCAGCTCGATCCCGACAACCTGTTGCTGTCTGAGTCGCCAGGGGATCAGCCTCAGCTGGACTGATCGTGCCCACTGGCTTGCGCCGTCAGCTGCGGTTCATAGAAGAACCCTCCTCCCACCCCTGCCTGGCCCACCACCGCGCAGCGGCTGGCGACGCGCCAGAGGGCCCGGTGGATGGGGGTGGGGTCGTAGCGCACCAGATCGGGGAACTGCCGCTTGAGCAGGGCCGAGGCGCGCCAAGCGTTGTAGTGGGGGATGGCCGAATTGACGTGATGGCACACGTGGGTGGAACCGAGGCCGTGGTGGAGCAGGTTGAGCAGGGGGCCGTAAGGGCGATCCACGGTCTGCAGGGCGCCCTTGGCCCAGGTCCACTGCTCGGCGGCGAAGTGGGGGATGTTGGTGTCGGTGTGATGCAGCCAGGTGTAGTTCACCAGCCAGGCATTGACCACCAGGTAGGGCAGGCCGTAAACGCACAGCACCCGGACCACGGAAAAGTGGGCGGCGGCCAGGACCAGGGCCAGCAGCACCGCCACCAGACCTAGGTTCGACTGCAGCATCAAGGGGCGGAAGCCTGCGGGGAACAGGGGCCGCCGGCCGTTGCGGAAAGGCTTGCCGTTCCAGAAATGGGAGGTGGGGGCGCCGTAGTTCTCGCCGCCGGCAAGGCCGAACACCAAATAAAGCGGCCAGCCCACCACCAGGTGGATGAACAGGGCCTGGAGGCCAAACAGGACCGGCCCGATCCGCTGGGCCAGATCTGCCAACCACCGGCCGGTGGCTGATTCAATCCGCGAGGGCACATGGGTTTCACCGCCCTCAAGCTGGTTGCAGTTGGCGTGATGTACCGCATGACTGCGCTGCCAGCTGAAGTAGGGCACCAGCAGCAGGCTGTGCAGCACAAAGCCAACCGTCGCCTCCAGGCGCCGGTTGGGATGGAAGGCGCCGTGGCCGCATTCATGGGCCAGCACCCAACAGCCCATCGCCACCGTGCCCGTGACCAGCCCATACAGCAGCCAAAGCGGCGCTGCAGCGACCGTGAGCGGGATGCGGGTGCCGAGGCCGTAGGCCAGCAGCGATAGTCCAAGGGATAGGGCTAGGCTGCCCCAGGCCTTGGCCGGCTTGTGCTGCAACAGATCTGCGGGAAGACAGGCCAGCAGTTCGGGCTTGCTGGGGTAAGGGGAGGGCGGTGTGGCTGCGGAAGCTGGGGCAGGCTGCTGCAGAAGTTTGGAACGGCTCAACGGGTCGGTGGCAGGGCAAGGGGCAGGCGACGGGTCGGCCGTTTGCCTTCGCGACGTTAGGGGGCAGCCTGGAGCCACCGTGTAGCGAGATTTTTTTGCCTCAATCGGCGAGCATCCGCCCACTGGCCTGGCCAGGCCCGGGGCCGCCGTTCGCCATTGGCTGGCCCGCCATGCTCCTGCAGCGAACCGGGGCCTGCCTGCTGCGGGTCTTGGAGGTCACGTTTTGGCTGCGGGTCTTGTTCGCGTCGATTTGGGAAGAGGACCACTGCAACCGCTACCGCTGCGCAGTGCGCTAACTGGCCGGCTGCCGCCGCTTGGAGGGACTGATTGAGGCTTGGGGACGATTCCTAAACACAATAGCTACATCAATTAGCTGCTGTTAGCCTATGGTCATCGGGGCGGATTCATGAACCTGCAGGATCCCTATATCCTGTTGTCATCACAGTTGCA
>JBIIJV010000178.1:0-6155 GCA_044233545.1 Cyanobium sp.
TTTCGGCTGCCCCGCCCTACCGGCCCTTCCCAGCGGCAAGATGCACCCCCGGCCTGAGCTGACGCCAGCCGGCTCAGCCGGTGCCGATGGCTGGCCTGTCCGTTCCCTCCAGCAAACTCTCCAGCTCCCCTCTCAGCTGGCGGATCCGGGCCAGCAGTTCTACTCGGGAGCCCGAAAGCGGTGTCTCCTCTGGTGAATAGCGCGCTTTCACCGCAAACTCCTGCAGCGCCAGCAGCTCCTCCGGAAGGACCACCCCGGCTAGCAGTTGCAGACGCTCAAGATCGTGGCTCAGCGGTGGCTGCTCACCGGCCAGGACGATCAGGCCTTTGAGCAGGTTCTCCACGCATTGCTGGGCCAGAAAGCCCCAGTTTTCCTGGGCGAAAGCCGGATCCAGGCTGGCTTGCCGGGCCAGGCAAGGACCATGGCTATAACTGGCTGATCACGACCGATGCCACAACCAGCGGCTGTCCCGCTGCAAGGCGGCGGCCATAGCTGAGCCGCTGGCCAGCAGCTCGGCGTGTTCCGTGGGGGTGAGCACCAGGGCATCGCAGCTGAGCGGCAGCTCCGCCAGGGGCCAGGCCAGCAGTCGCTGGTGCTGGGGGCCGCTGCTGCCGGCATCGATCAGCAGCAGATCCAGATCGCTGCCGACCCCGGCGTCACCCCGCCCATAGCTACCGAACAGGCCAACCCGCTCCAGGCCCGGATGCTCCACCGCCACCTGGGCCGCCCAGAGGCGCACCTGGTGCAGGATCTGCTCGGGCTCAGGCCAGCGCAGCAGCGATTGCGTCAACGATCGAACGGGCATGACGGTGGGCGTCGTCGCTCTGAAGCCGGCCGAAATGGTCGGTCGGGGCACCGTCCGGCAGGCTATCGGGGTAGCGCGTCGGGATGTAAAGGGCATCAAGGATGCGCAAACGGTCCTCCAGATCGCTGACGCTGGCCGCCAACTCAGCGGCGACGGCCGGAGGTAGATCGCGCCAGGAGCGCCCGAGGCCGTGGCCCCACGCCTGCTGGCCATGGCGGAGGTGCAAACCCTTCAGGGCCTTTTCCACCGCCTGGTGGCAGGCGAAGCAGGCCCATTCATGGTGGCCGGCGGCAGCGCTCACTCCCGCCAGCTCCAGATCGGCCTGCGCCTGATGCAGCCAGTCGGCGGAACGATTCATGTCGCCATTGTGGCGGTGGCGGCTGGTCAGGGCACTGGCGCCGGAGGGCTCCCCCCTCAGCGCCAGTCAGGATGCCGCACACCGCGCTTAGCCTGGAGCCCTTCATGCGCTGGGCCCATGCTCGCTACGCCCCGCCCCCTGGAGAGCCTGTCCGGCCGGGACTGGGGCACCGGGCAGCTGGAGTCGCTCAACCTGCCGGCTTCGCTCTGCCCCCGCCTGCGCCTCACTCCCGAGCAATTCACCGTGCTCTGTGAGGCCAACCCAGACGCCGTGCTGGAGCTGGCCGCTGATGGTTCCCTGATCTGCATGACCCCCACCGGAAGTGATACCGGCGCCCGCAATGGCGAACTGTTCTTTCAGATCAAGACCTGGGCCCGTGCCGGCGGCGGCTGGAAGGCGTTCGACAGCTCCACCGGCTTCCGCCTGCCGGACGACTCGGTGCTCAGCCCCGATGCCTCGCTGGTAGCTCTGGATCGCTGGCAGGCCCTTACGGCGGAGCAGCGCAGCGGTTTCGCCCCCCTCTGCCCCGTCCTGGTAGCAGAACTCGCCAGCCCCAGCGATGAAGGCCCCCGCGGCCTCACCGCCCTGCGCCAGAAAATGGCTGCCTATCAGCGCAACGGCGCCCTCCTGGGCTGGCTGTTGATCCCAGCGGAGCGGGCGGTGGAGGTATGGGGCCCGCTGTCGGATCTTCCGGCCCCGCCGCAGCGAATGGAAGCGGCCTGCCGTCTGGAGGGAGATCCCTATTTCCCCGGGCTTGTGGTGGAGCTGGAGGAGATCTGGGCGGGCTGAGCTGGAACGGGCAGCAACTTGGTTGCCCTGCTGGATTGGGCCCAGCAAAGCGCCAAGGGGGCGGAGCCGGCTCGCAGGTCCAGGTTTTTCAGCAGGGCATGGGCTCCGATCAGGAAGTCGGGCAGGATCATCGTGCCGGTGCCCACACGCTCGCGTTAGGCGGCATGGGCTGGCAGGAGCGGATCCAGCGATTTAATGCGCTCACAGGCAAAGCCGATCTCGCCGTAAAGGATGCAGAACCCATCCAAGACCCATCCAAGACCCATCCAAGGCACCACTCCACCATTGGCCGGAGTCTGGAAGGGAATAGCATTAGTATGGTAATTTCCGTGGAATTGGGTTACATCCCAATCTTGACCACCCACGTTCACAACGACGGCCCGGACCTGGCCTGCGGTCATCGCCATCCCCGCGAAGGCAATGCCAAACGCAAGTTTGGCCCGCGACCATGAGCGGCAGCCGGCGTTGCCGATGTTGCCACTGGTGCTGAAAAATAGACGCGACAGAGAGTTGGTGGGCATTTGCAAGGGCTGAGGTAAATTTCAAAATCCTGGCTACCGCCAGACTGAACAAGAAAGCAGGAACATTGCTCTTTTTTTGGGGGGCCCTATTCAAGGCGTCCATCCTCGCCGGTTTACGTCAGGTTCGCGTGCTGGAGAGGTCAGCGGCTACTGGCCGGCCTCGCTTTGCGCTGAGGAGCCCTTCCGGGCGCAGCCCCCCAGGCCCAGCACCCACCGCCACCTCCACATTCGAAGCCAGTGCCTCGCGAGAGCCTGCCGCTGCCGCGCTGCCGCGCTGCCCGCTAAGCGCTAGCAGCCGTTGATCTGACATAGTCTTATGGCCATAGTCATTTTAGAGTTGCAATGGATCTCCCGTCCGGGCCGCTGCCGCCAGGGTCTCCGCAGCGGGTCTCGAAATCCCGCTTCAAGGCCCAGGCGCTAGAGCTGTTCCGCCACGTGGAGGCCAGCGGTGAACCGCTTGTGATTACCGATCACGGCCGGCCTACCCTGGAGGTGCGTCCTTATCGACCGGCCCGGCCCGCCGCCGACCCCCTGAAGGAGCTGCGCGGCTCGGTGCTGCGCTTTGACGACCCGTTCGCGCCCGTCGGCGAGAACGACTGGGAAATCCTGGCGTGATCCTGCTAGATACCCATGTGCTGATCTGGTGGGCGAACGGGGATCGCCAACGACTTTCAGCGACTGCCCTGGCCGCCATCGATGCCGCGATCAAGAGCGCCGGCCAGCCGGGCGGTTCACCAGGTCTGCTGGTGTCCGCCATCAGCTGTTGGGAAGTGGCAATGCTGGTCAACCGCGGACGGCTTGCCCTCAGCCTCGATGTGGAGCGCTGGTTGGCGTTGCTGGCCTCCCATCCGGCGGTGCGGTTGCTGGCCCTGGATCCCACCGTGGCCGTGGCGGCCACCCGCCTGCCGGAGCCGTTCCACGCCGATCCCGCCGATCGCTTTCTGGTGGCTCAGGCCCGCGCGTTGGGGATTCCCCTACTCAGCGCTGATAACAAAATCCGCTCCTATGGACCCGTGCGCAGCCTGTGGTGATGGCGGGTTGCTGGCCAGCAGTTCGGCGTGTTCCGTGGGCGTTAGCACCAGGGCCTCGCGGCTGAGCAGCAGCTCCGCCAGCTGCCTGCACCGCCCTTAGCCTGAAACCCTGCACCTTCGTCGAGCCCATGCTCGCCCCAGCCAGTACCCAAGCGCCGCCCTCCTCCCAGCCGGCTTGCCCTGGGCTGCTGAGCCCGGAGCAGCCGTTTGGGTCGATCACCCTGCCGCTCCTCCACAGCAGCAGCCTGCGGCTCACCCCCGACCAATTCGCCGAGCTGTGTCAAGCCAACCCCGACGCGGTGCTGGAGCTGGCCGCCGATGGCTCCCTGATCTGCATGACCCCCACCGGAAGCGAAACGGGCGGCCGCAACGGCGCCCTCAGTGGCCTGCTCTGGCAGGCCCTGAAAGCCAGCGCCCTGCCCCTGAAGCTGTTCGACAGCTCCAGCGGCTTCCGCCTGCCGGACAACTCCGTGCTCAGCCCCGATGCCGCCCTTGTCGCCCTCGACCGCTGGCAGGCCCTCAGCGACGCCGAGCGCCGCGGGTTCGCTCCCCTCTGCCCCGATCTGGTGGTGGAGCTTGCGAGTCCCAGCGATGAAGGCCCCCGCGGTCTCACCACCCTGCGTCAGAAAATGGCCGCCTATCAGCGCAATGGCGCCCGCCTCGGCTGGCTGCTGATTCCGGCGGAGCGGGCGGTGGAGATCTGGGAGCCACTGGCCGATTCCCCGGCCCAGCCGCGACGGATCGAAGCGGCCTGCCGCCTCGATGGTGATCCCCACTTCCCCGGCCTGGCGGTGAAGTTGGCGGAGATCTGGGCGGGCTGACTACTTCCGCAGTTCGCGATTCATCCAGCTGATCCAGTCGGCTGAAATCTGCTTGGGACAAACGGCCTCACATTCCAGCTGGTTGCTGCAACTGCCGAAGCCCTCGGCCGCCATGCGCTCGGTCATCGCCAGAGCGCGGCGCTGGCGTTCGCTCTGGCCCTGGGGCAGCTGGCCCAGGTGGGCCAGCTTGGCCGCCACAAACAGGCTGGCCGAGGCATTGCGGCAGCTAGCCACACAGGCACCGCAGCCAATGCAGCTGGCGGTGTCGAAGGCACTGGCCGCCTGCTCACGGCCCACCAACAGGGCGTTGGCCTCCGGGGCCTGACCGGTGTTCACCGAGCAGTAGCCGCCCGCCGCCCAGACCCGATCCAGGGCCGAGCGATCGACGCTGAGGTCCTGCAGCAAGGGAAAGGCCCGCGCCCGCCATGGCTCCAGCACCAGCAGCTCGCCATCGCGAAAGCGGCGCAGGTAGAGCTGACAAACGCTGGTGGCGGCCTGGGGGCCATGGGCCTGACCGTTGACCAGAAAGCCGCAACTGCCGCAGATGCCTTCGCGGCAATCGTGCTCAAAGGTCACGGGCCGTTCACCGGCGCCAATCAGCCTTTCATTGAGCAAATCGAGGGCCTCCAACAACGACAAATCGACGCTCACCTGCTCCAAGCGGTGGGTTTCAAACCGTCCCGGCTCCCCGGGCCGCTGCTGACGCCAGATTTTCAGGGTAAGGCTCAAGGTGGCGCTCATCGGTAATCGCGCTGGTTGGGGGTGATTTCGCGGAAAGACAGGGGCTCGACATGGCGCTGGGGCGCCCCCTGGGGACGCCATTGCCAGGCCGCGATATGGCCAAAACAGGCATCATCGCGCTGCGCTTCACCGGCGGCGCTCTGGTACTCCTGGCGGAAATGGGCGCCGCAGGATTCCTGCCGCGCCAGGGCATCGCGCAACATCAAGTCGGCCAGGCCGAAATAATCCTGCAGGCGCAACGCCTTCTCCAATTCACTATTGATGCCGCGGCCAGCGCCGGCGGCGGCCGGTTCACGGGATGCCCCCAAATCAGCCACGCCGCCCTCCTCGGCAAAGGCCTGGCGCAGGTCCTCTACCTCAGCAATCGCCTGCGCCAAGCGGGGCCCATGGCGGCTGATACCGCAGGTCTCAATCATCAGCTGGCCCAGTTGCCGGTGCCAGCAATCCACCGGACGCGGCGCCCGGGGGCCGCCCCGGGGCGCCAGCAACGCCGCAATGCGGGCCCCAGCCTCGGCCCGCGCCTGCTGGCAGGCGGGATGGTCCGGCCCCACCTCGGGCTGGGGCTGGCCCGCCAGCCAGGCTGTGACGGTGGCAGGGGCGATGAAATAACCATCGGCCAGGCCCTGCATCAGGGCGCTGGCCCCCAGGCGGTTGGCGCCATGCTCGGAGAAATTGGCCTCCCCCAGCACAAACAATCCCGGCACCGTGCTCATCAGGTGGTAATCGACCCACAGACCTCCCATCGTGTAGTGGGGCGCGGGGTAGATCCGCATGGGCGTGAGGCGGGGATCCTGGCCGGTGATGCGCTCGTACATCTGCAACAGGTTGCCGTAGCGCGCCTCGATCGCTGCCTTGCCATCGCGGGCGATGGCATCCGCCAGGTCGAGATACACCGACCGCCCCCCGGGCCCGACACCATGGCCCGCCAGGCACTGTTCGCGGGCCCGCCTTGAGGCCACATCTCTGGGCACCATGTTGCCGTAGGTGGGGTATTGGCGCTCCAGGAAATAATCCCGCTCGTGCTCCGGAATCGCCTCAGGCTCGCGGCCATCCGCCGGCCGCGCCGGCAGCCACACCCGGCCGTCATTG
>JBIIJV010000152.1:0-7138 GCA_044233545.1 Cyanobium sp.
TCATCAAGGTGAGCTTGCTCTGGTAGTCGTCGCCGCTGGGGATGCAGGTGGGATGGATCTGGGTGAAGCAGGGGTTGGCGAAATCAGCCCCTTTGCGATAGGCCCGCCAGAGGGCGCTGACATTGCTCTTCACCGCATTGGTGGAAAGGTAGTAGACGTTGGAGTAACCACCGCTCGCCAATACCACGGCATTCGCGGTGTACGTCTCCAGTTCGCCGCTGACGAGGTGCCGGCAAACCACTCCCCGCGCCACGCCATCGACCAAAACCAACTCCACCAGATCGCGGCGGGGCAACAAACAAATCTGGCCCGCTTCCACTTGCCGCAACAGGGCCTGGACGGCGCCATACAACAACTGCTGGCCCGTCTGCCCCCGGGCATAAAAGGTGCGACTCACCAATGTGCCGCCAAAACTGCGATTAGCCAGGGTGCCGCCGTACTCGCGGGCGAAGGGCACCCCCTGGGCCACGCACTGGTCGATGATCGCCGTGCTCAGCTCGGCCAGACGAAAACAGCCGGCCTCCCGGGCCCGAAAATCACCCCCCTTGACGGTGTCGCGAAACAGGCGGGTGACGCTGTCGCCGTCGTTGGCGTAATTCTTGGCAGCGTTGATGCCTCCTTGGGCCGCCACCGAGTGGGCCCGCCGAGGGCTGTCGTGATAGGTGATCAGGCTCACCATGTAACCCTGTTCCGCCAAGGAGGCGGCCGCTGAAGCCCCCGCCAGGCCGCTGCCCACCACCAACACCCGCAGCTGGCGTTTTTGGGCTGCACTGATCAAGGGCAAATCCTGGCGATAGCGTTGCCAAGCGCCCGCCAACGGACCAGTCGGCACTCGCGGCTCGTGGCGCGTACCTTCCCCTGCACCCACGGTTGCGTTCACGGCTGCGCCCCCCAGGCCAGGGCCAGGCTCACCAGGCAGAAACCACCCCCCAGCAGCACCGCCACCAGGCGCCCAAGCCAGCGCAACAGGCCCGCGTTGGCCCCAGCCAGCAGCCCCAGGCTGCGGTGGGCACTCTCAACCCCCTGAAACAGATGCAGGGCTAGCGCCAGCCCCGCAGCGCCGTAAAGCGCCCAGCCTTGAGGCTGGGCCAGCACCCCCCTGACGGCCGCCAGTTCGCCACCGGCGGGGGGGCGCACCCAGCGCAACTGGGCTAGATGCACCACCAGAAACAGCAACAACAGCGCCCCACTCCAGGGGCTGGTGCGAGCGGCTAAGGCGGCCAGCGCTTCCAGGCCAGCGCCCCGGCGGCTACGGCGCCCTGCTTGCACCCGTGGGGCGGCGGTGGCATTGGCCAGCGCCTTGGCCGCCGCCTTGAGGGGATGGAGCAGGAACAGAAGCACCAAGGCCGCTTCCAGCAGGGGAAGGGGCCACCAGGTGTGCAGGCTGGCGCTCCAAGCCTCGAAAAGCTGCTGATCGACCAGGGCAAGCCCCACACCAGCCAGGTGGACCGCAAGAAACAACACCAGGAGCAGTCCGGTGGCGGCCAGCAACACGCCTCAATTCCCTCCGTTAAAACCCATTCTACAAGCGTTTCGCGGTGCCATGGGATGCTGAAGGGCGTCGCAGGCTCCCTTTGCGCTGGCAGCGCCCCTCCACCCTGCTGAGCGTGTTTCTCACCCTGCTCAACGACAGGCTCGGGGAAAGCATGGTGTTTCCCCTGTTGCCCTACCTGCTGGCCGGGCTCAGCAGCGATGGTCGCACCCTGGGGGCCCTGGCTGGCACCTATGCCCTGGCCCAGTTCACCGGCACCCCCTTGATCGGCGCCCTCAGCGACCGCTTTGGTCGCAAGCCGGTGATCACCGTCTGTGTGGCGGGTTCGGTATTGGGGCTTTCCCTGTTTGCCGCCACCTTGATCTTGCCTTGGGCCCAACTCTGGCCCCAAGCCCTGGCAGCCGGCGTGCCCCTCGGTTTGCTGTTCCTGGCCCGTTTCATCGATGGACTCAGCGGTGGCACCGCCGCCACCGCCACCGCCGTCCTCGCGGACATCACCCCACCGGAACAACGGGCCAAGGCCTTCGGGCTGCTGGGGGTGGCCTTCGGGCTCGCCTTCATCCTGGGGCCAGCACTGGCAGGGCTGTTGGCCCGTTTCAGCCTCACCCTGCCCCTGCTACTGGCGGCGGCCTTCGCGCTGCTCAACCTGGTGGTGGTCCTAAAGCTGCTGCCCGAAACCCTGCACCCTTCCCAGCGCCTGCCCTTGCCCAGACGGCGGGCACTGCAACCCTTCAACCAAATAGGTCGCATCCTGGGCCAATCCCAGGTGCGCTTGCTGGCCCTGGCTTTCTTTTTGTTTTTCCTTTCGTTCAATGGCTTCACGGCCATGCTGGTGCTGTTTCTGCGCCAGGCCTTCGCCTGGGGCCCCGAGCTTTCAGCCCTCGCCTTTTTAGTGGTAGGGGTGGTGGCCACGGTGGTGCAGGGAGGGCTGATCGGGCCCCTGGTGGCCCGTTTTGGCGAACGCAGGCTGTCCCTGACGGGGGTCGGGTTCGTCAGTGTCGGCTTTTTGTTGATCGCCCGGGCCCAACGCACGACGGCGGTGCCCTTGGTGTTTGGCGGTGTGGCCCTGTTGGCCCTGGGCACAGGACTGGTCACCCCCTGCCTGCGCAGCCTGGTTTCGCGGCGCCAGGAGGACGGCGGCCAGGGTGCCGCCCTGGGCAGCATGCAAGCCCTTCAGAGCCTGGCCGGGGTGCTGGGGCCACCCATGGCGGGCCTGGCCTTCGAGACCATCGGCCAACGCAGTCCTTTCTGGGTGGGACTGGCGCTGATGTTGGTGGTTGGGATACTCGTCGGCGGGCTGCCCGGTCAAGCAAGCCCATCACGCCAATCAACGGCATGAGATTGCTACGTTCATTCCATTATTCAGCCCTCCACCAAAGCCCCAGCAATGACGAAATCCAGCGTGCCACCCGAGCTATACATCAACCGGGAACTCAGCTGGATCGACTTTAATCAGCGCGTCCTTGCCCAGGCCATGGACGAACGCACACCCCTATTGGAGCAGGCTAAATTCAGCGCGATTTTTAGCAATAATCTTGATGAATTCTTCATGGTGCGAGTGGCCTCACTCAAGTCACAACAAGAGGCGGGGCTCACCACCCTCAGCGACGACGGACTGACCCCGCTGCAACAACTGGAAGCTATCCAAGCCAAATTGAGACCGCTGCTCGATCAACAACAGCAGCACTATCGCCTGCACCTCAAACGCTCGCTGTCCGAATACGGCGTCCACCTGTTCGATTACAGCCGCCTTAATGATAAACAAAAAGAGTGGGTGGACAACTATTTCCAACGCGCCATCTTTCCGGTCTTGACGCCCCTGGCCGTCGATCCAGCGCATCCCTTCCCGTTCATGAGCAACCTCAGTCTCAATGTGGCGGCCATGGTCAGTGATCCAGACACGGGCCAGCAGCAGTTCGCGCGGGTCAAGGTGCCGCAGAAAATTCTGCCGCGCTTCGTGCCGATTCCCACCGAGCTCTGCACGCGCAGCCCTGAGGCCCTGTTCACGGTGGTGCCCCTAGAGCAGCTGGTCGCCTTCAACCTGCAGCACCTGTTCCCAGGGATGACGATCGAAGGCCATTACTTCTTTCGCATCACCCGCGACGCCGACCTGGAACTGCGGGATCTGGAGGCCGATGACCTGATGGAGGCCTTGCAAGCTGGACTGCGCAAGCGTCGCATGGGCGGTGAGGTGGTGCGGTTGGAGGTGGCCAATGAAATGCCCGACGACATGGTGCGGCTACTGATGGAAGGTCTGGATGTGGAGAGCGAGGACGTCTATCGCATCAACGGTCCCCTCGGCCTTGATGATCTAATGAGCCTGCTGGCAATCCCCCTGCCCCAGCTAAAGGACGAGCCCTATCAAGGGCGAACGGTGCCGGCCTTGATGCGGGCCCAACGCAGCCAATTGGAGGACGGCTCGATCAAGCAAGAGGAATTCCAAAGCATTTTTTCCGTGATCCGCCGCGGTGATGTGTTGCTGCATCACCCCTATGACCTGTTCACCACCTCGGTGGAGGAATTTCTCAACCAGGCCGCCGACGACTCCTCGGTGCTGGCGATCAAGATGACCCTCTATCGCACCTCCAAGGATTCGCCGGTGGTGGCGGCCCTGATTCGCGCCGCCGAAAACGGCAAGCAAGTGATGGCCCTGGTCGAACTGAAAGCCCGTTTCGACGAAGACAACAACATCCACTGGGCCCGTGAACTGGAGCGCTCGGGGGTCCATGTGGTTTATGGGGTGCTAGGACTGAAAACCCACACCAAAGTGCTGCTGGTGGTGCGCCGCGAGAAGGAGTTATTGCGCAGTTATGTACATCTGGGAACCGGTAACTACAATTCAAAAACCTCTACTCTCTACACCGACATAGGCCTACTCACGGTCAACGAAGACTTTGGCCAGGATCTGGTCGAACTGTTCAACTATCTCACCGGTTTCTCCAAACAGCAAAGTTTCCGCAAACTACTCGTGGCTCCTGTCACCCTGCGTCGCGGCATGGAAGACCGGATCCGCCGCGAGATTGACCATGCCAAAAATGGCCGCGGTGGCCACCTGCGGGCCAAGATGAATTCTTTGGTTGATCCGGCGATCATCGCCCTGCTCTACGAAGCCTCGCAAGCTGGGGTCAAGGTCGAATTGATCATTCGCGGCATGTGCTGCCTGCGGCCAGGGTTGGCGGGCGTTAGCGAATCGATCAGCGTTTCCAGTGTGATTGGCCGCTTTCTTGAACACTCACGTTTGTTTTGGTTTGCCAACGGTGGCGAGTCCGAACTCCTGATCGGCAGTGCTGACTGGATGCCGCGCAATCTCGATCGCCGGGTCGAAGCCGTGGCCCCGGTTGAGGATCCGCGCTTGAAGGGCCATCTAGAAGGCTTGATGCAGCTTTACCTCGACGACAGTGGCGCCTGGCACATGCACAGCGACGGCAGTTTTCACCAATACCCGCTTGAAGGAACGGGCCAGCAGGTGCAAGCAACCTTGATGGATCGCTGGCGGGGCGGATTGTGACGGCTTATCCCGCAACCAAAACACAGACAGCCAAAAGACAGAAAAGCGCAGCACTTGGGTCCAACAATTCTCAGATTCTGAACAAAAGCACTTTCCGAATGGTGCTATATTCCCCGCAAATTCAATCGGAGGCCTGGGGTGATGGGGACACCTCTGCATTCCGCTTTCGCTCTGCTGCGCGCCAAAACCGCTGCAAGGGGCGAAGCGAGCGCTGGTGACAGCGGCAGTCCAAACCAAAAAGACAAGACCAAACCATCAGGTACCCGGGCGGCAGCCCGGACAGCAGCCCAGCGATCCAGCAGCCGCAGTAGCCCAGATGCCATCGGCTGGTATCTGGGCACCATCGGCCGGGTGCCACTGCTGACACCAGCGGAGGAGATTGAGCTGGCCCACCATGTCCAGTCCGCCAAACCGCTGCAACTTCTCGCCAACGATCAGCGCACACCCCTGCAGAAACGCCAAATTCGCATGGGTCAACGGGCCCGCGATCGCATGATGGCCGCCAACTTGCGCCTAGTGGTGAGCGTGGCAAAAAAATATCAAAATCAAGGCCTTGAATTGCTCGATCTCATTCAAGAAGGGGCCATTGGCCTCGAACGGGCCGTCGACAAGTTTGACCCCGGCATGGGCTACAAATTTTCCACCTATGCCTATTGGTGGATCCGCCAGGGCATGACCCGTGCCATCGATAACAGCGCCCGCACCATTCGCCTACCGATTCACGTCAGCGAAAAACTCTCCCGCATGCGGCGGGTGACCCGCGAACTTTCGCACCGCCTCGGACGCCAACCCAACCGCCTCGAAGTGGCCCATGCCGTTGGCATGACTCCCGAGGAATTGGAGGATTTGATCTCCCAAAGCACCCCCTGCGCTTCCCTTGATGCCCACGCCCGCGGCGAAGAGGATCGCAGCACCCTTGGCGAGCTGATCGCTGATCCCGGCAGCAACGAGCATCTGGACTCGATGGATCGCCTGTTGCAGAAGGAACATCTGGGGGCCTGGCTTTCCCAACTCAATGAACGGGAGCAGAAAATCCTGCGGCTGCGCTTCGGTCTTGAAGGCAGCGAACCGTTAACGCTGGCCGAAATCGGCCGGATCATCAACGTCTCCCGCGAGCGGGTACGCCAGCTGGAAGCCAAGGCAATCATGAAGCTGCGGATGCTTAGCGACAGACAACAGGCAGCCTGAGATAGCGGTGGAATTTGCAATGGCGCTGGAGCCGGAATGGATTCGGCGCCAGCTACCTGGAGTCGGCGCTGTTGGGGCCTGGCTGATTTTGGTGTGCTGCCTGGCCCTGCTGGTGCGTCGCCGCTGGCCCGAACAACCCGAATGGAGCCGCAAGGTGGTCCACATCGGCAGCGGCCCGGTGCTGTTGATCGCCTGGGGGCTGGGCATCGATCGCCGGATCGCCCTTCCGGTCGCGGGACTCGTCACCTTGCTGGCGGCCCTCAACCACCGCATCCGGGTGCTGCCGGCCATCGAAGATGTGGATCGCCGCAGCTACGGCACCATCGCCTATGGGGCCACCATCGTGCTGTTGCTGCTGCTTTGGTGGCCAGCCCAGCCCGCTGCAGTGGCAGCAGGAGTGCTGGTGATGGCCTGGGGAGATGGGTTCGCCGGCCTGATCGGGCCCAGCTGGCCTTCACCAAGCTGGCAGGTATGGGGGCAGAAACGGTCGCTTTTGGGCACCGCAACCATGGCCCTGGCCAGCCTGGCGGCCCTCTTCTTGGTGAGGCAACTGGCCCTGGCAGCGGGGTTAACATCGCCGGAGCTCGGTGCCCTGGCAACGATGGCGTTGCTGGCTACCGCCCTGGAACAGGTGGCCTGGCTGGGATTGGATAACCTCAGCGTGCCTTTGGCGGTGGCTGCCCTGTGGCGCTGGTGGTCTGGGGGCTGAGAATCAAGCCTGCAGGGATTGCTCACAGCGATGCATCCAGTCCTGCTGGCTGCCAAGACCGGCCACCAACAGGCGGTCGTCGGGTTCATCCCGCAGGCGCAATTGCCACTGGCGAATCACCTCGGCCCGCTCCATCCAGACATCAACAACGGTATGGCGAATCAACTCCCCATCCCAGCGACGGCAACGGGCTGACTCCAAGGCCCAGTCCAACAGGGCATCGAGCTGAAACGGCCGAAAG
>JBIIJV010000068.1:0-13199 GCA_044233545.1 Cyanobium sp.
AAGCTGATCATCCGCTTTATCAATGGGATCGGGGAGGTTATCAACAACGACCCGGATTGCAAAGGTCTGCTTAAGGTGATTTTCTTGCCGGATTACAATGTCAAACTTGGCGAAAGGGTTTACCCCGCCGCCGATCTCTCCGAGCAAATCTCCACGGCCGGCCTGGAGGCCTCCGGCACCGGCAACATGAAGTTCAGCATGAATGGGGCCCTGACCATCGGCACCCTGGATGGGGCGAATGTGGAGATCCGCCAGCAGGTTGGGGCCGATAACTTCTTTCTCTTTGGTAAAACAGTTGAGGAGATCCGCCAGCTCCGCGGCCATTACCGTCCCTGGGAATGGCTGGAGCGCCTTCCCGCCCTGCAGGAGGCCTTCGCCCTAATCGAACAGGGTTACTTCAGTGGCGGTGATCGCGATCTGTTCCGGCCCCTGCTGGACCAACTGCGGGGTCTGGATCCATTCTTTGTGCTGGCCGATTTTGACGACTACGTGCAGGCCCAGAGCCGGGTCGACGCAGTCTGGCTCGATCGCCGGCGCTGGACGACGATGTCCCTGCTCAACACCGCGCGCAGCGGCTTTTTCTCCTCCGACCGCTCAATACGGGACTACGCCAGCTCCATCTGGAAGGTGCATCCGTTAACAGTTTCCCTGACAAGTGACAACGGCTGAGTGCCAATTTCCAGAACCTCCTAAATGGTCAACCACAATGCAAAACGGCCAGCAACCACCAGGTGAAGTATTTCTGATTCGCCACGGCGAGACGGAATGGAGTCTCTCGGGTCAGCACACCGGCAGCACCGACATCCCCCTCACCGTCAATGGCGAAGCGGCTGCCCGCCTGCTCGCCCCGGTGCTGGCGGACCGCGACTTTTCCCTGGTGCTCTGCAGCCCCCTGCAGCGTGCCCGCCGCACCTGCGAACTGGCCGGTCTGGGTGGTCAAGCCAGTATCGATCCTGATCTGGCCGAGTGGAATTACGGCAGCTACGAAGGCCTGACGCCCGCGGCGATTCGCGAGCAGCACCCCGATTGGTTGGTGTTTCGCGATGGCTGTCCAGCCGGGGAAAGCCCCGCCGAGGTGGGGGAACGGGTGGACCGCGTCATCAGTCGCGTTCGGCAGAACGGCGGCAGGGTGGCACTGTTCGCCCATGGCCACGTGTTCCGGGTGTTTGTGGCTCGCTGGATCGAGCTGTCGCCCAGCCACGGAGCCCATTTCCTGCTCGATACCTCCACCCTCACAATCCTTTCTTACTACCGGGGTATTCCGGCAGTGAAGTGCTGGAACGCACCCATGGTTGCGTCAGCGGGCTGCTGAAGCTGCTTCAACTAGTTGCCTGCGGATGTTGGATCCCTGACCTCCCCCCCTGCGGGCGGTCGACTTAGCGCTTTCTTAACGGCCCCGAGCCACTATCAAGTTCAGAATCCACACGTCCCAAGGGCATGATCGCTTCATCTATGGCCCCTTACGAGGCTCAGTTCTCCAGCCCTGACGGCGAGCAGGAGTTGCAACTGATCGACGCCTGGTGGCGCGCTGCCAATTACCTGGCGGTGGGGATGATCTACCTGCGCGACAACCCGCTGCTGGCCGAGCCCCTGCGCTTTGAGCACGTCAAGGCAAGGCTGCTGGGCCACTGGGGGTCCTCACCGGGCCAGGCTTTCATCTGGGCCCACGCCAACCGGGTGATTCGCCGCCACGACCTCGACATGATCTACCTGTCGGGGCCTGGCCATGGCGCCCCAGGGGTCCTGGGACCCACCTACCTCGATGGCAGCTACAGCGAGGTCTACCCCGATAAGGGCCAGGACACCCTGGGCATGCGCCGCTTCTTCAAGCAGTTTTCCTTTCCCGGACACATCGGCAGCCACTGCACCCCGGAAACCCCCGGCTCGATCCACGAGGGGGGCGAACTGGGTTACGTGCTCTCCCACGCCTGCGGCGCGGTCTTCGACAACCCCAACCTGATCGCCCTGGCCTGCGTCGGTGATGGGGAGGCCGAAACCGGGCCCCTGGCCACCTCTTGGCACATCAACAAGTTCCTTAATCCGATCAGCGATGGGGCGGTGCTGCCGGTGCTGCACCTCAATGGCTACAAGATCGCCAACCCCACCTTGCTGGCGCGGATTCCGCGGGAGGAGTTGGCAAACCTGATGCGCGGCTACGGCTGGGAGCCGATCTTTGTGGAAGGCAGCGAACCGCAGGCCATGCACCAGGCCATGGCTGCCGCCATGGATCGGGCGATCGGGCGCATTCTTGAGATCCGCGCCGAAGGACGCGCCAGCGGTGAAGCGGTGCGGCCTGCCTGGCCGATGATCGTGCTGCGCTCCCCCAAGGGCTGGACAGGGCCGGCTGCTTTGCATGGCAAGAAGCTGGAGGGCTTCTGGCGGGCCCACCAGGTGCCGCTGTCTGCACCAAACAGCGATCCCGAACAGCTGGGTCTGCTGGAGGACTGGCTGAAGAGCTACCGCCCCTGGGAACTCTTTGATGCCAACGGCAGTTTGATTCCCGAACTGCGGGCCCTCTCCCCCGTCGGCACGCGTCGCATGGGTTCCAACCCCCATGCCAACGGCGGCCTGCTGCGCCGCAAGCTGCAGTTCCCCGCACTGGCGGACTATGCGGTGCCAGTGGATGTTCCAGGTCGCACAGAAATGGAGAACACCTACCCCCTCGGCGAGCTGCTGCGCGACATCATCCGCATCAATCCCGATTCAATGCGGGTGTTCGGCCCGGATGAAACCTCCTCCAACCGCCTGCAGGCGATCTATGAGGTGAGCAAAAAGGTGTGGATGGAGGATTTCCTGCCGGAAGACCTCAACGGCAGTGAACTGGCCCGCAACGGACGGGTGGTGGAGATGCTCAGCGAACACACATTAGTTGGGATGATGGAGGGCTATCTGCTAACTGGTCGCTATGGCTTCTTCCATACCTACGAAGCCTTCGCCCATGTGATCGCCTCGATGTTCAATCAGCACGCCAAGTGGCTGGAATCCTGCATCCACCATGCTCCCTGGCGTGCACCGATCGGTGCCTGGAACTGTCTGATCTCTTCCACTGTCTGGCGGCAGGACCACAACGGTTTCACCCACCAGGATCCGGGCTTCATCGACCTGGCCGGCAACAAGAGCGGCGAGGTGGTGCGGGTGTACCTGCCAGCCGACGCCAACTGCCTACTGGCGGTGGCGGAGGAGGCACTGCAGGAAACCAACGTCTGCAATATCATCGTTTCTGATAAGCAGAAGCACCTGCAGTACTACTCCCTGGAGCAGGCCAGGCGCCACGTGGCCAAGGGAATCAGCATCATCCGCTGGGCCAGCACCGACGACCTGGGCGTCGAACCGGATGAGCCCGAGGTGGTGATGGCCTGCGCCGGCGACATTCCCACCAAGGAAACCCTGGCGGCCGTGGAGATCCTGCAACGCGAAATTCCCACCCTGCGGATCCGGGTGATCAACGTTGTCAAGCTGTTCGCCCTCACCGACCCGAAGGAGCATCCTCACGGGCTGAGCGACCGGGATTTCGACACGCTGTTCACAACCGATCGGCCGGTGATCTTCAACTTCCACGGCTACCCCTGGCTGATTCACCGCCTCACCTACCGCCGCACCAACCACGGCAACTTCCATGTGCGGGGATACAAGGAGAAGGGCAACATCAACACGCCACTGGAGCTGGCGATGAACAACCAGATCGACCGCTTCAATCTGGTGATCGATGTGATCGACCGCGTGCCCCGCCTCGGCTCCCGCGCCGCCCATATCAAAGAGCGGATGCAGGAGCAGATCCTCTCCCACCGGGAGTATGCCCATACCCACGGCATGGACTCGCCAGAAATCACCAACTGGCGCTGGGCACTGCCAATCAACGAGCGAGGGTGATGGTCCTGGCCACAACGGCAGCGCCGGATGCTGGGTTGGTGCTGGTGCTCAATGCCGGCAGTTCCAGCCTCAAGGCCTGCCTGCTGGATGAAAGTGGCAGCCGGCTTTGGCAGGGGCAACGGCCATGCCCGATGGCCGAGGGAGCTGCCCCAGAGCCGGTGCTTGATGACTGGCTACCGGCGGCCCTGGCACCCTGGAGCGAAGCCATCGTTTTGGCCGGCCACCGGGTGGTGCATGGGGGCGAAGGCTTCACCGCCCCCGTGCGGCTGGAGCCGGCTGTGCTGGCGGCACTAACCGAACTGGTGCCCCTGGCTCCCCTGCACAATGGCCCGGCCCTGCGGGTGATGCACTGGCTGGCGGCCCAGCAGCCGGAGCTGGAGCAGTGGGCCTGCTTCGATACCGCCTTCCACGCCACCCTGCCGCCGGAGGCCGCCACCTACGCCATCCCCGCTGCCTGGCGCCGCCAGGGGTTGCGGCGCTTCGGCTTCCATGGCCTCAGCCACCAGCACGTCGCCGAGGTGGTCGCCGCCCGCTTTGCCCCGGCCGCCGCAGCGCCCCCCCTGCGGCTGATCAGCTGCCACCTGGGCGCCGGCTGCTCCCTGTGCGCCATCAAGGCGGGACGCAGCATCGACACCACCATGGGCTTCACCCCGCTGGAGGGGCTGGTGATGGCCACCCGCTGCGGTTCTATCGACCCCGGCTTGCTGCTGTATCAGCTGCGCCAGGGCCTCTCAGCAGAGGAGCTGGACCAGGCCCTCAATGGCCAAAGCGGCTTGCTGGCACTTTCGGAGCTCAGCGGCAACATGCAGGAACTCAGGGCTGCGGCAACGGCTGGGCACGGGGGAGCCCAGCTGGCCATCGCCGTCTTCCGCCACCGGCTGCTGCAGGAAATTGGCGCCATGGCCGCCAGCCTCGGTGGCGTCGACGTTATCGCCTTCACCGGCGGCATCGGCGAGCACGATGACGCGCTAAGGCAGGAGGTGGTGTCGGCCCTGGCCTGGCTTTCTCCATTTGAGGTGATGGTGATTGCGGCCGATGAGGAGCAGGTGATCGCCAGGGCTTGCCGGGGGAGCGCCTCCAGTGCAGCCGTTTCGCGCTGATCCTGACGACAGCTGATCAGCTAGTTGAGGGCACGCAGCAGGGCGAAGGAGGCGAGATCAAGGTCCTCGGCCTTATCAATAACCACGGCGTCACAGAGCGGTGCAGGCTCAGCTTGGGTGAGCAGGTCGGAGGCGATCTGCTTGGTTTCCCTAAGCTCTTACAGGCCCGGCTGACGGAAATCAGCCCGCATCGCAACGACCGGGCCAGGGCAACGACCCAGAGGGCCACCCAACGGATCGTTTGGCCTGGCATGGGCGGCGAACGAACAGCACCCTGGCAGCGCCCACTGCCACGATCTGGCCAGTTCAATACCAGGTTTCTTCTCCAAACATCCCCTAGAATCATCCCTTAGAACCATCCCTGGGGAGAAGAGCCGTGCATGCCGTCAGCGTGAGCGGACTGAAGCACAATCCGGCGGAAGCCTTGCGTCAGGCCCGGAGCGGCCCGGTGGTGGTGCTGAACCGCAACATCCCGGATGCCGTCTTGATCGGCCTGAAGGAGGGCGGGCTGCTACAGGCCCCCGGCGTGCGCGCCGCCCTGGCCACGGCGCTGTTCCGCGACGGTGAACTCTCCCTCGTGCGTGCCGCCCATGTCGCCGAGATGGATGTGGCGAGCTTCATCGCCCATCTCGGACGGCTTGGCATTGCCGCCATCCGGCTCACTGCCGCCGAAACCAACGCCGATCTCGACACCCTGGAGCAGTGGCTGCAATCGTCATCGCCGACGCCAGTCCCCTGATTGCCCTTGCCCGCGTCAACGGGCTGAGATGGCTGGAGGTCCTGTTCGGCCAGGTGCTGGTGACCGAAGAGGTCATGGCGGAGGTACTCAGCGGCGGCCATCCCGCCAGGGAGGAGCCGATCAGGGCTGCAATCGCCTCAGGTTGGCTCAGTGCTATTGCAGTTAATTCCAGCGAACCAGCGCTCCCGGATCTCGATGAAGGAGAAGCCGCCAGCATTCGCCTGGCCCTGATCAGCGGGCGTCAGACCCTGCTGCTGATTGACGAACGGGCCGGCCGCGCTGTTGCGGCGGCGTTCGGTATCAAGTTGGCGGGCACGGCGGCGGTGATCGGCATGGCCCGCCAACGGCGCCTGATCGACTCTGCCCGGGCTGTGTTCGCCGAGCTCCACGCCAACGACTTCCGCATCGCCCCCGCGGTGATTCAGGCCGTGTTGGAGAGCTGTGATGAATGAGAGCCAGCCTCGCTGCTGGAGTAGAGCACCAATGAAGTTAATCTAAGGTTGCTGAGTTCGCGGCTTTTTACTCCTCGCTATTGAGCCTGTCCAGGCTGGATTGAAAGCTGTACGCGGACCATGCCGACCAATCTATTTTATACAAATTAACCGTAGAGGAGCAGGGCGGCAGTTGCCCAGAGCGAGGAGGATGGGGCTAAAGCAACTCGAAGGACGCAACGAAGTTCGGCGTCGCAGTCGGCCAGCATGTCGATCAGGGCCTGGCCTCTCTGGAAGGGGTCAGGGGTGGATGAGTAGATCACCCTCGGGGGTTCGGCTGAAGCCCCCTGCTTGGGCTGTGCCCAACGCCGACCATAACGAGGAGTTGTTCGCGGTGTCGTCGACAACGGTGCAGGACTGGCTGCACCAGTGGCAGGAGCAGGGGCTGCTGGAGCCCTTTCGCCCGGGGCAGTGGATCCGCAGCTGGCGGCTGCACGCGCCGAGGGCAGGAGTGGATTTTAGGCCAACCGCTACAGCGGGATTAAGGCAAGTGACTTCAAGCCTTCAGTCCCGCCGATGGCACCAGACCAAAGGATCGGCTGTGATCACCCCACCAACATAAGGCAACTCAACTCTGCGGCCTTGCTGTTTTTCTCCGGCCCAGGCTTCGCTGCTGCTGGCGCACCGCTGAGTCAGATCAACTGGGCACCTAACCCTGGCCAGCTGCGTGCCAGACCAGGGTTAGGTGGGGGGCTGGAGGGATTGGAGCTTGGCTTGGATTTCTGGTTCGGCGAGGCCCATGGCTTGGAGGAGGGCGATGTAGTTGCCCCTCATGGATTGGGTTTTGGGGTGATCGAAGCCCAGGCTCTTCAAGACTGCGAAGCCACGGGCCATCAGCGGCTCTGCCTCCGCCAGCTGGTTGATGGCCTGCAGCAGTTGCGCCAGGTTGTTGAGAGTTATGGCCACATTGGGGTGATCGGTGCCGTTACTGACCTCCACGATCGCCAATGCCCGCCGCATCAGCGGCTCCGCCTCGGCCAGGCGGTTGGTGGCCTGCAGCAGCGAAGCCAGGTTGTTGAGATCCATGGCAACGACGGGATAGTCATTGCCGTAGCTGACCTCATCGATCGCCAGGGCACGGCGCATCAGCGGCTCCGCCTCCGCCGGGCGGTTGGTGTAATGCAGCAGCGTCGCCAGATTGTTGAGAGCCCTGGCGGTAGAGGGATGCTCTGGCCCCAGCCTGTTCTCACTCTGCTCCAAAGCCATCTGACACCACTTGAGGGCACCTCCTAAGGCGGCCTGATGCTCCGCCACCCGCGCCAGGCCTGTGGTGGGCAAGAGCAGATTGTCGTCCTCCAATTCATCTGCCAGTTGCTCCGCTACCAGCTGAATGTGGGGGAGGAAAGCCTCCAACGCTTGCACCTGCTCCAGCGTGGGCGTTTGGGGAATCCGCTCTCGGCAGACTCCCGCCACCGCCGCTGCCAGTTGTCTCCGCCAGCGGGCCACCAGCTCCAGCTGCTCCTGGCTCTGCAACCTGAGGAACTGCCGCACCAGGGGATGCAGCTGATAGAGCCCTGGCCCAAAACGTTCCAGGAACTGAGCCCGCAATAGCTCGGCTTGCTGATCGCCAAAAGCGCTTCCCTCCTCCAGCTCCAGCTCCGGCAGGCGGCAGGCTTCCACCAGCTCCCAAGGGATCAACGCAGGAGCCATCACGCTCAAGAGCAACAGCAGCCTTTTGGCGGGGTCGGTGAGGGGCTCCCAGCTGATGAGCAGGGCTTCCACAACGCCGCGCATTGCCCCCAGTTCAGGATGGGCTTGCTGGAGGGCTTTCGCTGCTGCTCCCTTGGCCTGCAGATCCGCCAGGAGTTGCTCCAACCGCAGATCGGGCCGCTCCGCCAGCCGGGCACCGAGCAACACCAGCGCCAGGGGGAGATCCCCCACCTCAGAGCAGAGCCCATCGGCAGCCTGTTCCTCTGCCTTGAGGCGGACTGTGCCGCCCTCTCCGGCCTGCAGAGCTAGGAGTCCCAAAGAATCCGCCCGTTGGAGCAGAGGGAGCCCAAGGGCCTGGGCATTGGTGGGTGCCGTTTCGCGCTGGGTGATCAGCCGGCGGAATCGAGGCGGCAAACCCTCAAGGAGCTTGCGTTCTGCTTCATAGCCCCCCTTGTCGCCCCGTTGGTCATCGACGATCAGGAGCACCGGTTCCGTTGGGTTGGCACTTGCTGGCCACTGGCTCCAACACAGGGGCAGCAAATCGGTGGGGCTCTTGTCCTCCGGGAGGGCCAGATCGGGGAAGACTCCCCGAAAGAAAGTCACCACCTGCAGCGCCATGGCGTCCAGCCCCTGGCGGGCATCCAGCCGCACGATGCCGCCCCGGTAGTGAGCAAAGGAGCCGTAGGCGTGCTGAATCGCCAACTCGCTCTTACCCACCCCGCCCATGCCGGTGAGATAAGCCCGGCTGCCTTCTGGGGCCAGGAGGCTCTTGAGCTGCTCCAGTTCCTGGCTGCGGCCCACGAACCGCTCGGCGCTGGTGGTGCGCTCAGGGAGGTTGTGGGGGGTGTAAGGGGGAAGAGTGGGCTTTGGTTTGGGGGCCTTGAGGATTGTTTGGGTGATGGCTAGATCCCTACCCGCTCTTGCATCGGTGACGGTTATGTTCTCCGATCCGCCCACCTCCACAGTTGAGCCCGAGGGAATCAGCGCGTCCGAGCCGGAATCTGATGGGGGTGGCTCTGGCTGGGGCATTGGCAGGCAGAGCCAGCGGAGTTGGACCCCTTGCATCTTGATAGAAGGGCCCTGGTGCGGCAATCGTTAGCTCAACCCCAGCAAGCAAGATCGTGCCAGCTGGCTGAAGTGGCGCCACAGTGGCGAAAACTGAGACTCCCCAGGCGAGGCGATGGCAGAGCTGCTCCCCATCTCGTCACCCCTTGCGGCGGAACGCCAGCTGGATGTGGTGTTCGTCCATGGCCTCGGCGGCGATCCCATCGAAACCTGGCGCAGCGGAAAGGATGAGAACACTTCATGGCCTCACTGGCTGGCCCTGGAGTTTGGAAGCCAGGTTGGGGTGTGGTCGCTGGGCTATGCCGCTGCCCCCACAAGGTGGGAGGGCGTGCGGGTTCCGTTCTTTGGGGGCAAAGATCCCGATGCGGGGGCAGCGATGTCTCTGCCGCGACGGGCTGAAAACGCCCTGGACCGGTTGGTGGGCGCAGGCATCGGGCAACGGCCGGTGTGTTTCATCAGCCACAGCCTGGGGGGCCTCCTGGTGAAAAGCATCCTGCGCCGCTCTGCCGATTCCCAATTCGCCCCGGAGCGGCTGCAGGTGGTGGAGCAGTGCCGTGGGGTGCTCTTTCTGGCCACCCCCCACCACGGTTCGCGGCTGGCGGATCTGGCGGTTGCCCTCAAGGTCTACCTGCCCAGCGTGAGCACGCTCGATCTCAAGGACAACGACGACCACCTCATGGATCTCTATGAGTGGTATCGGAGCTATGCGCCCAGCCACCACATCCTCACGCGCAGCTACTACGAAAACAAAGAAACTAAAGGGGTGGTGATCGTGGTGCCGCGCTCCTCAGCCGATCCTGGCGTCGCTGATGATACAGCGCGTGGGCCCACCCCCTTGGATCGGGACCACCTGGAGATCAGCAAGCCCCGCAATCGGCAAGATCAGGCCTATATCGGCTCAACCCAGTTGATTCGCCAGATCCTCAGCGGCGAGACACCGGAATCGGGGCCTGGGCAGCCTATTCCCAATCCGCCTTCCGCACCGCCAGTGCAGGCGCCTCAGCTTGCACCCACCAACCAGGTGACGGTCAGAGGCAATCGAAACATCACCATGACAGGGGTGAGTGCTGGAGGCAATCTCAACGTGGGCAACTCGATCCAGGGAGATTATGTAGCTGGGGACAAGTTCAGCGGCGATAAGGTGATGGGGGACAAATTCACTGGGAATAAGATCATCAATACCCTGGCCGCTCCAAGTGCCGGACCAGCTACGACTCCAGGAACCTCCCCACTGAAACCAGGCCCCTGGCGCGTGTTTCTCTCCCACACCTCCGAATTGCGCCAATATCCCCAGGCCGGCTCCTACATCGCCAAGGCGGAGCGGGCGGTCAGCGCCGCGGGCCACGCGCTTGTGGACATGGCGGATTTTGCAGCCATCGATCAGGCGCCAGCCGCCGTGTGTGAGCAGCGGGTGCGGGACTGCGATGTGCTGGTGGGCATCTACGGCCTGCGCTATGGCTCACCGGTGCGGGATCAGCCGGAGGTGTCGTACACCGAGCTGGAATTCATCACCGCCACGGAGGCTGCGATGCCGCGGCTGATCTTCGTGATCAACGCTGAATCGGAGGAACTGGGCCTTCCCCCCACAGCCCTGGTCGACCGGAAGTACGGCGACCGCCAGGAGGCCTTCATCCAGCGCGTCAAAGACGCCGGCCTCACCCCGCAGTTCTTCCGCAACCCCTACCACCTGGAGGTGTTGGTGGAACGCTCGCTGCGGGAGCTGGCAGAGTCGGCTTCAGGAACGGCTTGATCCGGGGGCTCTGGCCATGGCCGCAGGTGATCCAAATCCCGACGCAAGCGCTGCGGCTGGCGATGGCCAGGGGGCTGCTGATGCCCGGGCGGTCAAGCAGCCATCTGGGCAGGTGGTGGTGGGTGACGGCAACCAATTGTTGAGCCAGGTGAGCGCCGGCCGCGATCTCACCCTCGGCGACAGCGTGGCAGGCGACAAGATCGCGGGCGACAAAGTAGTTGGCGACAAAGTCACAGGCGACAAAATCGAAATCGTCGTCGCCGATGCCCAGCAGGCCGCGGTAGTCGCCCGTTCCCTGCGCTGGAGTTGGCCCCAGCCCCTCGACTTCGGTCCCTATCGCAGCTTCCGGCGCCAGGGCTTCGTGGGCCGCTGCTGGCTGTTCGAGGAGGTGCGCACCTGGGCGATGGCGGAGGGCGCCGCGGCGGGACGGCCAAGGTCCCAGCTGATCGAGGCCGAGTACGGGGTGGGCAAATCGGCTTTTCTCGCCGAACTCGTCGACACCCGGGCCGCCGGGGTGCCGGTAGTGGCCCAGCACTTCTGCCAGTTCGACGCGATCGCGACCCTGGCGCCGGGGCGCTTTGTGAGCAGCATCGCCGCCCAACTGGCCGCGGCCCTGCCCGCCTACCGCGCCGCGATCGAGGCCGAGGAGGCCGCCGGGCTGCGCCAATTGCTCGAAGCCCCGGACAACGACCCGATCGGCGCCTTTGATCAGGCCGTGCTGGCGCCCCTGGAGGCCATCCCGCCACCGGATGGCCCGCTGCTGTTGGTGGTGGATGCCCTCGATGAGGCCCTGGAGCACCGCCCCAGCAACGACAAAGCTCCGCAGGTCACGATCGTGAGCCTGCTGGGCCAGCGGGCCCAACGCTTCCCGCGCTGGCTGCGGTTGCTCGCCACCGCCCGCCCCCTGCCGGCGGTGCAGCAGCCCCTGCGCCAGGCCTTCAGCCTCCATTCACTCAATGCCGAGGAAGCGCGCAACCTGGCCGACATCGAGGCCTACGCCGAGGCCCGCTGCCAGCAGCCGCCCCTGGCCGACCTGCTCACCGACGCCGTCCTGGGCGCCGCTGAGGTGGCCATACGGCTGCGAGCGCTGAGCGGCGGCAAGTTTCTCTACGCCGCCTTCGTGCTCAACGAGCTGGCCTCCGGCGCCCTGCCCCTGAGCGACCGCCGCGATCTTGAGGCGCTGCCCGCCGGCATGGACGATTTCTATCTCCAGGCCTTCGAGAAGCGCTTCCCTTCCGACCAGGCCTACGACGAGGTGCGCGAGCTGCTGGCGCTGCACAGCGTGCAGCGCGATCCCCTCTCCCGCCGCGAGCTGGCGGCGATCCTGAACTGGCCTGAGCGGCGGCTGGTCGACCTGCAGAAGCAGCAGCTCCACGACCTGTTGCGCCTGCAAAAAAATGATCCGGCCTATGCTGCCAACGAGTTTCTGGCGAGCTTCAACCACCCCTCCCTCAGCCGCTGGCTCACCGCCACGGACGAAGACACCGGCTATCCACGAGCCGACCGCTTCTGCATCGACCCCGAGGCCGCCGAGGCGGCGATCCGCCGCTGGGCACTGGCCGAGCTGGAGGCCCAAAGGGCCCATACCTGGCCCTACCTGGTGCGGCACCTGGCCAGCCACCTTTCGCAAGCCGAGCGGCCGGCGCTGCTGGCAGGGCTGTTGGGGCAATTTACCTGGCTGGAGGCGCGGCTGCGGCTGGCGGGGATCAATGCACTGCTGGGGGATTTCGCGCTGGCGGCCCCCGCTCCCTGGCTGGAACGGCTGGGGCGTGCCCTGGGCCAGGGGGCCCACGTGCTGGGCCACAGCGGGGGCTGGCGCGGCCATGAGCAGCTGGCTTCTCAGTTGTTGGCGCGGCTGGCGGAGGAGAACGACAACCCCAAACCAAGCGTCCTGCGCCAGGAGGCGGCGGACTGGCTGCAGCAAGCTGGCGGCGCCCCCCCCCCGCAGCGACAGCCTGCTGGCTCCCGAGGCTCTGTTGCGCACTTTACCGGTGGGCAGCGTTGTAACTGCCTTGGTGGCCCTCCCCGATGGGCGCCTCGCCTCCGGCTCAGACGACAACACTATCCGGCTGTGGGATCCGGCCTCCGGCACCTGCGAACGGGTCTTCGAGGGGCATCAGAACTCGGTGAGGGCCCTGGCGATGCTGGGCGATGGGCGCCTCGCCTCCGGCTCTGGCGACAACACCATCCGGCTGTGGGATCCGGCCACCGGCGCCTGCGAACGGGTCTTCGAGGGGCATCAGGACTGGGTGAATGCCCTGGCGGTGCTGGGCGATGGGCGCCTCGCCTCTGGCTCACGCGACAACACCATCCGGCTGTGGGATCCGGCCAGCGGCGCCTGCGAACGGGTCTTCGAGGGGCATCAGGGCTGGGTGAGGGCCCTGGCGGTGCTGGGCGATGGGCGCCTCGCCTCCGGCTCTTCCGACAACACCATCCGGCTGTGGGATCCGGCCAGCGGCGCCTGTGAACGGGTCTTCGAGGGGCATCAGGACTGGGTGAGTGCCCTGGCGGTGCTGGGCGATGGGCGCCTCGCC
>JBIIJV010000069.1:0-13018 GCA_044233545.1 Cyanobium sp.
CTCATTAATGACCGGGGCCAAGTGATCGGCATTAACACCGCCATTCGCCAGGCGCCTGGGGCGGGATTGAGTTTCGCCATCCCGATCAATACCGCCCGCCAGATCGCCGCCCAGCTCCTGGAGCGGGGCTATGCGAGCCACCCCTATATCGGCGTGCGGCTTCAGGCCCTGACCCCCCAGCTGGCTCGGGAGATCAATGCCACCACCAACCAATGCCGCGTACCGGAGGTCAACGGGGTGTTGGTGGTGGAGGTGATGAATGGCAGCCCTGCGGCGACAGGGGGCCTCAGGCCCTGCGACCTGATTGAGAAGGTGGATGGACAGCCGGTGAACAACTCTTCTGAGGTGCAAATGGCCGTTGACCGGGCCCGCATCGGCCAGCCCCTGGCGATTGGCATCCGCCGCGAAAATGCCCAGCAGGTCCTAACCCTGCGACCCGCCGAACTGCCCCGCAAGGGGTGAGACGTTCTAGAGGCCTTTTGGGGTCTGCCCGTGCTGGGCAGGCCCTTGTTGGGCAGGCCCAGCACGGGCAGGCCCGGGCCAAGGAATGGTTGGTTGTGATGGGGCGTTGGCCTGCCCCAGGCCGCTGCAAGAGCCGTCTAGCGGTGGTACTGGGGTCGCGGCGGGCGGCTGCCATCCAGCGGGCCCTCAGCGGCCACGGCCTGGCCGAGGCCCGCCGCGCGGCCGCCCTCAGACCCGGCCTGGCCTTGGTCCTGGCGGTGAGCGGCCTGGGGCCGAAGGGCAGCCGCCGTTGGGCGGGGGGTCTGGGGGCCGATTGGGTCGGGCTTCAGGGGGAAGGCCGCCTGGGTTGGCGCTTGCAGCGCCAACTGGGGCTGGCGCGCCGCCATGGCGCCCAGCGAGTGGTGCTGATCGGCAGCGACCTGCCGGAGTTGGCGGCGGCGGACCTGGCGGCCGCCTTCAACGCCTTGGCCCGCTGCGATCTCGTGCTGGGCCCCGCTGCCGATGGCGGTTACTGGTTGATCGGCCTGTCGGGCAGCTGGCCTCGCCTTTTTGCCGGTGGCCCACGGGCCATTGCCTGGGGCGGAAACCAGGTGTTGGCCCAGACCCTGGCCGTCGCCGACCAACTGGGTTTGGTGGTGACCCTGCTGCCGATTCGCCACGACCTGGATCGACCTGAGGACTTGAGGCGGTGGCGGTGAGATCCGGCCCAGTCTGGGGCCGATGACGGGCCCGCCCTTGGCCGTCGTCATCCCCGCCCGCCAGGAGGCAGTGCGGTTGCCGGGTCTGTTGGCCCAACTGGCTCAGGCGCCGCAATTGGTTGGGGAGGTGGTGGTGGTCGACGCTGGCAGCGACGACGCCACGGCCCTTGTGGCCAGCTTGGCGGGGGCGAGGGTGCTGCGCAGCGGTGCCAACCGGGGCCAGCAGCTGGCCCTGGGGGTGGCGGCCAGCTCGGCCCCCTGGCTGCTGCTGCTGCATGCCGATGCCCGCCTGCCGGCGGGCTGGGCCCCGGCCCTGGTCGCAGCCTTGGCCGCCGGCGATCGGCAGGCCTGGGCCTTTCGGCTGGCGATCGACGGGGGCGATCCGGCCCTGCGGTTGGTGGAAGCGGCCGTGTGGCTGCGCAGCCTTTGCTGGCAGTTGCCCTACGGCGACCAGGGCCTGTTGCTCAGCCGCCGGCAGCTGGTGGCCGTGGGGGGGATCCGGCCCTTGCCCTTGATGGAAGACCTGGACTTGGTGCAGCGCCTGCGGCGGCAGGTGCCGATTCGGCTGCTGCCCCTGGCTCTGCGGGTCGATGGTCGGCGCTGGCGCCGGCTGGGGGTGTGGCGCACATGCTGGAGCAACTGGCGCTTGCGGCGGGCCTGGCGCCGGGGGGTGCCCGCACCGATCCTGGCGGAGATCTATCGCGGCGGCCCGCAGTGTTAGGGGGAATACCAGAAAGCGCAGCGCCGCTCCAGGGGCTCCAGTTCCCAGCCCTGGGCGGAATAGAAGCCCACCACACCGGGGTCGGCGAACAGGCAAACCTGCCCCACGCCGCGGCGCCGTAATTCAACGAGGATGTAATCCATCATCTGCTTACCCAGACCGCTGCCCTGGTAATGGGGATGGACGGCCACATCCCAGACCGTGGCTGCGACCACGCCATCGCCGGTGCAGCGGGCAAACCCCACCAGCCGCGGCAACCGGCCCTCATGGCGCCACAACCCCACGGTCAGCAGACTGTGGCGCAGGGCCCGCCGCACCCGGCGCAGGGGCCTGCGGCTCCAACCAACGGCCTCACACAACCATTCGAGTTCCTGCAGGTCGATCTCCCTTTCGAGGCTGAGCACCAGGGTCACGGGGGAGTTGGTCACCGGACAGAGGCGGAATTGGTGGCCGTAGAGCTGGGTGAAAAGCTCTGCGGAACCGGCGGCTTCCGGAGGATTCAAGGGGAAATGGGCAGGCGCTGGGCCTGGACTTTGAGGGCCGAAACCATTGTTTTGATACAAGATACGCCCTGACTCACGGTTGGTTGGCTGGCCCCTTTTTGATGGCAGCAGACCTCCCCTGGCCCCATGCGCGCCAACGCGCCCGATGCCCCCCTTGTGGTGGCGGTCCATGGCTGGATGCTGTCGGGTCGCCTCTGGGATCCCCTGCGGACCTGCCTTTCCCCCCCCTGGAGCCTTTGGTGTCCGGACCTGCCCGGCTTTGGGGAGTGCCCCCGCCCCAGGCAGCTGCAGCCCAGCCTGGCCAGCTATGGCCGTTGGCTGGCCGCCGCCGCTCGGGGCCAGGCCCAGGGTCGATCGATTGTGCTGATGGGCCATTCCCTGGGGGGCAGTGTGGCCCTGCATGCGGCGCCCCTGCTGGGATTGCAGCTGGCGGCCATGGTGCAGATCGGTTCTGGGGGCGGCGTCTATCAACCGCGTCCCTTTGCCCGGCTGCGGCGCGGTGGTGCGGTGTTGCTGCAGCTGCGGCCCAGCTGGCTGGGGCCCTGGGCGGCTGAATCACCCTGGCGGGGCCCCCTAATGGCGGAAACCCGGGCCGCCCGGGGGCTGTTGGCCACCAGTACCCGTCGGGAGGCGGTGCGGCAGCTGCCCATGCTGACCGCAGGGCTGACGGTGCCAAGTCTGTGGATTGTCGGTGAGCGGGATCGGGTAATGGAGCCCCGCTATGTGCGCCACCTGGCCAGCTTTGCGCCCGATCACCAGCTGGAGCTGATCGCCAAGGGCGGCCATTTGCCGATGTGCCAGCAGCCCGAACTCCTGGCCGAAGTGTTGCTGGGCTGGTTCGCTGCGATCGGCCTGAACGCCGGACCTGGGGGTGAACCCTTGGCTTTGGCGGGGGCTGCGCGAGGGGCCTAGAGGGCCGCCAAGCCTTTTTCCTGCAGGTCAGCCAGCTGGGCGTAGAGGCCGCCAGCACGGCGTAGTTCAAGGTGGTTGCCCTGTTCGATCAGGCGTCCTTGGCGCAGCACCAAGATGCGATCCGCCGCTTCCACCGTGGCCAGACGGTGGGCGATGACGATGGCGGTGCGATCGCGCAACAGGCGGTCCAGGTCGGATTGCAACGTGGCTTCGGTGGAGGGGTCCAGGAAGGCGGTGGCTTCGTCCATCACCAGCACTGAGGGGTCCCGGATCGCCACCCGCGCCACGGCCAGCAGTTGCCGTTCGCCCGAGGAGAGGTTGGCGCCCCGTTCCCGCAGTTCACTGGCCAGGCCCTGGTCGAGGCGGTCGAGCAGGGGCTTCAAGCCCAATTCGCCGCAGAGGCGCTCCAACTCCTGGTCGCTGATCGGAGCATCCAGGCGCAGGTTGTCGGCCACGTTGCCGCTGAACAGAAAGGTGTCTTGAAGCACCACCCCGAGCCGTTGCCGCAAGGTGGCGATGGGTAGCTCGCGGATATCGATGCCATCGAGCAGGATCCGTCCGGCCTGGGGCTCATAGAGGCGACAAAGCAGACGGATCACCGTTGATTTGCCCGATCCGGTGGGCCCCACGATCGCCACGTGTTCGCCGGCGGCGATGCGAAAGCTGAGCTTGTCGAGGATGGGATCGTCGCTGCGATAGGCAAAACTCACCGACTCGAACACCACCTCACCCGGGCTGCGCCCCTGCAGACCGCTGCGCCGGGCGGCGGCACTGCGGCTGGAATCCGCCAGTTCGACGATGTCCAACGGCTCGTCCAGCAGTTCGCCGATGCGCTCGACGGCGGTCAGCCCTCCCTGGATCTGGGTGAAGCGTTCAGCCAGTTGCCTCAGGGGATCAAACAGCCGCTGGGAGAACAAGATGAAGGTGGTCAGGCTTCCCAGTCCCATGCTGCCGCCGGTCACCATCCAGCCCCCCAAGGCCAGGACCACGGCCACCGCTACCAGGGAGACCCATTCGATGAAGGCGGAAATGGCACTGTCATAAAGGATGGTTCCGGTGACGGCCCGGCGATAGATGTCATTGCCGCGGGCAAAGCGACGGCTGTTTTCCTGCTCGCGCCGAAACATCTGCACCACCTCCAACCCCTGCAGGTTCTCCTGCAGTTCGGCGTTGAGGCCGCCCAATTCTTCGCGCACGCGGTAATTCACCTTGCGGTAGCGCCCCTGCAACCAGACGATGGCGAGGGTCACGGGAATCTGGCTGGCCATCAGCAGCAGGCCCAGCCGCCACTCGATTGAGATCATCGTGACGCCCACCACGACAAGGCTGACCAGATCGGCCAGCACCCCTACGGCGCCGCTGCCGAAGACCTCCGCCAGGGCGTCGACATCGCTGGTGAGGCGGGTCAGGAGGCGCCCCACCGTGGTGCGGTCGTGAAACCGCAGCGACAGGGCCAGGGCATGGCGGAACAGGTCGTCGCGGATGCGGGCGGTGAGCCGCTGGCCCACCACCTGAACGTTGTAAAGCTGGGTGCCCTGCAGGCCCAATCGCACCATCACCGCCAGCAATAACAGGCCCACCAGCAGCCGCAGGGCCCCGGGTACCGCCAGGCCCCGCAGCCAGGGCAGCACAGGTTCGCCGCGCAGGACGCTGATCGCCTGGCCCACCAGCAGGGGCTGAATAGCGCCGGCAAAGGCCAGGGGCACCAACAGGATCAGGGCCAACAGCAGCCGCCGGCGATCTTGGGCCAGGTAGGGCCCCAGGCGCCTGAGACGCTGCAGGTCTAGGGAGGCCATCAAGCGGAGGCCCCAGCGGCCAGTACCCCGGAGCTAAGGGCGCCAGCGGGGCTGGTGGCCGCTGGGGTGGCTGCAGGGGTAGCTCCAGGGCCCACCGCCTTGAGCTTTTCCACCAGGGATTGCAGCTGCCCGTCATCCAGGCGCAGGGCCAGGGGATGGCCGATCAGCCGGGCGGTGCTGTGGAACAGGTCTTCGATCGCCACTAGGCCGTTCTCCTGCAGGGTGCGACCGGTGGCCACCAGATCGACAATCGCCTCTGATACCCCTGTCAGGGGGCCCAGTTCGACCGAACCGGTGAGGTGAATCAGGTCAACGGGCAAATCCAGGGAGCTGAAAAAGGCCTCGGCGCAGCGGGTGAATTTGCTGGCGACGCGGCAATGGGCCGGCAGGTCGAGGGCGCGGCGATAGCCACTGCTGGCCTTCACCGCCACGGCCATGCGACAGCCGCCGAAGCCCAGGTCCAGCAACTGGGCCACCGGCTGCTGGTGTTCGCGCAGTACGTCGTACCCAACCACCCCCAACTGGGCCTGGCCGTAGGCCACATAGACGGGCACATCGGCATTGCGCACCAACAGGGCCCGGGCGCTGCCGCAGGCACTGGGCACCATCAACAGGCGGTTGTCCGGGTCGAGCAGGGTTGAGAAATCAAGGCCCGCCTTGGCGAAGCGACGCACTGAATCCTTGAGGAGGGCGCCTTTGGCCAGGGCGACGGTGATCATGGGGGGCTCCCGCGGAGCGGTCATCATGGGAGTGCCACCCATTGACTTTAACGATGTCGCTTCCCGGGTCGCATCCCGCCAGTGCCGTGGCCTTGCTGCCCGTGCTGAGCGACAACTATGTAATGGTGCTGCACGACGATCACCAGGCGGTCGTGGTCGACCCCGCAGTGGCGGCGCCGGTGGCCGCCTGGCTGGATTCCCGGCAGCTGGAGCTGGTGGCCGTGCTCCAGACCCACCACCACAGCGACCACATTGGGGGCACGGTTGAGCTGCTGCACCGCTGGCCAAACGCCCGGGTCTATGCCGCCGCCGCCGATCTGCAACGCATTCCCTTCCAGAGCGATTCTGTGGGCGATGGCGACCGATTCACGCTGTTGGGGCGCAGCGTGGAGGTGCTGGCGGTGCCGGGTCACACCAGGGCCCATCTGGCCTACTACCTGCCCGGCGGCTCCGGCTGCAACCCTGAGTTGTTCTGTGGCGACACCTTGTTTGGCGGCGGCTGCGGCCGGCTGTTCGAGGGCACGCCCGCCCAGATGCACGATTCGCTGCAGCGGCTGGCGGCCCTGCCCGCCGACACCCGGGTTTGGTGCGCCCACGAATACACCGAAACCAACTTGCGCTGGGCCCTTAGCCGCCTTCCCGAGGACCGGCCGATCGTCGAGCGGCTGGCGGCGGTGGTGCAGCAGCGGGCCGGCGGCCGGTCCACCGTGCCCAGCTCCATTGGGCTGGAGCGTGCCACCAACCTCTTTGTGCGCAGCAGTTCGGTGGCCGAACTGGCCGACCTGCGCGCCAGCCGCAATCACTGGAAGGGCTGAGCTCTTGGTGGGCCGGGCGCCATAAGCTCGCACCCCAGCCTCCGCAATGCCAGCTACCGCCATGGGTTCCCTTCCCCTCTCCCCCTTGGAGGCCATCGAAACCGCCCAGGCCCCGGCTCCGGTCGGGCCCTACAACCAGGCCGTCAGGGCCGGCAATCTGCTGTTCTGCTCCGGCCAGATCGCCCTGGATCCGACCAGCGGCAGCCTGGTGGGGGCAGGCGATGTGGTCCTCGAGACCCGCCAGGTGCTGGCGAATCTGCTGGCGGTGCTGGATGCCGCCGGGGCCCGGCCCAGCCAGGTGGTGCGCACCACGGTGTTTCTGGCGGATCTGGCCGATTTCGCCACGGTAAACGGCCTTTACGCCGAGGTTTTCGGGGCGGGGGTATCGCCGGCAAGGGCCTGTGTCCAGGTGGCGGCCTTGCCCAAGGGCGCCCGCGTCGAGATCGACGCCATCGCCGTTCTCGCCTGAACCCTAGGCCGTCTGGATGCGCCGAAAGGTGAGGTTGATGCGTTCGCCCAACACCCGGCGACGCTCGGGCAGGGCATGGAGCCAATGCTTTTGGGTGGGGGCATCCATGACCAGCAGGTCGCCGTCGGCCAATTCCAGCCAGAAGGGCGAGCCATCGCCGGGACCGGCGGGGGCTAGTTTGGGCCGAAACCGCAGGCTGCGGCTCACCCCCAGGCTGAGGGAGGCGATGGGGTGGTCAGCCGCCAGCTCCGGTTCATCATCGGCATGCCAGCCCATGCGATCGAGTCCATCTCGATAGCGATTTAGCAAAAGGCTGTTGAAGCCACAGGCCAGGGATGAGTCCAGCAGTTGCCTGAGGGCCAGCAGCGGCGCGCTCCAGGGTTCAGGTGTCTGCAGCAAGCCGCTGTAGCGGTATTGGCAGCCGGCGTCGCCGATCCAGCAGCTCTGGCGCGGGATCGGGTGGATGCGGCCGTAGACGCGGATGCTGGGTTGCTGCCAGGGGATCTCCTGACGCAGGTGGGCCAGCAGCAGCTCCGGTTGCAGCGCCGGATTGGTCTGCTGCTGCAGCCATTGGGGCCAGTGCCGCAGGATCAGACCGCTCTGCAGGATGGACCTGGGAGAGCTGGGTCCAAATAAGGGGTCACCACTGGCACAGGCAGGCATCGGGAAGGGAGTGATCAAGAAGGGGCTAGCGGCCCTACAGAAATGTCGCCTACGGTGGCGCCCCGCCGCCGGATGTCGCCAGGACGCCCGTTCGCAGAAACCCTTGCCAGCCCGTCCATGGAGACCCCGTTCGGTTTGCGGTTGCCCGAGGTGTTGGTGATGACCCCCGCTCGCTTTGAGGATGCGCCACTGGCGCTGCAGGCGGTGCAGGAACTCAAGACCGTGGTGTTGCACTTGGGATTGATGGATCCAGTGGAGGCCCAGCGAGTGATTGATTTTGTCTCCGGTGGTGTTTTTGCCATTGATGGCCAATCCGAGCGGCTGGGAGAAACAGTGTTTCTTTTCGCCCCGGCCTTGGTGTCCATCGAACATGCCACCGCCTGGGGCCAAGCCGAACGGCCATGAAAGCTGGTGGGCTGGTGATGACAATCACCGACCAGGCAGGACTTTGCCCATAGCCTGGAGCTGCCCAAATGACCTGGTCATGGCCTCCTACACCATCAAGATCGAAGGTGGCGCCACCTTCCCCTGCGATGCCGAGACTTACATCCTCGATGCCGCCGAAGAACAGGGTATTGATTTGCCCTATTCCTGTCGGGCCGGCGCCTGCAGCACCTGCGCCGGCAAAATCCTGACGGGTTCGGTCGATCAATCCGATCAAAGTTTTCTCGATGACGACCAGATCAAGGACGGTTTCGCCCTGCTCTGCGTCAGCTACCCCACCAGCGACTGCACCATCCAGGCCAACGTCGAAGACGACCTCTGAAGAACGCCGATCGTTGAAGAACAACGATCCTGCCCTGGCTTTATGGGCTCGGAGCTGTCAGCAGCACCGCCATCCCCTTGCTCTATGCCAGGAGCAAGGGGATTTTTTGGGTTTTGGGAGCCTTGATCACGGGGCCAGGGGCTGGGGCGGGTAGGGGTTCAGGAGCACATCGTTGCGGTTGTCCCCGACCAAGGGTTGTTGGATCAGCTACTACCCAGTAGCCATGGGCTGAGCCATGTCGATTTCGCTGTCGCGCCGGCGCCGCCGTCTCTTGCGTATTGCCTATTCAACCCTGCAACGAAGCCAGCAATAGTTCCAGTCCCTATGGCCCATACGCCTGGATCCCAGCCCCAGGCTCTTGTCTGCAGGGCCCCATTGCTCCCGCAACCGTTCAAGCAAGCACCCGAAAACCCTGCGCTGCGATGCCGCACCCATCACCCGCTACACTCCAAAAGACGGGGCGTGGCGCAGCTTGGTAGCGCGGGTGCTTTGGGAGCACTAGGTCGCAGGTTCGAATCCTGTCGCCCCGATTGACTTTTCGAGGGTTGTCCAAAAGCTAATGGACAGATTTTGCGAGAGGTTCCCACTCTCGCTTGCCCCAGGTGGCCTATTCCCCGCCTATGCGCTGCTGCTTCAAGGGCTCTGAGGCCATCTCCAGCCCCCTTGTGGATAGTTGCTGGCAAGCCAGCTCAGCTTGGTGCGCTTAAGGTCGCCGCGCTGAGACAGAAGGGAGAACAGGTGGCACTGATCTGTTGGGAACCCCCACCTCCGTCCACCGGATCCTGTGCCTGCCAACCCCGATCACCCCGAGACTGGTGCGATTGATTCGGTCGTGCCTGACGCATCAAACCCGTCAGCTCGGCCAGAATCACCCCAATACCAGCGTCTCTGGTGCCTCAGCCTCGACCGCTTCGGCCTCAACCAAGCTATCGGCGGCTTTGTCCTCGGCCTGATCGCCCTGTTCTCGTCCTATGACCACATCACCCTCGCCGGCCAGAGCATCAGCCTCCAGCAGCAATGGGGCATCCCTTGCATCGCTGCCTCGGTGGCGACAATTTTTACTGGGTGCGTGCAATACGGCGCGCCACTTGGGCGCGACGCTGAACTGGCGTCGCGATCCCGATTAAGAGCGGCGATTGAACTTGAAGTTGAGCGAGATCGAGCAGCTGTAGACGAAGTCGGCCGGAGGCCATGGCGCGAGAACGCCAGGCTCGCGAAGCTCAACGCCAGGGACGATGCCTTGAGCGCCTTGATCAAGCAGCATTGCTTTCCGGCCGAGTCCAACTCGACCCCAACCCCACCAATCGAGCCCGACTCCAGTTCTTGCTGACGCTGATGGCCCAATCCTCGATGGGCGATCCGTAAACATAATTTACTTCGGTCCTGGGCGGCGGGGCATGGGTCAGGGAATTGGAAGCATGTCCAGAGGGTTTAGTTGCCTTAACTGGATGGGGTGATCACTGCGGGAACTGCATTGTGCCGCCATTAGCTCCTCCAGGTCTGTGGGCTTGAACTGATCCGCCGACTCCTGCCCCGCAGCCACTCGTGCTCGCAGGCGTGTGGGCAACTGCTGGCAGCGGTGCCGTGGGATTTACAACACTCATGGGAGCGCCAAGCCTGGCTCAGCCAGCCGGGTGGTCGTCGAACCAGACCTGCAGGTCGCCGGGCTCTGTGAAATCCAGCAGGTCTTCCGCCAGCTGCTCCAACTGCTGCAGGGGCAAATCACTTAGCTGTTCACGGCTGCCAGCGTCGATGCTGCCTAGGCGACGGATGAGGAGCCGGATGGCCAAGCCAGCGGCTTCCTGCTGCCGACCAGCTTCCAGTCCCTCCTCGCGGCCTTCCTGGCGGCCTTCCTGACGGCCTTCTTGCCTTCCCTCCTCCAGGATCTCCTGCACCGCGCGGGTGTGGCGCAATTCCTGCAGCGGCAACCCGGCGATCATCAGAATCTCCTCCTTGCTCAGCTGTGGAAACCTTTCAAACAGCATAGAGAAAACCACCGGATCAAGATCCCGACGGTTCGCCAGGATCCGCCGGCAGCGCTCCGCCAGCTCCTGCTCGGAGCGCACTGGCAGGGTGAGCAGATCCACTGCTGCATCAAGATTGTCTTGTTGAGCGAGCTCCTCCAGGCTGATCCAGTGCACCTGCCCCAAAAAACCCCGCAGGGGCAAAACCGGCCCGAGCTGGAGTCGCCGGTGAGGCGTGATCACCACCACTCGCCAGCGCTCGATTCGGGGGTGGAGCTGCAGGAAGCGGTAGGTCTGGGCAGCAAGGCGGTGTTGGAAGCCGATGTCGGCGCGCATCTGGACTTCCAGGAGCACCACCGGCAGCACTTCCGGTAGCTGGAGCTGTTCACATTTGCGCCCACAAGCCGCTGCTGGCTCTGCTGCCTGCTCAGATTTTGACGGCAAGGGCGAATAAATCCCCCCCTGCCGCCGGGACCGCCGGGCTGGTGGAGTGCTGCTGCAGCTCAGACCTTCGTGGTGGAAACGAATTCGGGATAGGCCTCCATGCCGTGTTCGCTGAGGTCCAGACCACCCAACTCCTCGTCTTCTCCCACCCGCAGGCCACCACCAAGGGCACTGAGCACGCTCCAGAGGATCCAGGACACCACCAGGGTGAAGACCACGTAGGAGACAATGCCCAGGATTTGCAGGCCGAGTTGGTTGAAGCCGTGGCCGGTGAGCAGGCCCTTCTCGGTGTGGAAGAGGCCGACGGCGAGGGTGCCCCAGATGCCGCCGAAACCATGGACGGAGAAGGCGCCGACGGGGTCATCGATGCCGAGGGCATCGACAAAGCTCACCGCGTAAACCACTAGGGCGCCGCCGATGAAGCCAATCACCCAGGCTGCGGGCATGGATATGGCGTCGCAACCGGCGGTGATGCCCACCAGGCCGGCCAGGATGCCGTTGATGGTGAAGGTCAGGTCGGGTTTGCCGGAGCGGAGCTGGGAGACCAGGGTGCCGGCGATGCCACCGCCAGCAGCGCCCAGGGTGGTGGTCACGGCGACGTAGGGGACGGTTTCATTCATGGCCAGAACCGAGCCGGGGTTGAAGCCGTACCAGCCGAGCCAGAGGATCAGACAGCCCAAGGTGGCCAGGGCGACGCTGTGGCCGGGAATGGCTTGGGGTTTGTCATCGACGTATTTGCCGATGCGGGGTCCCAGGATCATCGCCCCCACGATCCCGGCACAAGCGCCGACCGTGTGTACCAAGGTGGATCCGGCGAAGTCGATGAAGCCCAGCTGATTGAGCCAGCCGGAGGCATTCCATTTCCAGCTGCCGGCAATCGGATAGATGATGCCGACGAGGATTAAAGAAAATAGAACGAATTCCTTGAATTTGATCCGCTCGGCCACCAGGCCCGACACGATTGTGGCGGCGGTGCCGGCGAAGGCGGCCTGGAAGAGAAAATCGACGCTGGGAACCAGCTTGCCTTCCTTCACCATCTCAGGGGTGACGGTGGGATCGAAGAACAGCCCCTTGAAATGGAGCCAGCCGGAGGCGATCGAATCGCCATACATCAGCGAATAGCCAATCAGCCAGTAGGCCGATACGGCCAGGGCAAAGACAATAAGGTTCTTGCTTAAGATGTTGACGGCATTCTTCTGGCGGCAGAGCCCGGCTTCGACCATGGCGAAACCGGCGTTCATGAAGATCACCAGGAAGGCGGCAATCAACAGCCACAGGTTGTTGACCAGGAAGGCAGGCGTGAGCTCGGGCAGCTCGGCGGCGTGGGCGGAGAGGTTAAAGACCCCAAGACCAAACAGCGCCAGCGGCACACAGGCAAGCCAGGTGAGACCCTCCCTGGAGTTAAGGCCGCGGATGCGGCGCAGCAGCAGCGAGGGTGCTTCCAGCAGTGAGGCCTCCCCCAGCCGCTTGGGCCGTTGCCTGAAAGCACTTTTTGGGTGCGCAGCCATTGGGGGCGCGGGCATGGGTCAATTCCTCCTGGAAAAGTGGGGACTGGCCGAGCAATTTAACCTCCAACAGATGGATGTGGATGGTCGCAATCGACCCATTAATCCTGTTTTTTGTTGCGCTTGTTACGGAATCCTAGATTCATAGAGCGCCGCCTATGGATCTCGCCGCTCCACGCTGGTGACCCCCAGCCAGTTCAGAGACCTTGTCTTTGAGGCCATCTATGGGCACTTAAGGCGCAGGCGGCTGGCTGCCCTCCTGGATAGCCGCGCGACGGATCTCGAGGATCTGGCCGATCTCCCGGGCGAAGCTCGGCTGACGATCAATCATCTGGTGGACCGTGGCCGCCGAGATCTTCATCACCTCTAGATCGTTGCTCGCGACCACGGTAACCATGCTAAGTTCGCCGGAGAAGAGCGACATCTCGCCGAAGAATTCCCCGTTGCGCAGCGAGAGGATTTCCCGTTCATGGCCGTCAAGATTGCGGCTGGACATCAGGGCCAGACCGGCGACTATGATATAGAGCGCCTGGCCCACCTGTCCCTGGCGAATTACCTTTTCACCGGCGGCAAAATGCTGT
>JBIIJV010000264.1:0-3234 GCA_044233545.1 Cyanobium sp.
GGTGGTGCTGGTGGGCCAGAAAAAGGCCCTGGCCATGGCGATCAAAAATCACCTGGGCCGCAGGCGTTACACCAAGCTGGCGGAATGGCTGGCGCCGGCGGCGAATCCGCCCGATCGAGGCGCTATTCCAGGGCCTGCAATTCCGTTGAAGGGCGGCGCAACGAGTGGCGATGGTTTTTAGCCAGCATTGCGTCGTACACCTGTGAGGCGGGTTACCGCCTCTGTAAAGATACTCAATCGTTGAGGAAACGCCGTGAAGTCCCAAGCCGAGCCGTAAAAATGCCAGGTATGGAATAAGAAATCCTGGGCTACCAAGATAACGGCGGCGAGTGGTTGAGCAGGGGCAGGGTTGCCGCCATGGCCTTGTTCGTAAATCCGTTTAGGTTTGAAAAGTAAAAAAAAAGCATGTCAAGATCATGAAAAAATTTACTGCATCGCTGGCTGGACAATTCATGCGTCGACTTCGTCATTTTGTCAGCGTGGGCAGTGCCTTGATGGTTGCGGTTGGGCTGCTTGTTCTGGCGCCTCTGTTCACGCCAGCGGCAGCCTTGGCCGCCGACACAAGCGGCAATTGGAATCTGGATGACGGCTCGGGCCACCGGCTTGGTGCAGTGCTCTTTGAGCGCTCCGATATCAACTCCCCTTCTGGTCTGCGACTACGACTGAATGCGGAGTCTACCGGGCTGAAGTTGGATCACACCCATCCCTTGGTGCTGAGAGATGGCAATCAACAGACTTGGAACCTCGAAAACCTCAGCCAAGAACTGCTGACCACCGCAGGTGGCAAGCTCCCGGTGGATTCCTCCCAATACAATGCGGGCTGCCTCAATCCAATCCCCAACGATGGCATCACGATGCAGATGATTGTGCCTAGTTCGGCAGGTGAGCTGAGCTTTGATCTGGTCCCCGGCCAAATTCAGACATTGCACTCTCTGACAGATGCAACCAAAGGCTGCTCAAAGACTGGAATATCCAGTTAATTCCTAAATATCGAACCACTCCAAAAGTGGTTCTTTTTTTTCAAGAACTTGGCAACTAAAGTGGTGCTCAGTAGGTTGTATCACAGGCAAGAACGTGGGCTCGGGGTTCCTTGCTATTCCACTCCAAATATGCGGTACCAGATTCGGAACGGCGCAAAGGCATTGCAGGGGCCACGCTGGGATTGGCTGGATAGGTGCGGCCGTCGTAGGGCAGCTCAGCGTAGTAACTATTGCCCGCATCCAGCCGCACGCGAGTGATCAAGTTCTTCCAGCCGTTATATCGGCGCTCCGTCACGATCAGGGGATCTTTGAACAGGCTCATTTGCGTCACCAGCTGCAGCATGCCGGGGCTGGGTTCACGGAAAATCAACAGCGGACACCCGCCGGTGCCGCAGAACATGGGCCCCAGCACCTGGGCTAACAGCTCGCTTCTGCCGTCACCGTTGAGATCCACTCGACTCCATATGTAGCGATGGGCAGGCATGCGCTCGCATTCCAACTTGATCTTCCAGCGCCTCGCCATTTTGGCCTCAGCACTGCCGGGATCGGGTCCATGGCCCTGATCGTCATTTATCTGCACAGGGAAAAGTGCCTCCCGTAATGCTGCCTCGAGCGTGGGATTGGGCTCAGATTCGGCTGGAACCGAACGCAACAGCCTAGGAGTAGCACTCGTGGCTGGTTGGGCCTGCAGCGGCGAAGCTGCCAACACTGTCGAGACCACAAGGGTAACGATGCCAGCAAGATTGCGGATGTTGTAATAAATGCAGGAATAGCGGTGATTCATCCTGGGCTCTAATGGCGGTATCATTGATTGCTACTCAGGGGCAGCGTAATGCCCTGACAGGCCAGCCCGGTACTGTCAGCAGATCAAGAGCATCGGCATAGGCCAGGGTGATCCAGGGCCCAGCATCGGGAACCACAACAGGGATATCAGCGGCAGTTGCCTCATCCGGAAGCAAAGCCATCAGTGCCGCGGCAGGGCCTCCAACTCAGCCACCATCGCCCCGGTGGCTGGCTCGGACAAGCGCGGCATGGGCAGGTGGGCCTGGGCCATGAGCAAGAACAGGTCTTCTTCATGCTCAAGCTCCAACTGCGCCATCGCCTGCACATCGCTGATTCGGCCTAGGCAAAAGGCCAGCAGAGTGGCGGCGTTGCTGTTGCCGAGGCGGTCGGCTTGCTCGCAGGTCTCCACCAGATAGCGCAGCTCTCCATTAAGCAGCGCACTCACAGATGTGTCGTTAATGGCCGCCAGCACCTTGACGCGCCTCAAAAGGTCGCGGTCCACAGAAGCAGTGAAGTTGACGCTGGTCATGGCATCTCATGGACCAGTTCCAGTGTGGCACCGATTCCCATAAAGCACCCATCCATAGCCTCCCGGCTGAGGTCGCTCTGGAAGCGGCGCATCGCCCTGGAGCCGAACGATTAAGCCACCATCTCTCACAACCCTGTTTCCCTTAGCCCTCGGCCGCCCCAAGCAACTACCCGGCTACTGGCTACCCGTCAGCCGCGCCCGCCCGCCTACAATGCGCCCCAAACCACCGGTTCGCGGCGTAACTAGCCATGGGTACGGAAGAAAGCAATCCTGACAGGGTGTTTCTTCCCCCCACCTCCCGCAATCCCGACAAGCTTTCCCACCAAGCAGACCCAGGCCAGCGCCTGCAGCCGCCAGCCCCCCAGCCGCAGTTCCGCCCCCCAACCCCCTCAGGCCGCCATGGGGTGTTCCTCTCCTACGCCCGCTCCGATGGCGAAGCCTTCGCCAACGCACTGCGCCAGCGGCTAAACCAGGATCTGCCCAGCCTGCCGGTGTGGCAGGACCGCCCCGAGATCGAAGGGGGCGTGGGCTGGTGGCGCCAGATCGAAGCCGCACTGGAGCGAGTGGAGTTTTTGGTGAGCGTGATGACACCGGCAGCCCTGGCCTCGGATGTGACGGCGCGGGAGTGGCGGGCGGCGCGGCAGCGGGGGGTGTGCGTGTTTCCGGTGCAGGGGCCTGGCTTCGATTTCGCCGATCCTCGTCTGCCCCGCTGGATGGCCAGGGCCCACTTCTACGCCCTCGATACCCAATGGGACACCTTCTTGGCCCATCTGCAGCGCGGCTGCCAAACAACCCGGGTGCCCTTCATGGCCCCCGACCTACCGATCGGCTTCGTGCAGCGCCCCAAGCAGTTCGAGGCGCTGCTGGCTTTGCTGCTGGAGGGGGAACGCAAGGATCCGGTGGCGATCACCACCGCCCTCACCGGTGCCGGCGGCTTCGGCA
>JBIIJV010000070.1:0-12901 GCA_044233545.1 Cyanobium sp.
ACTCCATTAGGCGGATGGTGCTGCGCGGGCCGCTCTTGACGCCGAAGCTGACCATGCGGGGGGCGCCGTGGTGACCGGGATCAAAGCGGGGGTGGGCACTGAAGGCCTCACCGGGCTTGAGAACCCCGTCCAGCAAACTGATGCCCTTGGTTTCGAGACTGTCGGGATCAAGGGCGTGGGGCGAACTGGCCTCCCAAAGCGCCAAAAGATTGTCGCCTAGGCGCACCACATGGGTGTTGGCGATGTTTTTGAGCCGCAAGTCAAAGGCGTTGGCCAGGGGGCCGCCGGGCTTCTGGGTGCCGAAAACGCCGCGGTAAAGATAACGACCGGCTTCTTCCTCCGCCTGCCAGCCCTCGGTGCGCACGAAACGGTTGCTGAGGCCCAGATCACCGCCCTCGAAGCGCAGGGCGGTGATCATGCCGTCGCCATCAAAGGGGTGGTGGACCCAATGGCCGGCGCGCTCCAGGCGGCCAGGTCCATTGCGATAGAGGGTGCCGTTAAGGCCAGCCGGTATGGTGCCTCGCGTCGCTTGCAGCGGCACCGCCGTCAGCTCGCGGTCCACGTTGCGAAAAGCACTGGCCCATTGGGCGCGCTCAAAACGCAGGCCCCGGATGGGGCCGGAATCAGTGGGGAATTGGGGTGCTGCAGCCGGGGTACGGCCAGGGGTGAGGGTCATCGTTGCGCAAAACAGCGGGGGCCGCGCTGCCACGGCCTTGCCATCATCGCGTAACGGAGTGTGAAGTTGCGGGCGTGAACCCGCCCAGGACGATTAGCGGTTGCAGGGGGCTTCCGCAGGTAGGCAGGGAGGGTGGGGCCGCTCGCAGGGGGCCTCGAGCCGATTCAAGTCAGGGCAGGGGGGCAGGGCCGCCGCCCGGGCGGGGGCGCCGATCAGGCAAAACGCCGCCCCAGCGGTGGCGCTGGCGAGCAGCAGAAAACGTTCGGTGGGCTGATTCATGGTTGGGGCCTTGAAGCTGATACAAATTTAGCCTGGCTGCAAGGACTCTGAGACCGTCATTAAGCTGAGCTCAGCCCCCATCCCCTCCCCCAGGGACGACGATGCTCAAGCAGAGAGCCAAGCCAAGCCATTGGGGCCAATTGGGGCGAACAGCTAGTCGCACCAAGCCAAGCCAAGACCCTGAATCAATCAGCCCAAACTCAACTAACCCCAAACTCAACCGACCCAAACTCAACGATAATTCTCAAATTGCAACGGCACTTCTAGATCCTCGGCTTTAAGCAACTGGATCACCTGTTGCAGGTCGTCCTTGTTTTTGCCGGTGACCCGCAGGCTGTCGCCCTGAATGGCCACTGTCACTTTCTTGATGTTGTCTCGCACCTGTTTGGAGAGCTTTTTGGCCAGCTCCTGGCTGAGGCCCTTGCGCAGCTTCACCACCTGTTGCACCCGGTTGCCCCCCACCGGCTCGGCATTCTGCACATCAAAAATCTTCAGCGACAGGTTGCGTTTGGTGGCCTTTTGCCGCAACACATCGAGCACCGCCTCCAAGGTCATGTCGCTGGCGGTGGTGATGGTGATGGCGTCATCCTGCAGATCGATCTCGGTGTTGCTGTCCTTGAGGTCGTAGCGCTGCACCAACTCCCGCCGCACCTGGTCGAGGGCATTGACCAGCTCCTGGCGGTCGAAATCGGAAACCACATCAAAACTGAAGCTGTCAGCCATGGCCTGGAACTCTCGATGCGGCGCTGCCGCAGCCTAGAAAAGAGCTTGACCCCTGCCGCTGCCGCGGCGTTGCCGCCACCATGTCCCATCCTGCCTTCGCCTGGTCCCTGGTCCTTTCGGCGGGGGTGGTGTTTGTCAGCCTGATCCCCCTGGGGGCCGCCCGCTCCCAGGCGGACTTCGTGCCTGCTGATCTGGCGGCGCCGCGGGCCATGTTTGAGCGGCTGCCCGCCTGGGGTAAACGGGCCAATTGGGCCCACCAGAACAGTTTTGAGGCCTTTGGCCTGCATGCGCCCGCCTGCTTGCTGGCCCTGATCGCCGCCGCCGCCGGCTCACCCACCGCCGCCTTGGCGGTGGCGGCTGCCTGGTTGCACCCTTTGCTGCGGCTCGGCTACATCGGGGCCTATATCGCCAACCTGCCCCCCTTGCGCAGTCTCTGCTGGGCCGCGGCTGTCCTCTGCACGGCGATTCTCTACAGCGAAGGTCTGCGGGGGCTGCTGGCCAGCCAAGGATGATTCCGCTAGCTGATACAGCAGTTGCCGCAGGCCGCCTCGCTGAATACTTGCCCCGATCACTTGTCCTATTCCCCTGACTGCATCGGCCACCTCCCATTCTTGAGGATTTGCTGGAGGCCGTTGGGCAGGATTAGATTGGAAATCTTAACTTCGATCGTCGTTGATAGGTTTCTTGATCGATTTCAAAAAACGATTCGGTGTGCATTAACAAGGCGTCGGCGGGCTCGCCGGTCCAGGCAGGGTGTTCGTGGCTGAAGATTTGCAGGTCGATATATTTGTAGCGTCCCAGTTGCTGGGCCACATCCATGGCTTCATTGTCACACCATAGGGATTTATAGTCAGGGTGATAAATATAGTTAAATCTTTCATGGTAACTGCGGTCCATAATCGACATTGTTGGTAATACTTGATTGACGTGCCCATCGGGAAAATGGATGAATTGATCCCTTTCTCCTTGAAAGGCTTGAATGATATCCCCGTCAAATCCCCGTTTAATGAATCGCATATCATCCGACATGTTCACCACAATATCGCCGCTCCAACCGGCCATCCCCCTGTTGATTGCATGCACCTTGGAGCTGGATCGGCCAGGGTTGACCTTGATCTGCTCTGATTGCAGTACGTCGACCAACTGATGTGAGTTCAATGTGGTTGAATCATCATCGTCTATCGTTAGCCCTATGGTGTAATTTTGGTCGGCGGATAAAGCGATGATCGTGCCTATCGCTTCCGCCATTCTTTGCGGCCGATTTCTGGTGGCAAAGTTGTAATGGATAAGCATTTGTGGGTCATAATTTCGCTTATTTTACCACACAGCTTGCCACAGTTGCAATATTTGTAACAGTTGTAACAGTACAAGCTGAATGCTACATTTAGCCTTCATTTCAATTTTCTAATTCAATGGTTTGGTCCCGCCAAGATCCCCTCTTCTGGATCGCCCTCGTCCTCGCCGGAGCGGCCAGTCTTGGGACAACGGGGGCAGCACGGGCCATTACCTATCAGGTCAACCAGTCCAGCTGGGGCAACAGTGCAGTTGTCAACAGCTTCGCCTGGGCCCTGGCCCAGGCCAATGCCAATCCTGGACTCGACACCATTGATATCACTGCCGGCCTGGCCATCGATGTCGATGCTGCCACGGCCGAAAGTGGCGGCTGGCTATCCACGATCAGTGACAATCTGGCGATCAATGGCCGTGGGGCCACATTGGTGGGTAACCCTAGTTTTATCAGCAGCGGTGGCACCCTTTACGACAAATTCAACGTGGACGTCTACAAGGGTCCGCCGTTGGGGACGGATTTCTTGACCCAGCAGGCCTTTTCCTTTGCAAAGGTGACAGGGGGCATTGACGTCAGCATCGACCAGCTCGGCATTGATGGCCTCAATGGCTATCTCCAGCTCGGCAATGGCGCCACCGCCACCCTCACCGGGGCAACGGCCCGCAACACCGTGAGCTACGGCTCCGCAGGTCGCTCGGTGTTTGAGGCCCTCGATAACTCGGTGCTCAATCTCACCAACGTGATGCTGGATCGCATCAACCCTGAGCTCGATTCCATCGGGGCGGCCTGGAGTGGGGCAATTGCTGGCAGCAACGCCAATTTGAACATGGTTGGCAGCACCATCAACCGTGCGGCCAGCGCCGCCGGGGCCGTGGTCTGGAGTGGTGGTGTGGCCAATGTGGTGTCCTCGATCATCACCCAATCCGGTGGACTCTCGATCAATGATGATGCCAAGGCTGGGGTCCTGAATCTGGTAAATAGCCTGGTCTCGGTAGATGCCCAGAATTCCGATATTCAGCGTCTGCAGGCGTTTTCTGGCGGTGAACTCAACATCACCGCCTCCTCGATTCTTCAGGACGCCATTGACAGTACTGACCACAGCTCCGCCTATTGCATCAATAATCCCTACGACTGCGCCGGTAAGCCGCTCACAGCTTTTAACGGCGGCACGATCACACTCAAGCAGAGTCTTGTCTCACTCTTAAACACGGACCTGATTCCTACGGGCATGGACTCCTATTCAGAAGCTGCTCTCGGCTTCGCCTCCGGCGGCGACATCGTCGCCCTGGATTCGGTCTGGATCCAACCCACCCCCAACCAGAGCGCGGCGAGCCTTAAAACTCTCTTGGGTAATCCCGACCTGCTCACTGCGGGCTTGCCTCTGGTGCTTGAAGACTTCGGTGGTGGCACCACAGCCTATCTGCCCTTACCTAATGGCGCCTACCCCAACTCCACTGGCCCCCTGATTGACCAAATCGCCAATGCCGATGGCGCTAACCAATTGCTGAGCCCCATTGATGGCAGTGTGATCAGCGTCGATGTGCTGGGCAATCCCCGCACTCGCCAGGGCCTGCGCAACATTGGCGCCCTGCAGTTCGCCCCGGTTCCAGGCCCCCTGCCCCTGGCTGGCGCGGCGGCGGCGCTGGGCTGGAGCCGGCGGCTGCGGCGCCGCCTGGGCCATCAGCAGTGCGTCGATGTGGTGTTGCACCATGGCGTCAAGCCAGCGCAGGTCCTGACGCCTCCGTTTGCGGGATAGTCAGGTGGAGGCTCCTGGTTACTTCGTTTTAGGGTGCGCCCTAGCCGAAGCACCCCTGTGACCCCAGACACCCCAGACAAGCCATACCTATATGAGCCGGTTGAAAGATTCGGAGAGGGCCTCACCAGCCAACGCCCCTGGAACCAAGGCGCCTTGGCGGCGGTGGAGCTACTCAACGGTCGGGTGGCGATGCTTGGCTTCCTCGCCGCCTTGATCGGCGAGGCCGTCAGCGGCAAAGGGATCGTGGGCCAACTGGGCGCCCTGGTGCAATTGTTGCTCGGCTGAGGGCCGCCTCGGATCCCAAGACCGGTTTCCAGTTCCCTGGTCCTGGGATTCAGCTATGGGTCCCCGGTGGTCTAGTTGCTGCTTGCCGGCGTGCCTGACCGCTTGGCTGCTTGCTTGGCTAATCGCTCTCCTCCCCTTGGTTGGGGGCGTTCGCTTCGCTGGCCTGCTCCGGGTAGATCAAATCCGCCGCCTGGCGCGCCTCGCCTAGCAGCCGCAAAAGCAACGCCGGCGTTGTTTTCAGCAAGGTGATCCAATGCTGCAGGTAGGCGGCATGGTTTTGGACGGGGCTGCCGATTTCCAATCGATCTCCCAGCAGCACCGCCCCCAGCTCGGCCACCAGCTCTTCGCGGGCATAGGCGTCGCTGCCGAAGGTCCCAGCCAGGTTGCGCCCCAGGCGGGTTGGATGGCCGGTGCTGTGCAGCGCTTCATGGGCCCAGGTGGCATAGAGCGCGGCGTCCGAATGGAAGGCTTGGCGGTGGGGCAGCAGGATCCGATCGCTCTGGGGCAGATAACAGGCCTGGTCGCCACCATGGCTAACGGGCACGGGCCAATGGCCCAGGATTGCTGCGGCGGCGGCAAGCCGTTCGACCTCGGGTCGCTGCTGCTGGAACGCCATGGCGCGGCGCTGCTCGATCAATCGCCACAGGCGATCCTTGGCCCCCGTTTCCCCCTCCAGGTCGGCGGCATTGAAGACGGTGACGGGGCGATAGCGCACCCAGGCCGGGGCCCCAGACGGGTGGGAATCAACCTTGGCGAAGTCAGTGGTGTTTGAGTCAGCGCTGGCAGCCCCAGAAGCCGGCTGGATCCCGGGGCCTTGGGCTGAATTAAGGGAGCTGTTGTCCCCGGGCCCGTCCGACTCCCCGGCCGGGCGCCCTTGCCCCACGGGCCTGAGGATGGCAACCCCCCGACTGCCGCGCCGTGGTGCCAGGCCCAGGCGTTGGGCCTCCACGAAGCCACACCAGTAGGGCAGCGTCGATCCGCGGCGGTGCAGACCGAGGCTCAGCAGGATCGGGTTGGCACCTCGGTAGGGCCGGCCGCTAAGCAGATTGACGTGGTGGCCGCCACCCCGGGGGTCCCAGGGACGGCGCCAAGGGGTGGTGCCGGCTTCCATCTGGGCGATCAGGGCAGCGACAAGGGTGTCCTCGGCGCGAGCTGGGCGTGGGGCCCGCTGGCGATTGGGGGTGGCCATGGCAGAGCGCCCCAGGGGGGCATCGTTCACTCCTTAAGTGCCACCACCCCTGCCAGCGAACCGCTCCGATGGCGAATAATGGGGGGGATTATTACCACAAGCCAATGAAAGTGATCGTCGATCTCTGTGTGGTTCCAGTCGGTGTGGGAGTGCATTTGGCGCCCTACGTCGCCACTTGCGAACGGGTTCTAAGCGCCGCCGGTCTCAAGATCCGGCTGCACGCCAATGGCACGGCCATCGAGGGGGAATGGGCCCCCGTGTTCGCGGCCATTGAGGCCTGTCACCAGGCCCTGCACGCCATGGGCTGTCCGCGCCTGTTCACTTCGGTCCACATCAACAGCCGCACCGATCACGACCAGGCCCTGGAGGACAAGGTGGCCAGCGTCGAGGCCTTGCTGGCCGCCGACCCCCAGCCCTAGGCTTGATCTCCAGCAACTGGAGAGTCCTGCCATGGTCCCAGCCGCGCCTCCTGGCGCCCCTTTTGGGGTCCCAGCCGCGACGGCCAAGGCCCCGGCTGGGCTGCGCATCGGCGAGGTGGCCAAGCGCTCGGGCTTGCCAGTCAAAACGATTCGCTTTTACAGCGATGAAGGCTTGATTCTCCCCAGTAGTCGCAGCGAAGGCCGCTACCGCTTATTCGATCAGGAGGTCTACGCCGAACTGTCTTTGATTCGCACCCTCAAGGCCCTGGAAATTCCCCTGGTCGACATCAAAGCGATTCTGGCGGCCCGCCGGGTGGGAGTCTGTAGTTGTGATTCCTTGCGCCGCCTGATCCAGGAAAAGCGCGACGAAATCCAAGGGCGCCTGACGGGCCTGGAGGCCTTGCGGCAGGAATTGACGACCCTGCTGCAGGGTTGGGAAGACTGTGGTCGCCCCAAAGCGGCCCAGTCTTGAGCGCCCAGGTAGGTATCTCCCGCACTGACGGGCATGGCCCATCAGCTAATGCCGTTAACCCAATGGCGGCCTAATTGGCTCCAGGCTCACCTTCCTGCACCTCCAGGGTGCTGTGGGCGATCCCGAACTGGGCCAGCCGCTGTCGCGCCAGGTGTTTGTGGTCGAAGCCAAATTGGTGTTTTCTGTGACGGCTCCCACAAGGGCTTGGGGGTGGCGCCTTACATACTAAAGTTGGAAAATGCCAAAACCTTCCGCTTGTGGAACTGTGGCCAAAGCGGTAACAAACCGTTCTGCGACGGCAGCCACGTAAACCCCAAGGATGGCGAGATTGCGACTTAACAGCCCGGCCTTAGCTTGATGCTGATTCTGATGCTGGTCAGGGATGATCTATAGCAATCATCAGGTCTATCAAAGGCGCCGGCGCCAACTCTCTTGAAACGAACCACTGGGCTGCTGCTGCGGCTGTTCGCTGCGACTCAGTTTCCAGACGTTGCGGCCGCAACGGCGGGCCACCAATCCGCCCCGCTCGACGACCGCAGCCCCTGGACGGGCCCCCAATAATTGGGTTACTTCCGCCGTACTCAGCGGCGCGGCGGTGCGCAGGGCCAGGTCCACCAATTCCAACCGCTGGCGTAGCGCGCTCAGGTCGGCGCTGCCAGCGTCTTCCTCTCCGTTCCAGATCCAGGGGCCCTGGTTTTCGGCCCCAAGCCGTCCGATCAACCCCAAGCCGATCAAGGCCAGGGCTTGATCCGGCTGGACGCCATGGGCCACCTGGGCCATCCATTCCGGCAACACCGAAGCTTCCTTGTCGGGGTGGAGATTTAGGCCCGGGGCGGCTTCCATGGGGCGGCGAGCCATAACGTCATTGCGTAACTGGACGGACGGTACCGGCTGATTCACGGGCGGCAAGTCCAATCACTTAACGCCCATGACTTAACGCCAATTCCCTAACGCCCTTTCCTTAACTACGGCGCACCCAGCTTGGCGCTCCGCCAAACCAACCTTCGAGGTCGTCGCCGCGGCGGAATGTCCGATCTGGATCCGCCGTGCCCAGGTTCAGGTCGCTCAAGAGCTGATCCACCCCATCGGCGGGAGTTTGTTGTTGTTGGCGACGCCTGGCTTTCAGCAACCAACCCGCCACGCCCTGGTCGCGATCGGCGAACTTCTGCACATAAATCCGCTCCTGAAGCGTTACGGGTTGATCGGCGCCGATGCGATCGAGAATGGCCTGGAGCCGAAGACGCGTGCTGGGGGTGAGCATGGGTTGATTGGCCGTGATGATCTCTTTAATAGCGAGAGCTGATGCTTGGGCTGTCGCTGCAGGCACCAAAGCGGCCCAAATGTGGGGGGCCCAGCACCGTGGACCCGTAGGATCGCCCCCGACGCATGGGCTCGGTTGCTGTGAACGCCCCATGAGAGTGCCGTGACCGCTTCAAGCAACCGCCCCCGCCGCTCCAGCGGCCTTTCGCTCCCCCAGAGCAGCGAGAACCGCGCCCCTAGTCGCCGCGAATCACTGCAACTGGGTCGGCCTGCGATCACCGGCACCGACGTCAGCGGCATTCAAGGGGACAGTGGCGCCAGTTGTGTCATCACCACCGACACCGACGGCTACCGGCTGCGCCTGAACAGCCATGTGCAGTCCATCGAACTGCGCACATACGTTTTTCTGGATTCCCTGCAGCCCCAACTGGCGGCCTACATGGGCACCGTTTCCCAGGGGTTCCTGCCGATTCCCGGTGACGCATGTCTCTGGCTGGAAGTCTCCCCCGGCATGGCGGTCCACCGGGTCACCGACATCGCCCTCAAGGCCAGCACCGTGCGCTTGGGCCAAATGGTGGTGGAGCGGGCCTTTGGCTCCCTGGCCATGTATCACCGCGACCAGAGCAATGTGCTCCATTCCGGTGAGGTGGTGCTCGAAGCGATTGGCAGTAGCATCGAGCAGCGCAGTCGCTGCGAAGTTACTTGGACAGAAATCATCTATTCAATTACCCCTGACCACGCCGTATTGATCAACCGTCTCAACCGCCGCGGTTCGATGATTCAAGCAGGTATGAGCATGTTTATCTTGGAAACGGAACCGGCTGGTTATGTCTTGATTGCCGCCAATGAGGCTGAAAAAGCCTCCAATATCACCGTGGTTGATGTCAAAGCGGTGGGGGCCTTTGGTCGCCTGACCCTGGCCGGCAAGGAAGGGGATATCGACGAGGCTGCCGCCGCTGCCATGCGGGCCGTCGGCCAGATCAACGCTTGAACCAGCCCCTTCCCCCGCCCCGCCCCCTTTGCACCGTTGGGGCCTTGGTGGTGAACCCCAATGCCGAGGTGTTGATCGTGCGCACGACCAAGTGGCGCGGCACCTGGGGCGTGCCCGGTGGCAAGCTCGATTGGGGCGAAAGCCTCGAGGAGGCGCTGCTGAGGGAGTTTCGCGAGGAGGTGGCCCTTGATCTGCAGCAGGTGCGTTTCGCCCTGCTGCAAGAGGCGATTCTGGATTCCCAGTTCCATGTCCCCGCCCATTTTGTCCTGGTCAATTATTATGCTTTTTCCGCCAGTACTCAGGTGGTGCCTAATGAAGAAATCGTCGAGTGGGCCTGGGTGCCACCTCAACAAGCCCTTGGCTATCCGCTTAACAATTTTACGGAACGGCTGGTGAGTGATTGTATCGAGCGCAATATAGTTGCTGATTATTGTTGATAGTCTCTTTGCCGGTTTTGTTCTGCTCAAGCGATTCGCTCTAGAATTCCCGCCTTACCAAGCAGGCTCGCCAGCTCGCTGATGGTCTTGCCACTGGTGGGTTCGATCCATTGGGGCGCGATTTCGGCCAGGGGCGTCAGCACAAAGGAGCGCTCCGCCAATCGGGGGTGGGGCACCTGCAGCCGTTCGCTGGCAATCACTTGGTCGCCATACAGAATCAAATCCAGATCAAGGCTGCGGGGCCCCCAGTGCTCCAGGCGGACGCGGCCAAAGTCTTGTTCCGTACTCAGGAGCAACTGCAGCAACGCTTCAGCGGCCAGTTCGGTCTCCAGCAGGGCGCAGCCGTTGACGAAGTCATCCTGGGCGGGTCCAACCGGCACGGTGCGATACCAGCTGGAATGGCTGACAAGGCTGACCTGGGGATGTTGGTCAAGGGCCTTGAGGGCGTTCTTCAAGATGGCGGCCGAGTCACCGATGTTGCTGCCCAGGGCGATGGCGGCCTGGGTGACGGCAGATGGGGTCGGGGCCATGGGGACGGGGGCGAAGGTCAAGGACATTTCTATGCCCCAGTCAATCCAAACCGAGCAACTGCCGCAGCCCCGGCGCCAATTCGCGGGCGGCTTTGCCGCGGCTACCCAGGCGGGCTTTGAGATGGGGTGTCATCTCCGCATAGGTGCAGCCCGCTTCCCGTACCCAGAAAATCGGGTCGTAGCCACCCCCTTGGCCCCTGGGTTGACTCAAGATGGTTCCATAGCAAAGACCCCAGCCCTCCAGGCGCGTTTGGCCTTGGGGATCGGCGAGGGCCATGGCGCTGATAAAGCGGCCGCCGCGATAGGGGGAATCCCCCAGTTCGCCCAGCAGGCGGGCGATGCGCTGGGCATCCGTGGGGGCATACCTGGCTGAGTAGAGACCGGGGGCGCCACCGAGCTCATCCACCTCCAGGCCAGAATCATCGCCCAGGGCCCATTGCCCGGTGAGGCGCGCCACCGTCTCCGCCTTGAGCCGTGCATTAGCTGCGTAGGTGCTGCCCGTCTCTTCTATCTCGAGACCGTCAGGTTGCTGGCGCACCTCCAGGTTGACAAGCGCAAGCATGGAGGCGATCTCGGCAACTTTGTGGGGATTGCCGCTGGCAACCACCAGCACGGGCATGGGGCGAGGGGGCAAGCGGGGCCGGCAAACACCCATTCTCCCAGAGCGATTGCCCTGACTTTTGAATGGGGTGAGGCAGGGACGGGTTGAACATTCCACCCCCGGCAAACACCAGGGTTCCTGCCTCAGGGAGGACCTTAAGGAAATCCATCACGGTCTGTCGCCTTTGGCCCGAACTTTGTGTACCTCCTGACCTGGGGGCGAGTTGTGCCTCTAGCTTGCTCGCAGTTACGAAAGCGAGGAGGCCAAAGGATGCAGTCAAGTCTTGTGCTTCAGAACCTGTTATCGCCGCCGGTTTTATTCTTTTTCCTCGGGGTGCTTGCCGTTCTGTTCAAGTCCGATTTAGATATCCCTTCGCCATTGCCCAAGCTCTTCTCGCTCTATTTGTTGATGGCGATTGGCTTCAAAGGGGGCATTGAGCTCGCAGATAGCGGTCTAGGTTCGGAAGTGTTGCTTACGATTGGTGCCGCTATTTTTATGGCACTGGCGGTGCCTTTGCTCTGTTTCTATATTTTACGCCTCAAGCTTGATGCCGCCAATGCGGCGGCGGTGGCGGCATCTTATGGCTCAATTAGTGCTGTGACCTTCATCACGGCCGAGAGTTTTTTGAACGTTTTGCAACTTGATTTTGATGGTTTTATGGTGGCTGCCTTGGCGCTTATGGAATCACCAGCCATCGTTGTGGGTGTGATCTTGGCCAAGCTGTATTCCGATAAAGGCGGAGAGTCACAAACCCTCCTTTGGCGGGAAGTATTGAGGGAAGCCTTTCTGAATGGCTCGGTATTTTTGTTGATCGGCAGCCTCGTTATTGGTGCTCTTGTTGGTTCTTTTAGTGCAGCGGGCGTCGAAAAAATGGTCCCTTTCACTGAAAAGCTCTTCTATGGGGCGCTTTGCTTCTTTCTTCTTGATATGGGCCTTGTAGCTGCCCAGCGTCTTCAGGATTTACGTAAGGTCGGCTCCTTTCTGATCGGTTTTGCCGTGTTGGCACCCCTGGTCAACGCCATGTTGGGACTGGGGATCTCTCGCCTGTTGGGGTTGCCCCAGGGGGATGCCTTGCTGTTTATGGTGCTTTGTGCCAGCGCTTCCTATATCGCCGTGCCGGCTGCCATGCGCATGACCGTGCCTGAGGCCAATCCGAGTCTTTATATCTCAACCGCCCTAGGACTCACCTTCCCATTCAATGTTGTGGTGGGTATTCCCCTGTATCTCAGCCTTGTACAGCGCTTCATCCCAGCCCGCTAAATTTAGTTTTTACTTCTCTACTTAATCAAAAATGCAACGCATTGATCTTTTTGTTAGTGAACGGGAAGTGGAGCGGGTCTGCCTTGCCCTCCGCCAGGCAGGTGCCCCAGGCTGGTCCGTCATGCGACACGTCACCGGCTCGGGCGAGGGGGGGGAGATCTCTGAGGCCATGGATTTCAGTGGCTTGGGGGCCAATGCTCACATCGTCGTGTTCTGCGATGCCAGCCAGCTGGAGCCCCTGCGCCAGCAGATAAATCCGATTATGAGGCGTTTCGGCGGCGTCGGCTTCGTCTCAAGTGCCGAACGTTTTTGAACGATGTGCGCTGGAAAACCCTTTGGGCGCAAGCATTTCTTTGCGATTGACAGGCTTTTCATAAGCTAAGCTTATTAGAGGTCCTGGGAACCTTGATGGGGCCCTCGTACCAAATTGCTTGACGCGGGGCAAGGTGGCGGAGCAGGGTTGCACACGAACATTCCACCCTTTCCTCCAGGAGCAGGTAATGGCAAACGAAACCATGGGCATTGCCCTCGGCATGATTGAAACCCGAGGTCTGGTGCCGGCCATTGAAGCCGCTGATGCCATGACCAAGGCAGCCGAAGTGCGCCTGATCGGTCGTGAATTCGTCGGTGGTGGCTACGTCACCGTGTTGGTTCGTGGCGAAACCGGTGCCGTGAATGCCGCCGTCCGCGCCGGTGCCGATGCCTGTGAGCGTGTTGGTGACGGCTTGGTGGCCG
>JBIIJV010000266.1:0-3232 GCA_044233545.1 Cyanobium sp.
GGGCCCCTGTGCTGGAGCGTGCAGATAAGGAATCTGGTTTTCCAGGGCTGCGGATTCGCCGCCTGGTGTTGGGCCCCTTTCGCTCCAATCTCAATCCGGTGGGAGGTATGGGCGCGGCTTTTGTGGCCAACGAAATCGTGCGGCAGGCTGGCTGGAATTGCAGTCTGATTATTGTCACTCCCAATCCAATCACCTATGTGTTGATGCCCTTAACCACCCTGGGGCGCTGGTTGTATTTCCAAGCCCTTTGCCGTGATGCCCCGGCTCCACCCTGACGCGAGCAGAGCCTTGGGTCCGCTGACCCTTGGGTCATCCGACCCTTGGGTCCGCCGACCCTCAAGTCAGCCGATGCTGACGCCAGCCGACCCGCGCCGGCCCTTTCCCCCAACAGTTGTAAAGCCATCCCCCAAGCAAGGGATCAGCCTCGCTAAGCCTGGGGTGAAATGCTCAACATCCCATGGTCGCCCCACCCATCAGCGCCGATCCCGCGCTGCCTGAGGTGCTCAAGCAAAGCGGCCAGCGTGAGGTTTTTTGCGGGCTTACCTCGATCGTCTGGCTGCATCGCCGCATGCCTGACGCCTTTTTCCTGGTGGTGGGCTCCCGCACCTGTGCCCACCTGATCCAGAGCGCGGCGGGGGTGATGATCTTTGCCGAACCCCGCTTCGGCACGGCGATCCTGGGGGAAAAGGATTTGGCCGGCCTGGCCGATGCCAACGAAGAACTGGACCGGTTGGTGCGGGAGTTGCTGGAGCGCCGCCCCGAGATCCGCACCCTTTTTCTGGTGGGCTCCTGCCCCAGCGAGGTGATCAAGCTCGATCTGCAACGGGCCGCCGAACGGCTTAGTACCCAGCTGGCGGGCCGGGTGCGGGTGCTGAATTATTCAGGTAGTGGTATCGAAACCACCTTCACCCAGGGGGAAGACCACGCCCTGATGGCGATGCTGCCGCTGATGCCGAGCAGCGACGAAGATCAATTGCTGATTGTTGGCACCCTGGCCGATGCGGTCGAAGATCGTTTTCGGCTGTTGTTTGAGCGGATGGGGGTGCCCCGGGTGCGCAGCCTGCCGCCGCGGCGCTCCACCGAGCTGCCGCCGGTGGGTGCTGGCACCCGCCTGTTGCTGGCCCAACCCTTCTTGAGTGGCACCGCTCGGGCGCTGGTGCACCGGGGCGCCAAGCTGATCGAAAGCCCCTATCCGTTTGGGGTGGAGGGAAGCCGTCTCTGGATGGAAGCGGCGGCGGCGGCCTTCGGCCTGGCCCCCGCGGCTGTCGCCGCCGTGCTCGATCCGCTGGAGATTCGCGGACGCCGCGCCCTCGAACCCCACCGCCGCGAGCTGGAGGGTCGCCGCCTGTTCCTGTTGCCCGACTCCCAGATGGAAATCCCCCTGGCTCGCTTCCTGGCCCGCGAATGCGGCATGGAGCTGGTGGAGGTGGGCACCCCCTACCTGGATCGCCAACTGATGGCCGCCGAAATGGCCTTGCTGCCGGCCGGCACCCGCCTCAGCGAGGGCCAGGATGTGGAGAAACAGCTGGAGCGGGTCCGGGCCGAGCGACCCGATCTGGTGGTCTGCGGTCTTGGGTTGGCCAATCCCCTCGAAGCGGAGGGCATCGCCACCAAGTGGTCGATCGAACTGGTGTTCAGCCCCATCCACGGCTGCGACCAGGCCGGTGAGCTGGCCGAATTGTTCGCCCGGCCCTTGCATCGCCGCCAGCTGCTCTCCTTTGTTTGACCTGCAATCTGAGCTTGCTCGTCTGAGCCTGCTTGTCTGAGCATGCTCGTCTGAGGCTGTGCGTTTGAGCTTGCTCTTTTGAGCCCGCCATTCTGATCTCCCGATCCAACCTTTTTTCCCCGATCACCCACCGGCCCCATGGAACTGACCCTCTGGACCTACGAAGGCCCGCCCCATGTGGGCGCCATGCGCATCGCCAGTTCGATGGAAGGGGTGCACTACGTGCTGCACGCCCCCCAGGGCGACACCTACGCCGATCTGCTGTTCACGATGATCGAACGGCGCAACCGCCGCCCCCCTGTCACCTACACCACCTTCCAGGCCCGGGACCTGGGCGGCGATACGGCCGAGCTGGTCAAGCGCACGATCAAGGCCGCCGTCGATCGTTTCCAGCCTGAAGCCCTGTTGGTGGGCGAGAGCTGCACCGCTGAATTGATCCAGGACCAACCCGGATCCCTGGCCCATGGCATGGACCTGGGCGGGGTGCCGGTTGTGAGCCTGGAGCTGCCCGCCTATTCCAAAAAAGAAAACTGGGGTGCCGCCGAAAGCTTCTACCAATTGGTGCGGGGCCTGCTGAAAGATCAAATGCCGGCGCCGGGATTCGCCAAACCCTCGCCGCAACGCTGGCGCCAAGAGGGGCGGCGACCGAGGGTAAACCTGCTGGGACCCAGCCTGCTGGGCTTCCGTTGCCGAGATGACGTGCAGGAAGTCAGCAAATTATTGGCCAGCCATGGCATTGATGTCAGTGTGGTGGCGCCGCTGGGGGCCAGGCCCGCAGACCTGATGCGGTTACCTGAGGCGGATGCCAATGTCTGCCTCTATGCGGAGGTGGCTGGCACGGTCTGCGGCTGGCTGGAGCGCAGTTTCGGCATGGCAACGGTCAAAACGGTGCCGATTGGCATCGGCGCCACCGGCGACTTCCTCAAGGAAATCAGCGAGCTTTTGGGGGTGGAAATCGGGGCAGCGAACGAAGCCGAATCCCGGCTGCCCTGGTATTCCCGTTCCGTCGATTCCACTTACCTCACCGGCAAGCGGGTGTTCATCTTTGCCGACGCCACCCACGCCCTGGCTGCCGCCCGCATCGCCAGCCAGGAGCTTGGTTTTGAGGTGGTGGGCCTGGGCACCTACAGCCGTGAGCAAGCCCGCGAGGTACGGGCCGCCGCTAAGGAGCTGGGGCTGGAAGCCCTGATCAGCGACGACTACCTGGCGGTGGAAAAGGCAATGGCCGCAGCGGCCCCCGAGCTGGTGCTTGGCACCCAGATGGAGCGCCATAGCGCCAAGCGCCTGGGGATTCCCTGCGCGGTGATCAGCTCGCCTTTGCATGTGCAGGATGTGCCGGCCCGCTATTCCCCCCAGATGGGTTGGGAGGGGGCCAATGTGATCTTCGATTCCTGGGTGCATCCGCTGATGATGGGCCTGGAGGAGCACCTGATCGGCATGTTCCGCCACGACTTCGAGTTTGTGGACGGCCACCGCAGCCACCTGGGCGATGGGGCACCGGCTCCG
>JBIIJV010000265.1:0-3232 GCA_044233545.1 Cyanobium sp.
GATCCCTACAACGGGCCTTGACTGAAGCCCTTCCGCACGGCAGCCAGCATCGAAAAAATGTTGGTGTAAATGTTGGTGTAGGAGAGTTAGCCCCCGCCGCAAACCCAGTTGCCATAGGGCTTCTGGGCTTGAGTTAAGAGGACACCCTCTCCGTTTTGACAGCCGCGTCCTGCGGATGACAGTATTTTTGAAGGTATAGCCAGACAGGTCCGGGTCTATACCGTAACTTGGCTTGGCGAACCGCCGAAACCCAAACTGCTGCAAGCCCGCCTGCAGCCATCCGGGGCACAGTGCCAAGACTTTGATGCGTCTGCTTAGAAGAACCAGCCTTCCTGGAGACTCCGGATTCACGCTTCTGAGCCATCGGGCCCCAGCGTTGCAGGTAGGTGGCCGGTCTTGACCCAGATGGTGCAGCCCGCTTCACTCCAGGGCCGGTGCACGCTGCCGGGCGGATTGCGCAGCCAGCTGCCGGCCGGATAGCTGCCCTGGTCGTCCTGGAACACGCCAGCGAGCACCAGGATCTCCTCGCCGCCCGGGTGGCCATGGGGCTGAAACACCGTCCCAGGAGCCCAGCGCACCAGGGCTACGTGCTCCGAGCCCCAGGCATGCAGCGGCAGCACCTGCAGTCCTGGCACCAGGCCCTGGAACCACTCGGCGGTGCGGGTGTCGATCACCACGCGCTGCTGATCGGCCGAGTGCATCTGCTGCAGCTTCACCAGGAGCGTGCAGCCTTCATTGCTGAAGGGGGCATGGCTGGTGCCGATCGGATTGCGCAGGTAGGTGCCGGCGAGGTAATCCCCCAGCTCATCGGAGAACGTGCCTTCCAGCACCAGGATTTCCTCGCCGCCGCCATGGCGATGGCACTCGAAGGAACTGCCGGGGGCATAGCGCACGATCGAGGTGGCCCGGGCCACTTCTGCGCCCTGGCGATCGAGCATGCGCCGCTCCACGCCCGCCATCGGCGATGGGCTCCAGGCGAGGGCGCCGGTGTCGATCACCACGCGCTGGCTCAGATCGGCATGCAGTTCCATGCCCCCGATTGTGCTCAACCGCTTTGCCCAGCCGCGGTACGGCAATGCCTCCATGCGGCTCAACACATGTCGCGTTTGAACAGGGCAAGCTGGATGCATGAGCCCCTACAAACAGGCCCTCTGCCCCGATGCGAGCCATTGGGACCAGCGGTACCAGGAAGGCGCTGACGACTGGGAGCTGGGCCAGCCCACCCCGCCGCTTTCCCTGTTCCTCAGAGATCGAATCATGCTGAGCCAACTGAACGAACGAATGCAGAAGTGGGGCTTCTCGTGGGAGGGGCTGAGGGACAACCGCCACGGCGAGTGGTGGGTGCTGGCGCAGATGATCCTGATCGCCACCCACTGGCTGCCGCCAACGCCTCCGCCCTCGGATCTGGGGATTCACTGGCCCCTGGCGCTGCGCTTGATCGGCGGGCTCACTGTCCTGATCGGCCTGGTCCTCGGCGCCCAGGGGGCCTTGAACCTCGGGGACAGTCTCAGTCCGCTGCCCGAACCGATGCCCGGAGCGCCGCTGGTCACCGAGGGGGCCTACGGCCGGTGCCGCCATCCCCTCTACCAGTCGCTGCTGCTCTGTTCCCTGGGGGTGACGCTGGCCCTCGGCAGTCTGCTGCACCTGGGCCTGCTGCTGGCGCTGGCGACCGTGCTCAGCCTCAAGGCACGACGGGAGGAGCAGCGCCTGTGTTCCATGCACAGCGACTATGCGAATTACATGACCTCCACCCCGGCGATCGTTCCCTTTCTGCCCGGTCTCGACTGGCGATAGCCCTGGCTCTCCTTGTTGAGCGTTGCGCAGGCAATTCAGGTTGTTTATCGTCACACCTCCAATCTCGATTCCGTCGTCGACATTGGTACCTGAACGCGCCGCTGACGAACACAAAGGTGCCGGCCACCAGGGCCATGCGCCGCCGGTCGCGCCAGTGAACCAGCAGCGAGAGCAGAAACAGCAGCACCCACATCGCGCAGGGGTTGAAGCCATCCAGCAGTCCCATGACCAGGGTGAAGATCGGCAGGCCGAGCGCAGAGGCGCTGATGCTGCCGAAGCGGCCGAGGCTCACGTTGGCGGAGGCACGCTCACGTCGATCGATCAGAGCGAGCAGTTCCCTGCCGCCACCAGCGCCAGGCCTCCACATTGATCAGCAACCCGAAGACCGTGAGGGCCACCATCAGCACGATCTGATCGAGGCGGGCATCGGGCACCAGGATGTCGGCGAGGAGATGGGGGACGTTGGTGACTGAATAGACGACGCTGAACCAAAAGTGGATCCGCCGCCAAGGCCGCCAGCGCGTGGCCGGACCGACCGCTGTGGCGGCGTAGGCGATCAGCACGACCGCAATCAGCGGCAGCAGAAAGTAGCCGAGCATCGCCCCGAACAGCAGGGGCAGCGCCCCCTCCTGCACATGGCTGTGGATCTCGGGTGACTGGCCATGGAACAGGGGCATCAGGCCCAGATCCACGTGGAAGAGCATCGCCAGCAGCCAGGCGATCCAGAGGGTGATCAGCCGCAGGGAATGGTTGATCGACGGGTTCATCGGCCTGGTGGCTTGTTCCTTCAGTGTGGGAAGCAACGAAGCAAGGGCCTGGCGATCTTGGTGATCCTTTGCGGATGAATCGATGCGTTGCAGCCAGGATCGGGCGGCGTGAGCGCTGCCGAATTCGCTGCCCTCAATCAGCACCCCGTCAGCATCCCCATCGCAGCCACGTGGTGGCTGCGATCGTTCAACGGTCTGTTGATGGCTCCGGCAATGTGTCCCGCCCGGTACTCAGCAGGAGTCCGCACGTCAATAAGTGAAACGTTACCGCTGGCTAGCAAGCGCTTCACCCAGCCCAGTTCGGCGCCGGGGATCTCAGGACGGTGGGGGCGACCGCTGACGGCGATCAGGATTCGTTCACCCGTGAGGCGGCACACCTCACCGGCTGCGTTGCCCACCTCCACGGCAGCCCGTTTGGCGGCAGCCAGGCCGCCGGAGCCGGCGCCGAGCACGATCAGATCAAAGGATTCGCTCATGGCTCAGCCCAGGGAGGTGAGGTCGATGCGCTTACGCACCCCATCGGACAGGTTGCGGGAGATGGGGCAGAGCTTCATCCCCTCCTGCATGTAGGCGATGGCGTCAGCATCGGCGAGGCGCCGGTCCTGCTCGGAGGCGGCGGCATCCAGTCGCTGCTTGTGGTGACAACAAAGTCGGCCTCCACCTGCTGCAGC
>JBIIJV010000071.1:0-12893 GCA_044233545.1 Cyanobium sp.
ATAGCAGTTGGCAATTGGTCCCCCATGGCCGTCGCACCCGCCCTATCCCTTTCGGCCGCCGCCGGTGGTGGCTCGCTGCTCTTTCGCCAACTGTTCGACGCCGACACCGGCACCTTCACTTATCTGTTGGCCGACGTGTCCAGCCGCAAGGGCGTGATCATCGACACGGTCTTCGAGCAGCACGGCCGCGATCTCGCCTTGATCCGCGAACTGGGCATCGAGCTGGTGGCCTCGATCGACACCCATGCCCATGCCGATCACGTGACCGGCAGCTGGCTGATGCATGAAGCCACCGGCTGTGCCATCGGCCTAGCCGCCGCCACCGGCGCCGAGAACGTCACCCAGCCCCTGGCCCATGGGGATTCGATTGTCTTTGGTAGCCGAGCCCTGCAGGTGCGTGCCACCCCCGGCCACACCAATGGCTGCCTCAGCTTCGTGCTCGACGACCAATCAATGGCCTTCAGCGGTGATGCCCTGCTCGTGCGTGGTTGCGGCCGCTGCGACTTTCAGCAGGGCAATGCCCACACCCTCTGGGCCTCCATCACCGAACAACTGCTGACGCTGCCGGAGTCCTGCCTGCTCTACCCCGGTCACGATTACACCGGCCGTGGCGTCACCTCCGTGGCTGAGGAGAAGGCCTTCAACCCACGCCTGGGTGGTTACGCCAGCGAGAGGGATTTCGTGGGCCACATGGAGAACCTGAAGCTCCCCCATCCCCACAAGATCGCCGAAGCCTTGCCCGGCAACATGCGCTCCGGCAAGCCCCGCGAGGCGCCAGCCATGCCCGCCTGGGCGCCCCTGGCCCGCAGCTATGCCGGCCTGCCCGAACTCACCCCCGCCTGGGTGGCGGCCCATCAGGGCGAAGTCACCATCCTCGATGTGCGCTCGGTCGAGGAGTTCAACGGACCCGACGGCCGCGTGGCCGGCAGTCTGCTGATCCCCCTGCCTGAACTCGAGAACCGCTCCAGCGAAATCTCTACAGGTCGCCCGCTGGTGGTGGTCTGCCATTCAGGCAGCCGCTCGGCCCTGGCCACCCAGCAGTTGCTTAAAGCCGGCCGCCCCCAGGTGGCCAACCTGCGCGGCGGCCTCAGCCGCTGGGCAGCGGAGGGTTACCCACTCGATGGTGTAAGACAGGGCTGAGGTTTCCAATTCCGATCGCCTACCCGTGCGGCCGTTCACTCTGGCGCCCTAGGGGCACCTCGCTAATTCAGCGACAACTTCAGCAGCTTTTCGGGTTAAGTACAGCACCCAACACGTTAATTCGAGAAAGGTTATCGAACGGACGGCCTAGCGGGGCTTAATCACCTGCATCACCTGAAGACCAAGGCCGCCGGCACGACGTTCACAATCAAGGGCCATCAAAATCAGACGGGCAGCCCCGGATACATCTCCCTCGTCAGCCGCTTGACGGGCCTGCTGATTAAAGCTACTCGCCTGGTCAAGAAATTGGCGGCGATGGTCTCCCCGCTCGTCACAACTGCGCGATGCTGGTTGCTTGCCAGCCTGAGCAGAAACTTCCAGTCGGGCAGGAACGGCAGAGACGGGGCGAGAAAGGGTAAGTGGTGTCAAGAATTTCTAGGGGTAAGGAGAAACGATCAAGCCGCTGATACCAAAAGCGTGAACGATCAAGTCACGATTACAAGCAAGGTAAGCACCATAGGAACCCGGGGAAGCGAGCGACTGTCTCATGGCACAGACTAGTCAACGAAAGGCTTCCTTGGGATCATTGGCCCATTAACAGAAAGTTTGCGCAATACAAATCCAGGCTAAACCTTTCAGGTGCCTGGTTCTTCATCATTCCCGCCCAGGGCTTCGATCGCTTGGCGAAGGGCAAGGGACCTTTCAGCGTCTCCACGGGTGAGGGCAACGGCCAAGGCAAATTCCAGCTTTTCCAGTTGATGATCGCGCTCAGCCTGGAGAGAGCAACGGGGGTTCCCCGTTGGATGGCGCACAGGAGCAGAAGAACCTGGTCCTGAAGCAACGGAATGGGAGGAAGGGAATGCCATGGTCACTTTCTTGTTATTTTGGCATGGTTAAAGCAACAGTGGTGGCAACACGACCTCCATGGCGCCGCCCTAGGGGGCTAATCAGGCGGCATCCCATTGGCGAACGTTCTCCTTGGCATCAGCCGAACCAGGCTCAAGCGCCCCAGCCTTGAACGATGCCAAGCCTGGACTGCCTCCAGCTGCCAGGCCATCGGCAGATTCATTTGCCAACAACTGCCGGCAATCCCGCAAAAGGGACTCGGCCTTGTCGAGCCGGGCCAGATCCTCCGCGTCCGCCCCATTGGCGCGCTCTTGATGCAACTCGGAATCCAGGCAATCCAGTCGCTGTTCCAAGGCCACCAGGCGCTGGGAAAGGGCATGCAGGGTGATAGCCAAGTCTTCTGTATGGCGGCTGATGCGGAATGACACCGAAGGAACTGAAGCAGAAGCCATGGCCAAACGGCGATGCGCCGCGTCAACACTGACCCGCATCACAACACAAAAAGGCAAAGTGCTCAAGCTGGCAACGAATCTTCCAGACTGACTGTTTGTTGAATAGCTGAACCCATGACTCCCTGGCTGCTTGGGCTCTATGGCCTTGCCGGCGTTGCCGGGGGACTGGTGGCCCTGCGAACGGGCATCCCTGCGGCCCCCCTGGCGGGAGCCCTGATCGGAGCGGCCCTGCTGAGCATGAGTGGCCGTTTCGAAACGGCCCAATGGCCCTCGGGCACTCGCACCATTCTTGAAATCGCGATTGGCACCGTCATCGGCACCAGCCTCACCGGCACTGCCGTGGCCGAATTGAAAATGTTGTGGAAACCGGCCCTTTTGATCACCGTGACCCTGGTGCTGACCGGAGTGGTGGTTGGTCTGTGGTGCAGCCGCCTGTTGGGCATTGATCCGGTGGTGGCCTTGCTGGGAGCCGCGCCGGGGGGCATCAGTGGCATGAGCCTGGTGGGAGCTGAATTCGGGGTGGGGGCTGCCGTGGCTGCCCTGCATGCGGTGCGCTTGATCACGGTGCTGCTGGTGCTGCCGCTGCTCGTGCGGTTGGTGCTGCCGGCGAGCGCGGCGCCACCGGGCGGCTGAAACCCAGACCTTCGCAGCCGCCTAGTGGCTGGACAGATGGGCCTGGCTGGATAGCTTGTGCCGGTCCATCCCGCCCCGCCGATGCGCGTCCCCCCCATCCACCTCCGCCGCCTGCTGCCAGGAATGCTCGGCCTGGCGCTCTCGGCCGGGGCTGCCGCCAGCCTGGCAAACCCCGCCCAGGCGATCGATTCCCCAGGCGCCAAAGCCGCCCAGGTGTATTGCTTCATGCGCAGCAATGGCAATAACCATGAAGTCAGCTGGGCCGCTGCCTACGGCGTGGTCAAACAGACCAGCGGAGTGTTCAAGCCACCCCCGGAACGGGCCGCCGTGTTGATCACCGAAGCCGTGGTCTACAACCCCGCCTCCTTCCCCGACTGTGCCCGTTACCTCGGTGACCTCTATTCCCGCCGGGTAAACAGGGGCGCCCTGGGCACCCCGGATGGCACTGGCTCACCGGGGGCGCCTGCTGGGGCAGCCATTCCCGGTGCCGCAATGCCCTACCCCCGTTGAACAACCGTGCCAACGGGGCACCGCAGCGCCGCCAGGCCCAACGCTTCCTCGCCCTGGTGGTCCTTGTCATCGCTTCCCTGCTGACGGCCTGCGCCGAAGAACCCCTCCCCCAGCGCCGCATCAACCGGTCCGATTGTCTGGGCACGATCGACATGGACCATCTGCCTGAAGCCCTGCGGCGCTGCGATGCCGTGGTGGCAGCCTTCCCCAAGGATCCGGGGCCCCTGAACGACCGCTTCCTGCTGCTCACGCTGGCCGATAAGGATGCCGCCGCCTGCCATGACATCCGCAAGGCCGCAGACCTGGCCCGGGCCCTGCCCGCCGGCAAAATGGACCAGCAGCTACGCCAAGATCTGGCCCTGAGGCTGGCCGACTGCCCTACTGCCCCAGGGGGCCTCACCAGTCCTCAAGCCACTGACGCACTAAAGCCGGAAACGCCTGGCGGCGCTGCCGCTCCTGGGAAGGGCGCAGCAGGGCATTGATGCGCTCGGCCTTGCTCTCGATCAAGTCATCCACCAAGCGGTCAGTGGCCCCCAAGCGCATCCAGTGGCAACTCAGGCTGGCTGCCATCCCAAGACGGTGGCAGCGATCCTCCGCCTGCTCGGCATCGCCGGGGGTCCAGGGGCGTTCGACCAACACCACATGGCGGGCCCGGTGCAGGGTGAAACCCAGACCTCCGGTGCCGAAGGTGGCGACCAACAATCCCTGGGCCCCGCCCTGGAAACCCTCGACCAAACCCTGGCGTCGCGCCGGCGGCACGGCGCCGATCAACAGGGCGGCCCCCCCGGGACTGGCGCTGGCAAGCCCAGCTTGCAGCCGCTGGGCCGTAGCCACAAAAGCACTGAACACCACCACCGACTCCCCCCGACGCAACAAATCGGTCACCACGGTGATGGTGGCCCCTTCCTTGGCGCCGGAGCCAAGGCGCCGCATCGCCGTAAACACCGCCAAGGCCTCGGCGTCACGGCGCACTTCGCCCCGGGACGCCCGCAGCCGATAGGCCTGCACCACGGCCTGCAGCTGGGCATCAAAACGATTGGCGGCAAGCTCCCCCAGGTCAACGTCATGGTGCAGACGCTCTTTGGGGGGAAGATCAAGGCACTGGGCCTTGGTGCGGTGCAACACCAGGGGCCTAACCAGTTGGCGAAGTTCGTCAAGCTGGCTGGCCCCCTGGGCCTGCCAGAGGCGCCTTCCCCCCTGTTCACGCCAGTGGCCTTGGCAATAACGCTCCTCGTAGGCCCGCTGATCACGGCCAAGGGGATGGCCGATTGCGGCAAGCAGGGGGAAGAGCTGGACGGGGCGGCCATTTTTCATCGGGGTGCCGGTAAGCAACCACAGGGCCCGCAAGCGTGGATGGCGCGCCAGGCGCAGAAAAGCCTGGGTACGCCTAGCCCGCAGGGACTGGGCGAAATGGGCCTCATCCACGATCAGCACCGTGCCAGCCCCAGGCAGGGCGGCTGGAATCCGGCCCCAGCTGTGCAATTCCAACCGCAGCCCCAGGGCCGCAGCCTCCTGACGCCAATGCAGATGGAGGCCCACCGGGGCCAGCACCACCAGCCGGCAGTCCGCCAGCCGCACCATGGCGCGAGCCGCCGCCAGGGCCGTGAGCGTTTTGCCCAAACCCATGGCATCGGCAAGCACGGCGCCGCGTCGCGCCAACAGCCATCGCACCGCCAACCGCTGGTGCCCCAGCAGACACCGCCCATCCGCGAGGGAATCCGCCAAACCAGCCGCCTGTACCAACTGGCGATGCGGTGGCAGGGGTGGTAGGGGCTGGTGCAGCCAGAGCAGCCATTGGGCCAGCTCGTCAGTGATCGGGAAGCGCCCCGCCAGCTGGTTCTCCAGGGCGACGGCAGCCTCAAGGGGAAACTCCCAACACCCCCGGGCCGGCAGCCAACGACCGCTTGGGCGCAGGGCGCGGAGCTGGGACTGGGTGACCGCATCGAAGGGGCTGACCACCTCAATCAAGCCGGTGGGGCCCAGCCGCATCTGGATCGCCGCCTCGGCCAAGCCATGGAAGTGCAGTCCAGGACACAATGACAGCGGGAAAGCACTGCCAAAGTCTCCCCAATCGCAAAGCAGGCATGCCGCTGAGGGATGGGGTGTTTCTTGAAGACCTCTGCCCGAAGCTGCGAGTGCGCCGATGGCGCCAATCCCTGCACGATCTGACGGACCATTGCTGCGTCTATTGCGGGCAAAGGTCGGAATCGATCGATCACATGCACCCCCGTAGTCGCGGCGGGTCCAGCGTCACCGAAAACTGCGTGCCCGCCTGCCTGTCCTGCAATGGCCAGAAGGGAGATACGGAGATTTTTATCTGGTACCGCAGCCAGTCCTTCTACGACCCACGCCGGGCCATGGCCCTGAGAGCCTGGGGTGAAGGAGATATGAAACTGGCGCTTCGGCTCTTGGAGTGGGTCCGACCGACCGCCCAGCCCTCCCCCAGCGTTCACCAGACCCGACAGGCCTCGACACCCGCATGGCGCCTGCAGATGGCCTCCTGAGCCTCAGGGCGCTCCGGTGCCAGCAACAGGGCCACCAAGACCAGAAAGGCCACCAAGACCAGGGGGGCTCCCATGGGATTGGCGTCTTTCCAGGATTCCGCCACCACCTTGAAACGGGATGGGCAGGGCCCTGAACCGGGGCGACTGCTGGCAGACTGCAACCAAGCCCCATGACCCAAACGGCGAGAGCGGCTGGCGGGGGCGGATGCAGTAGAGATCGGAGCGGAACCAAGGAACACGGTCACGGTGGAATCCTCAGGGACTAATACAGATGTACTGCATCCCTATGGGGCTGTCAACCTGGGTGATGGGCCGCCCCTACAGGGTCTGGTGTTGGGCGCTGGCTACACCGGCCGCCGCTTCGCCCAAGCCCTGCGCAACCGCGGGCAACGGGTCCGTCTGACGTACCGCCGCGGCCCCCAACCAGAGGAGCAGACCGGCGATTGGCTCCGCTTTGATCCGCAAGAGGGCGTCCTTCCGGAGCGGCACCTCTTGGCAGGGGTAACCCATGTGCTGGTGACGATCCCCCCCGACCCCCAGGGAGCTGATCCCGTGCTGGCGACCCTGACCGGCACCCTGGCAAGCCTGCCTTTGCAATGGGTCGGCTACCTCTCCACCACGGGGGTGTACGGCGACCACGGCGGCGATTGGGTGCGCGAAGACAGTGCCCTGCGCCCCCGACTGGAGCGCAGCCAAGCCCGCCTGGCCTGCGAACAGGCCTGGCGCCGCAGTGGCCTGCCGGTCCAAGTGTTTCGGCTGCCGGCCATCTACGGGCCGGGGCGGTCCCCCTTTGACAACCTTCGCAACGGCACTGCCCGCCTGATTCATAAACCCGGCCAGGTGTTCTCCAGAGTGCATGTGGACGACATCGTCGGAGCCTTGATGCACTGCCTGGCGATGCCGGGAGGAGAACGCCCTCAGACGGTGATCGTGGCGGACCGGGAGCCCTGCCCCTCCAGTGAAACCCTGGGCTTCGCCGCCCACCTGTTGGGCTGCAAGCTGCCACCCTGGCAGCGCTGGCAGGACGTCAGCGCCACAATGGGTCCCATGGCCCGCAGCTTCTGGAGTGAGAACCGGCGTGCCAGCAGCGAACTCCTCTGCGACAGCCTGGGCTACCGCTTGCGCTATCCCTCCTATCGGGAAGGACTTCGCGCCAGCATCAACCTCATTTGAGATATTGCTCAGGATCCAACTTGTCAACGGGTATGCGGAGATCCTCGGCCATCTTGTCCCAGCGGACAATTAGCCAGCTCTGCTGAAACCCCCTCCCCAACCACAACAGCAAACATGCCAGCAAAAACCACCTCACCATGGATTCCTCCCCTGCCCATCAATTCAACCCAATCGTAAATCCCCCTCGATTGGTGCTGGCCCTAGGGGATCCCGCCGGCATCGGCGCCGAAGTGACCCTTAAGGCCCTGGCCCGGCCCTGGCCCCCCGGCGCTGAAATCACGCTGGTGGGCTGTCGCCAGTGGCTGGAACAGTCCTATGTCCAGCTCAAGCATCAGGGGGTGGCTCCCCTGGCCGATCCGGCCGAGCTCAAGGTCGTCAACCTGCCCCTGGACGCAGCGGTGCGATGCGGCCACAGTGACGCGGCGACGGGCGCGGCCAGCTTTCGGTGGCTGACGCGGGCCGCCGAATTGGTCCTGGCAGGTTCAGCGGATGCTCTGGTGACGGCACCGATCGCCAAGGCGAGCTGGCACTTGGCGGGCCATGACTATCCGGGACAAACTGAACGTCTGGCAGAGCTCTGTGGCGTTCCCCAGGCCTCGATGCTGTTCACCGCCCTCTCGCCCATGGGGGGCTGGCGGCTCAACACCTTGCTGGCCACCACCCATATCCCCCTGGCCCAAGTGCCCCGGCAACTCACCCCGGAGCTGGTGAGGGCCCAACTGGAGCGACTCCTGGCGTTCTGCCGGCGCTTCAGCGAGAGGCCCCATCTGGTGGTGGCGGGCCTCAACCCCCATGCCGGTGAGGCCGGCCGGTTGGGGCGAGAAGAGGAAGACTGGTTACGGGATTGCCTGGCAGGCTGGAACCACAAGCACCCTGAGGTGCGTCTGGAGGGGCCCCTACCCCCCGACACCTGCTGGCTGGATGCAGCGACCGCCTGGCGAGGTGGCAAACCGGCGGCAGACGGTTACCTGGCTTTGTACCACGACCAAGGCCTGATCCCAGTGAAGCTCCTGGCCTTCGATGCGGCCGTGAACACCACTTTGGGGCTGCCGTTCCTGCGCACCTCCCCAGACCACGGCACCGCCTTTGGGATCGCCGGTAGGGGAGTGGCCAGATCCGAAAGCATGGCGGCCGCCCTTGAGGCAGCCTGGCAGCTGGGCTGACCCGAAGGCGTCAGGAACCGCCTCAAGCGGGTCGAATGCGCATCAGCACCTGGCCAAATTCAACGGGGGTGCCGCTCTCTACCAAAATTTCCACCACCTCGCCGCTGATGTCGGCTTCCAGTTCGTTCATCAACTTCATAGCCTCCAGGATGCAGACGGGTTGGCCGGCCTGAATGCGGCTGCCCAGTTCCACAAAGGCGGGCTCACCGGGTGCTGGGGAGCGATAGAAGGTGCCCACCATGGGCGCCGTGAGAGGCTGGAGGTCGCTGCGGCTGGAGGGGGGCGGCGGCGAAGGGACGGCGGCGGCGACCGGGACCGGAGGGGTTAGGGGAGCTGCGGCGACAACAGGCAGGGGCGGGGCCGCCTCGGCAGTGGGCGCCGCTGCGGGCAGGTTGCGACGCACCACCAGGCGAAAGTCTTCGCCCTCGAGACGCAACTCCTGGATATCGCTCTCGCCCAGGAAAGTCAGCAGTTCCCGGAGCTGGTCGTGGTCGAGCTGCATGGAATCAGGACTCCCTGCCGAGATAGCTGTCGTTGCGGGTGTCGATCTTGATTTTCTCGCCGATCGTGATGAACAGCGGCACCATCACCTGGGCTCCGGTTTCGACGATGGCGGGCTTGGTGCCGCCGGTGGCCGTGTCGCCCTTGACGCCGGGATCGGTCTGGGTGACTTCCAAAACAACGGAGTTGGGAAGCTCAACCTCGAGGGGTTTGCCGTCAAAAGTAATGACACTCACAGCCATGCCCTCCTTGAGGTATTTGCGACCTTCGCCAATCTGGGCTGCCGTGAGGCGGCTTTCCTCGAAGGAATCCATGTTCATGAAAACGTAATCGTCGCCCTCCATATAGGTGTGCTGCAGGGTTGACTTCTCGAGCTGGGCCTGGGGCATTGTTTCGCCGGCCCGGAAAGTTTTCTCAACCACGTTGCCGCTTTGGACGGCCTTGAGCTTGGTGCGCACGAAAGCTGAACCTTTACCTGGCTTCACATGCAGAAACTCGACGACTCGCCAGACCTGGCCATCAAGAAGAATCGTGGTGCCGGTTCGGAAGTCGTTGCTGGAAATCATCCCGGCGTTTCAAGTCGCTGGGGATTGTACGTCTGGCAACTGACACCCTCTTTGACCAGGCCCAAGGGCATCGCAGACGTGCCAGAGTCCGATCAAAGAGTGGCCATCCATGAGCCAGAGGCCTGCGGCGCCATCCCCCACCGCCCTTTGCCCCGCCCCTGCCCTCCGCTGGCAAAGGGTCTGCGCCAGCGCCTTGGGCTTGGTGTTGTTGTTGTTGCTGACCTGGGCACCGCCCAGCTGGGCCGCCCTGCCCCGGGGCAACGCCATCACCGACCCCTCGGCCCTGCTGCGCAACGCCCTGCCGGTCGTCCCCGGTGATCTCCAGGATCTTCAGCATCGCCTGGAAGCCACCAGCGTTGATCTGCGGGCCAAGCGCTGGAGTGCGTTAGGCCAGGTCGCCCAGCGCAGCCAGTCCCTACTTGGCTCCAAGCGAGCGGCGATTCTGGATCGCTTTGAACCCGATCAGCGCGCCCACATCGAAGAGTTGCTTGATGGGGTCAGCAACCAACTCCAGAGCCTGGCTGAAGCGGCGTCAAGCCAAGACCGAGATGCCTATCTGGAAGCCCGCCGCCGGGCCCTCGGGGCCATCGGCAGTGCGGAAGATTTGTTGGTTAAAGACTTTCCCTTTGCGATCCCGCCGGAATACGACGCCCTGCCGCGCCTGCTGGGCCGGGCCACGGTGCGACTGAGTACCACCAAGGGGGATCTGATCACCGTGGTGGATGGTTTTAACGCACCTCTCACCGCCGGCGCCTTTGTGGATCTGGTGCAACGCGGTTTCTATGACGGCCTGCCTTTCAACCGGGCCGAAGATTTCTACGTGCTGCAGACCGGCGATCCGCAAGGGCCAGGCGATGGCTTCATCGACCCGCGCACCAAGGCAGAGCGACGGGTGCCCCTGGAGATCCGGGTGCCGGGCCAGGCAGAGCCCTACTACAACCAGACCTTCGAAGATCTAGGGCTATTCAAAGCCGAGCCGGTGCTGCCCTTCAACGCCAAGGGAACCCTGGGCTGGGCCCACTCCGACAAGGATCTGGCCGATGGCTCCTCCCAGTTCTTCCTGTTCCTGTCTGAGCCTGAACTGACCCCGGCGGGCCTCAACCTGATCGACGGCCGTTATGCGGCATTCGGCTACGTGGTCGATGGCTTTGACGTCCTCGACAATCTCACCGCCGAAGACGGCATTGTCAGCGCCAAGGTGCTGGAAGGAGCCCAAAATCTGCAAGAGCACGGCTGAGGGCTTTGGCCGACCCGCCCAAGCCAACCACCAGCCAGGAAACCCTGGCCGACCTGGGCGAATGGGAGCTGATCCGGCGGCTGGGGGCCTTCGCCCCCCCGGATCAGTTCACCGATGACGCTGCCCTGTTGCCCGCCTCAGGTGACAGTCCGTTGGTGGTGAACACCGACGTGCTGGTGGAAGGCATCCACTTCAGTGATGCCACCACGGCGGCGGCGGATGTGGGTTGGCGGGCCACCGCAGCCAACCTTTCGGACCTGGCGGCGATGGGCTGCACGGCCGTGGTAGGGATCACGGTGGCCCTGGTGGCTCCGGCCGCCACCCCCTGGCCCTGGGTGGCAGGGGTCTACGGCGGCATCAAGGCGGCGCTGCAGGCCTACGGCGGTGTGCTTTTGGGGGGCGATTGCAGTGGCGGCAGCCAGCGGTTGCTGGCGATCACGGCGCTGGGAACCTGGGCAGCGGCGGCCCCCGGGGCGGCAACCGCCACCAGCCAGCCGGGCGACAGCGTCAGCTCCGGACCAATCCGCCGTAGAGACGGACTTCCGGGCGACTGGCTGATATCCACCGGCCCCCATGGCTTGAGCCGGCTGGGCCTGGCCCTGCTGCAGGGCGAGTTTCCAAGGGGATCGGCAGCCGATGGGGCACCTTCTCAGGGGGCTAACCCGGCGGCAGCCAGATCCCCTGCCGTGCCGCTGGCAGCTTTGATGGATCGAAGCCTGCGGGCACGGGCCATCCAGGCCCACCGCCGCCCCCGGCCCCGCTTTGACGCCGTGCGGGCCCTGATCGCCAGTCGGCCGGCCCCGTTGGGCTGGCGGGTGGGGGGCTGCGACAGCAGCGATGGGCTGGCGGCGGCGGCGGCGGCGATTGCGGCCAGCAGCGGCTGTGCGGCCCGGCTGAATCGTGACGCTTTGCCCCTTGATCCGGCCATGGCCGGCCTGCCCCAGGCCGCAGCCTGGTGCCTGGGGGGCGGCGAGGATTTCGAGCTGGTGCTGGCCCTGCAGCCGCCCTGGGCCGAGGCCCTGATCGCGGCCCTGCCGGGCGCAACGCGAATCGGCGAGCTGGTGGCGGGCCAGGCGGGGGCCCTGGGCTGGAGCGATGGCGCCCCTTGGGGCCAAGGCGATAGAGGGAGCGCGGCCGCCAGCGGTTACAGCCACTTCAGCTGAGGTGGCTGTGGCAGGGCGCCAGTGGTTCTTTGCTGGCCTCCCCAGAGGAATCGCTTCTGCAAGCGGAATGAACGGCAGACGACCACGCAGGCCTATGCGCTATGGGTCAAAAGCGGCTCAAAAGCTGCCCTGATGGCGCACGGGGCCGGGATAGCGGGCCAGCACTAAATCGGCAGTGATCAACAACAGCCCTTCCCGCTCCGCCTGGGCCAGCAGCAGCCGATCAAAGGGATCGCGGTGCAGCGGCGGTAGCTGGGCCACCGCCAACACATGGGCGGCCTCAATCGGAATCTCCTCAAAACCCCCATCCAGCAGGGTGCGCCGCAGCAACGACGGTTGCACCTGGAAACCATCGCGCCCCAGGGTCGCCTTGATCACCAGCTCCCAGAGGGAGGCAACGCTGAAGCACAGGCTGTGGCGCGGATCCTCCAGCAGTTCCCTCAGGGCGGGGCCGAGCCGGGCCGGTTCGCCCATGGCCCAGACGAGGATGTGGGTGTCGAGCAGCAGCTTCACAGGCCACCGGAACTGGGCGCGGCAGCCGGCAGGCCCTCAAACAGATCGGCAATCTCCCCAATGGCGATTTGATCGAAGTCGTCGGGCACGGAGCACTGCCCCGCCAGCAATCCGAGGCTGCGCCGGGGGGGATTGGCGGGGTCGTCGGCGCCAGTCAGGCGGGTGACCTGCACCAGCGGCTTGCCGGCTTTGCAGATCACAAAACTTTCGCCCGCCACCGCCTCCGCCACGAGCCGGGAGAGATGGGTCTTGGCCTCGTGCAGGTTGACCTGGCGCAAGGGAGAGACGGCGGAGTCGACTTAGTTTAACCAAGTCAGTGGATTCACTCCCCCACGGGCCATCACCAAAAAACCGCCAGCAGAGCCGCCCGATCGCGTTCAGCAACCGGGGCAGCCGCCAACCAGACGGCGATGCAGGCGCCGGCTCCAGCCGATGGCCGTGGTTTTGGAGACTAAGGAGTTGGCAGGGGGCCGCAGGGCAGCAAACGCCGCC
>JBIIJV010000267.1:0-3228 GCA_044233545.1 Cyanobium sp.
TTCAAGGCGGTGGATTTTGATAATTTTGATGAGTTTTTTTAGGGCGTTTTAGGTGTGACGGTTTAATTCCTTCAAAGGGTGGGAGCCCGCAGCGGAAACGGCGGGTGCCTTCCCAGCTCAAGGCGACCCCATCCCCGCAAACGAGTGACTGCCGGCCGCCGGGGTAAACCCCCCGGGTCGATCGGCAAAGGGATTGAGCCAGGCCCGGGTCTGCTGACCCCGTTGCAACATCGGAATCTGGCCTGGACCGGGCCAGTTGGCTGGGTGACGTTCGGGATGGCTGTAAAAAAGATCGATGCGTTGGCCGGCCTCCAAAGACGAACCCCTGGGCCGGCGTTGCACCGCCAGCACCTTGGCCCTGATGTGCAGCTCCGTGCCGATCAGGCTGATGCGTTGCACCTCCAGGTCCACCACCGCCGCCGCCTGGCGCTGGCGTTCGGCGTAGACAGCTGGCGGCAGCTCGGCCCGGGCAGTCGGCGGGGGCAAGCAACCACCAAAACCTGCCGCCAGCGCCAGCAAAGTCAAAACGGGCCAGGGAAACACGAGTCTGAATGGTGGGCGCATCAAGAGTTGGCGCATCCAACGCAACCTGTTTCAGCCAGCATCAGATAAGGCGGCCCCAGACGGGGCCCCGTAGCCGCCGCCGCCTGGAGTTTCGATACGCAAGCGATCACCGGCCGCCAATTGGCGCTCGAAACAGCCCGGCAGTAGCTCGGGGTCGCCGTGCGCAGGAATCAGGAGGTTGCGGCCCGGGGCACCGGGTCCCCCACCAGCCAAGCCTTCGGGTGCCTGGAGGCGGCTGCCAGAGATAAGGGCCACGCTGAGGGGTTCGAGAAAGCGCAGTTCGCGGATCAAGCCCTCCCCACCGCGCCAGTGCCCCTCGCCGCCACTGCCGCGGCGAATGCCGAAATGTTCGACGCGCACGGGATAGCGCGCCTCCAGGATTTCCGGATCCGTGAGCCGCGAATTGGTCATGTGGCTCTGGATGGCGTCAGCACCGGCGAAACCCGTTGGCTCGAAAAAACCTGCCCCCGTGCCGCCGCCGATCGTTTCGTAGTACTGGCAGCGGTCGTTGCCGAAGCTGAGGTTGTTCATCGTGCCCTGGGCAGAGGCCATCACCCCCAGGGCGGCAAACAGCAGATTGGCCAGGGCCTGGGAAGTTTCGACGTTGCCGGCCACCACTGCCGCCGGCGGCCTGGGGTGCAGCAGGCAGCCGGGCGGCACCACCAGATCGAGGGGTTCAAAGCAGCCGGCATTGAGGGGGATCTCGTCCCCCACCAGTGTCCGAAAGACATAGAGAACCACCGCCTTGGTGATGGCCAGCGGCGCGTTGCGGTTGCCGGCTTGCTGCGCTGAGGTGCCCGTGAAATCAAGCCGGGCCCGGCGGCGGGCCCGATCCAGCCTGAGCGTCACCTGCAACTGACTGCCGTCATCGAGATTGAGGCGGTGGGAGCCGTCCTGGAGACGGTCGATGACGCGGCGCACCGCTGCGGCGCCATTGGCCTGCACCTGAGCCATGGCGCGCTGCACCGGGCGGATGCCTTGGCGTTGAACCAGCGCCTGCAACTCACTGGCCCCGAGCCGGTTGGCGGCCAGTTGGGCCTGCAGGTCGGCCAGCAGGCGGTCCGGATCGCGGACGGGATAGGGTCCCGCCGCCAGCCGCTGGCGCCAGCCGGGCCCGTCGAAGTGGCCAGCGCTCAGCAGGGTCGCGTTGTCGAGCAGCAGACCCTCCTCGTTGATGCGTTGGCTGAAGGGCGGCATCGAACCCGGCGTCAGTCCCCCTACATCGCCGTGGTGGCCGCGACTGGCGACAAAAAAGAGGGGTTCAGCTGCCGATTTCGCCGCTGTTGCTGTCGCTGTCGCTGGATCGGAGCCGTCAGGGGTAGGCGCAAACACCGGGGTGATGACGGTGATATCGGGCAGGTGGGTGCCGCCGTTGTAGGGGTTGTTGGCCGCCACCGCATCGCCGGGCGCCAGGGGTGGGCGCTGGCCGCAGGCTACGGCCGCCAGCAGGCTGACGACGCTGTCGCCCATGGAGCCCAGGTGGACGGGGATATGGGGTGCATTGGCCACCAGGCCGCCGCTGCCATCGAAGAGGGCACAGGAGAAATCCAGCCGCTCTTTGATGTTCACCGAGCTGGCGGTCTGCCGCAGCCGCTCGCCCATCCGCTCAGCGATGGCGCTGAAGCGGTGTTGGAACAATTCCAGCTGTACCGGATCCACGCCCGTCGCCCCGGAGTCCGTTGGCTGGACTTCAGCGAAGACTGGGTTGGCGGTGGAGTTTGGGGGGAGGGATCCATCCCTTTGCAACAGCAATTCGCCGGCGGCCAGCACTAGGGCGCTCCAGCCCTGGGCCAGAAAGATGGTGCCAGTGGCATCGATGATCAAGGCCGGCCCCACCAACAGCTGGCCGCCGCGCAGACGATGCCGGTGCCACAGGGGCACGGCCTGCGAGCCGTTGGCTCCATGTAGTTCGACCGTTGTTGCGTGCTCGTGGTCTGACCCCGCGGCCAGTCCCAGGGCCCGATCCAGGGGCGGGGCTGGCCGCACCAGCTCAAGGCTGAGGCGATCGAGCTGCAGGGGTTGTTGGGGTGAGTAGCCATAGCGCTGCAGGTGAAGGGCGCCGAAGGCGTCTGCCATAGCGGCCGGCGGGCCCCAGGCCACCGGCAGGCTCCCGTCCGAGCCGAGCGTGCGCAGGTGGGCCGTCACTGTTTCTTGAAGTGGGGCATCTGCAGGCCCCCCCGAAGCAAACGAGCCATGGGCTTCGGCGCGCAAGGCGGCAAGGGCGGTTGCGGCGGCGACATCGCTGGATGCGAGGGGCAGGTCCAGTACCCGTTCGCGCAGCAGCCGTTCAGCGGCCAGCCCCAGACCAAAGGCCGACAGCACCCCGGCCAAGGGATGCAGCAACACCCGAGACAGACCCAGGGCCTCGGCCAGGCCGCAGACGTGCTGGCCGCTGGCGCCGCCGTAGCCGCACAGCACCGCATGGTCGATGGCATGGCCCTTTTGCACCGACACCCGTTTGATCGCCTCGGCCATGCGGGCCGTGGCAATGGCGATAGCCCCCTCGGCCACCTGTTCGGGGCTGTGGCGGAGGCCACTGGCCGCCTCCAGCTGCCGCGCCAATCCCGCCAGGACGTTTCGTGATGCCTGAGTATCGAAGGGCTTGTCTCCCTGGGGACCAAAGACCTGGGGGAAGAACGCCGGTTGCAGACGCCCCAACACCAC
>JBIIJV010000268.1:0-3226 GCA_044233545.1 Cyanobium sp.
AGCGGCAGGGCCCAGATCGGGCGGCCGGCAACGGAGCCCATGGGCAGCGAGTGGATGCCGTCGTAGAGGACCACGCCACCGAGGAAGCGATCACCGGCCTGAGCGGCGAGGCGGCGAAGTCCGGCGTGGTGTCCACCTTGCACGCTCGCCGAGGCCTTGATTTCTACTCCTACAAGCTGACCAAGGCCATTGGCGATCACGACATCCACCTCGAGTTGATCCTTGTCGCGATACATCGTCAAATCATAAGAGTCCTCTGCCCAGCTGGACAGACGGAGAAGCTCGCCAAAGGCGAAGCATTCCAGAACGGGGCCAAAGGCTGATCGGTTGCTGGCAACACTCGCAGCCTTCAGGCCGAGAAGATTGCTGAGCAGGCCGGAGTCGAGAAACTGCAGTTTGGGCGTCTTGACAATCCTGGCCAGACCATTTCCCGACCAGGCGTGGACGCGCCGCACCAAAAACAGCTGCTCAAGAATCGTCAGATAACGGCTGACCGTTTTGCCGTCGAGCCCGATCCGGGCCCCGAGCTGGGTGTAATTGCAGAGCTGGCCGCAGACCTGGGCGAGTGCGGCGAGCAGTTGGGGCAACGCCAGCGGGGCCAGACCGGCAGTGAGCGCATGGTTCTGCGGCGGCTGATCCGGAGACTAGCAGCGGCTAATCCGGAATCTGGAGCCGTCCAACTCGGAATCTGATGGCGGCCAACTCGGAATCAGCTGACGGCTTATTCGGAGCAGACACCGACATCACGGCCTGACCACGGGCGGTGATCGTGCTGCGCATGGCGTGAATGATCAAAGCCCCCGATGGCAACTCGGCGCATCACAGGCGGCATCAAACGATGCCTACAATGATGCAACCCTGAGCAGAGCCATGCGCACCACCGTGACGCTCGACGATGAACTGCTGGCCAGGGCGGAGCAGCTGTGCGGAGATCTGGAACGCAGCGCTCTACTCAAGGAGGCCCTGCGGGCATTGGTGCAGCGCGAGAGCGCCAAACGCTTGGCGGCCCTGGGCGGCAGCGAAGCCACACTGAAGCCGATTCCCCGCCGGCAGAGCGCAGCGTGATCCTGGTCGACACGTCTGTCTGGGTTGAGCACCTGCGCCATGGCCTGCCTCGCCTCGCCACGCTCCTGCAAGGGGGCGAGGTGCTGATCCATCCTTGGGTGATTGGCGAACTGGCCTGCGGCAATCTGCGTAATCGATCTCAAGTCCTGGAGTTGTTGCAGGGCCTGCCGGCGGCAACGGTGGCCAGCGATGCGGAAGTGCCGCTGCTGATCGAGCGCGAGCGGTTGATGGGCCGGGGCATTGGCTATATCGATGTCAACCTGTTGGCTTCTGCCCGGTTGAGCCACTGCCGGCTGTGGACTCAGGACCGTCGTTTGGCCGCAGTGGCCCAGGTGCAAGGGTTGGCGGCAAGCACATCAGAGCCGTGATGCCATTCATTTAGACCATCGTAGAAGATGTTTGTTGGGCCGCTTGATAAAGAAACTCAGGCGCTAAATCGGCGCCATTGGGCCAGACGACCGTTTCCAGCTCGGGATCGACCCTGGCCTGATTGAAGACTTCAGGATTGGCCAGGGGCTCAAACATGGGTCCCCAAAGCTCGTGAGCCAGGTCCACGGTGCCTGAAGTGCCATCAAGAAAGCGCACCCAGAGGCAGAAGTTTGGAAGTGGCTTGACCTCGACAACACGTGGGATCATCGCCATTCCTCCACAAGACGAAGGGCGCGTGCGCTGAGGTTGCCCTCGATCACTTCGCCGGTATCAATACGAATCACCGCTTGATCAGCCCATATTTAGCATGGAAATACGGTGGTGAATGATCGTTGTAGTACATGGCAATGATGATGCCGAAGAATCGGGCAAGTTCAGGCATGGGTTTGGACATCGGTGGCATAGGCCAGGATCTAGCCCAGGTGCTTGTGATCAGTCTGCTCCATTTGCTTCTCGATCACCACCTGCTGATCACCGTCGGTGCAGAGGATGTCTAGCTTGAAGTCGCCCACCAGGTGCTCGGAGGCGACCAGCTCCAGCTCACTGATGCCTAGGGCCTCAGCCAAGACCTGCAGGTTGTCGTCCTCGGCAAGCCAGGGCGTGAAATCACTGTCTTCGTGTTTCCAGGCCTCCCGCAGAGGCACCCGTTCGAGCTTGCTTAGGGGTGGAGGGCTGGTCATGGTTCAGAGAGCCCAGGCTCCGGCAGTGCCTCCACATCGATTTGACCGGAGAGCAGACGGGGGAGAAGGAGGTCGCGGGTGCGGTGGAGATTATTGATTTGCAGGCTGTGAGCTCGTACTTGCGATAGCAATGAGCCTGCAACGTATTGAAAGTGTTGCTGGATATCTTGGGAAGGTATCAAGACCTGAATCCCATGAATGTCATTGCGATTAAGAGTGGGTACGGCAGCGCCTGAATTGAACTGCTTCAGGTCGAGTGAGGAGAGAAGATAGTACGCATAAAGGGGCTCAGACCGCGGGAAATCCTTTACCCAGAGTGCCGTATTTAAAGGCCAGAAGTCTTCCTGGACATAAAGAACCTCGCCGATCGATCCAGATCGGCCCGTGACGACGCCAGGGGACCCGACTTTCGCCGTGTCATGAAATCCGGTCACGCCGGTTGCCGCATAAATCGGCACTGATCAATCGACTCTATCTGACTTAGGCAAATCGAAGCCACGCTGAAGAACAAGGACTTCATCCAGGCGCCCAACCTCCCACCCCTCCGGAATCTCCCCCAGCGGCGACTGCACCAACCGGCAGCCCTCATGGCCGGGGAAGCGGTAGTGGACGAACCACTCGCGGTAGAGTCGGCGGGCCATCTCCTCCAGAATCTTGATGCGCCGCTGGCTGTTCTCGACCAGGTCGTCGTAGGCGGAGAGGATGCCGGCGATGCGGCGTTGGATGGGGAGTGTGGGGACATTAATCTCAATATCGGAAAACGCCGACTTGTTAATGATTGGGGTTGCGGCCCCTCCAGCCATCAGTCTTAAGTCGTCGCGAAGTGTTGTTAAAACGTGATAGATAAAGAAGGGGTCATGTACGGCCTCATTTACGACCACCGCATTGATTTGCTGATTAGTGAAAGAGGGCACCCGTGCTATGCAGGTCTTGCCGATTGTCGCTCCGATGCACACGACGCACACAGCATTTCTCGGCAGCAGAAGGCGTGGCTGGGAAATTCGCCCTGCTTCGGAGAGGAATCGAGATGGCTGAACATAGCGAGCATGTCC
>JBIIJV010000269.1:0-3217 GCA_044233545.1 Cyanobium sp.
CGCTCGCAACCTGGAGCGACATCTCGCCTACGCCGGCGGGCAGTTGCTGCTGCCCAGCTTCCTCGACAATCACGACATGAACCGCTTTTTGATGGCGGCGGGCGGAGACATCAGGCGCCTGCGGCTGGCGGCCATGGTGCAGTTCATGCTGCCCGGTCCGCCGATCGTCTACTACGGCACCGAGGTGGGCCTCAGCCAGCAGCGCCCCCTGGGGCGCCTGGAGGAATCCCGGTTGCCCATGCCCCCTCGCGATCAATGGGACCTAAAACTGCGCCAGTACTACCGCAATCTGATCCAGCTGCGTCGCGAGGTAGCCCCTTATCTCCATTCGCCCAAGCTGCGTTGGCTAGACGATGGGGCCGGGGCGGCGCAATGGCAGATCTGTGACTTCGAACTGCTCGTCAACTGCGGCATTGAGCGTTCCTTTGCTATAGATGGTGCAGTACCTGTGCTGGCCAGCCAATCGGTGCAGCTTGAAGTGGATCAGGGGGGGATGCTCAGCCTGCCCGCTGGGTCGGCTGTGATTTTGCGCCAGAGCTGAGCGGAGGTTTGGAGTTGCTGGCTTGGCTGTCGGAATCACCCGCAGCAGAGCAGCCCTTAGTTGGGCCCTACAAACAGTTGGGCTGATGGCGCTGGCAGAGTCAATCCGCCAGAATCTGCTCGCAAAGCTCAGTAAAGCCCTCCTCCATTTGGCGGTCGTAGTCGCGGGGTTGGAGTTGGTCGTAAAGGTATTCGAGCATGTCGGAGGTGTTGCGGGCGAATTCGCCAATTAGACGATACTTGTTGTGAATACTAGTGCCTACGGCCTTAAGATTGGCGGCTATCATTGCTGCAAGTTCTTCCTCCTCTTCATTCCAGTAAATAGCAGGCGTTAGTCGCGATACGGACCTCCCAGAGAGACCGGCATCGGGGAGGATGATCGGAATGATGCGCCGCTGAAAATCCTCTTTTTTATTGCGGCAGTTTTGATAAATCTTGAACAGCTCATACATGCAATACTCCGAGCGGAGGTATTTTGCGCTGATCACCACAATGACCCGATCAGTGGCGGCAATCCTATCCATGAAGGCACTGATTAATTCTCCGGGCCGCATTTCTTCGCGATCGATGTGTACCCTGATCGCCTCGGGGTGCTTGTCAAGAGCATCGACAAGCCGATCCACTACTCGTTGGCGCTCTTTGCCATCAGGGCTGCCATCACCCCAGGCATAAGAGATATAAACCTCCCGGCTAGGTTTGTGGAAGGCTTCTGCCGGCGCCGGTACGAGTTCGGGGGCAGGCGGGGCTGCCGCTTCGTCGCCAGCGCTGGGGTCCAAGCGCTGGCGCTTGTCCAAGGCCAGCACCTGGCTGGCCAAGGGGCCGGAGCAGGATGGCTGGAGATCGGCGTAGCCAAATTGGCGGTTGCGCTCGGCCAGGCGTTGCTTGAACCAACCGGCCAATTCGACGCTGCCAGCACCCTGGAAGCTGATCGTGATGCTGCCGGCGCGGTCGTCAACCATCTGCTGCTCCAACAGGGCGATGCAGCCCTGACGAGCGTCGTACACCCAGGCGCCATAGCGCCAGTAGACGCCGCCATCGCCGGCATGGTTTCCCAGATCGCAGAGCAAAGCCCGCACCAGGCCGCCATGCAGAAAGCTGTAGGTGTAGGTGAGAGTTAGGGAGGGATCGCTTCCCTGCCAGCGGCCTCGCAGTTGCCTGATCACCTGGGGGGAAGATCGGGGCGGCAGCAGATCGGGAGCCAGGTATTCGGCCTCCAGGCCCAGGGCGGCATCTGCCTGGCTGTAGGAGAAAACGATGCCGCAGGTGCGCATCAGGCTCAGGAACAGCCGCTGGGCCTCTGGCTCGTACTCTCGCCAGACGGTGGCGGCGAGCAGGGAAGGCCAGAGGCGGCCGTCGTTGGCTTTGATCAGCGGATAGGTGGAGTCCCGTTCGAATACCGCATACACCGCATCGAGCGCCCAAGATTGATCGAGAAGGATGCGGTTATTGAAGAGATCCGGGCTGTGAAACACCACGCCCTTGTTGTGCAGAAACCGCAGCAGCGCTTCGGGGGAACTGACGCCACCGGTTTGCTTACAGAGGCTGGCGAAGTCCTCTTGGCTGAGGGTGCGGTGCAGGCGCTGCGGCGCGGGCAGCTGTTGATCGGCCTGGCGCCAGGCCTCCAGTTGCTGCCAAACCAGGTGGCGGCCCCTGCCGATGCTGCTGATGCCATCGCGATCGCGCAGGTTGGTGCTGGCATCGGCCAGGGCCTCTTGGAGGCTGGCGGCGCCGCGTGGGGTGCGGGCACTGAAGTTGCAAACGCTCAGGCACCCGAAGCTTTCCAATAAGCCCCCATCCACCGGTGGCACGGCCACCGCTTGGCCGGGGTGGTCGCACTGGCTTTGCACCACCACCACGGGGGAGTCGGGGCGGCCGAGGGTGCGCACGTATTCGAGCCAGTAGGTGAGCGGGTGGAGGCGATCTAGGGGATCGTCGTCGTCGTTGTCGCTGGCCACCATGGGCTCCTGCTCCGGCGTCCAGAGCACCACAAATACGGCTGCGGTGCGCATAAACAGGGTGTGGGCACTGTGGTAGATGTCTTGGCCGCCGAAATCCCAGAGGTATTTGGTGGCATCGCCTTCTGAAGCCGGTGCAATGGTGCGCAAAGCGATGCCGTGGGTCGTGAGCACCGTTGGATCGAAGGGCTCAGCGGCGAGGTGGCGGCAGAGCTGGGTTTTCCCAACTCCGCCATTACCAAGTACGAGAATTTTTTCGCTATTGATTGGTATTGCTTCTACTTCTAGATCAAGGATGTGGGCGCGGAGGGGGAGTAGGCAGTTGTAGCAAAAAGGATTTGAATCGGATGTGAATGCTTCCTCTGGGATGCCTTGGATGCTGGCTCTGTCAAGCTGAAGTTCTTGAAGATTTTCGCAGAAAAGCAACTTGCGGGGAAAATCCCTAATCTTGAGATTGTTGCATCTAAGAGTTTCAAGCGTTTGCAGATCAACAAGCGGCTCCAGGTCGCTCACCTGGGTGTCGCTGCAGTCGAGGTTCTGAAGGCTGGTGAGGCCCCGCAGCGGCTCCAAGTCGCTCACCTTGGTGAAGCTGCAGTCGAGTATCTCAAGCTTGGCGAGGTCCATCAGGGGCTGCAGATCTCTCACCTGGGTGTCGCTGTAGTTGAGGTTCTGAAGGCTGTTGAGGCCCCGCAGGGGCTGCAGATCGCTCACCTTGGTGGAGC
>JBIIJV010000270.1:0-3187 GCA_044233545.1 Cyanobium sp.
GGGCTTGATGGCAGCGCGCATACCGATCGTGTTGTTGATGTTGTCATCGTCGGCGCTGGCGTGTCGGGGCTGGCAGCGGCGCGTCAATTGCACCAGGCCGGTCGCACAACAGTGGTGCTGGAGGCTCAGCCCCAGATTGGTGGGCGTCTGCAGCGCCTGCAGGTTGGCTTGTCGAATCGAAGCAGCAATGCTGCAGTTCCTGGTTGGGTTGATCTTGGCGGACAGTGGGCCGGCCACACCCAGACCAAAACATTGGAGTACGCAAGAAAGCTAAGTATCTCCACCTTTCCGGTGCCCGTTGGTGGCAAAGATACTTTTTACTATGAAGGACGGCTCAGTCGTCATAATCACGCCTGGCCATCTACGCCCTATAACATAGCTGATCTCGCGCAAGACTGGCCAGGGTTGGATGTTTCAACAGACGAGCGTGATGATGTTGTTGCAACTTGGCTCAAAATCGAAGCGCTGGCCAAGAGTATTGATCCGGCAGCGCCTTGGACTCATCCCGAAGCACGAGCCTTGGACACGATGACCATCGCCACTTGGCTGGAACGCAATGCGCGTACGCCGATGGCGGCCTGGTGGACCGATGTGATCGCCCGCAACTGGGGCGGCAATGGCGCCTTTGAATCCGGCTCGGCATCGATGCTGCACTTCGCCTGGGCGCAGCGGGTGTCGCCCCAGAGTGAAACCCCAGAGGCGATGCTGTTTGACAGTGCGGCCGGGCAATTGCCAGGGCGCCTTGCCGCTGAGTTGCCGCAGGGCAGCATTCATACGCATGAGCCTGCCCTGTTCATTGAGCATGGCAGTTCTGGTGTAGCAGTTACAACAACCAAGGCCGTTTACCGCGCTAAGGCTGTAATTGTTGCCATGCCACCGCACCTGACAGGGCGTATTCATTACTCACCACCCCTGCCTGCAGCCCGCGATCAATTAACCCAGCGCTCACCTATGGGCGCCCTGATCAAGGTACTTGTTGTTTATGACACGCCCTGGTGGCGTCAGCAAGGTTTGTCTGGCAATGCGATTGGCAAGCTGGAAGCCGTTGAACTCGTTGCAGACTCAACCAATCCCAAACCGGGAAGTCCAGGCATCTTGGCCAGCTTCTTAACCGGCGAAGCAGCGACAAAGTACGGCAGCCTGCCCTTGTCAGAGCGTCGCGCTGCCGTACTGCAAGACCTGGCAACGCTACTTGGATCTGCCGCGCGAGATGCAGTTCTGGAATATCACGAAGGTAACTGGCCAGAGAATCCCTGGATTGGTGGTGCTTATTCCAGCTTCTACACCCCAGGCACCTGGACCCAATTCGGTGCTTCGTTGCGTCAACCAATCGGCAGGATTTTCTGGGCGGGGACTGAAGTAAGCACGGCCTGGCCTGGCTACATCCATGGTGCCCTGCAGGCTGGAGAAGATGCGGCGCTAGCTGTGCGTGATCTGCTCTAAGTACCTAGCCCCGTTACCCTTACCCCAACCCGGCACATCCCGGCACACCGCGCCGATGGCCCACCTCTTCCTCTCCCACAGCAGCGCCGACGACGGCTTCGTGCGAGAGCTGCGGGATGCATTGGCGGACTTGGGGCAGCCGGTGTGGATCGATTCGCGGCAGCTCAAGGGCGGCGATCCGCTTTGGAGTGCGATCCAGGCGGCGATTGAGGCTGCGGCTGGCTTGGCGGTGCTGGTGAGCCCCAAGGCTTTCGAATCGGATTGGGTGGCCAGGGAGCTGAAGCACGGGCTCAAGGTGCAGGCCGAGCGTGGACTGGCTGCTTTTCCCGTGTTCCTGCTGGCACTCAACGGCACAAAACCCGGTTCTCTGGCGGGCTATTTCGATGAGACACCCGCCTACATCCCAGTGAGTGATGGCGCTGGCGGCGCCACTGCCGCCCTCCACGAGGTCCTCGTCGCCCTCGGCCTGCGCCTGCCCACCGACCGGCCGCCGCTGGCCCAGCCCCGGCCGGAGCCGGTGGCGGAGCTGGTGCTCGAACTCAGCGACCTCGGCTTCGATGAACAGGACGGCGTGCGCCGCCCAGCCGCCCGCGCCCGCTTGGTCTACGAGCCCGCCATCCCAGGGCAGGACAAGGTGGTGAGCGAGCAGATGTGGCGGCTGATCGCCCCGCTCGGGCCGATCGAGGCGGAGGAGCTGGGCTGGTATCTGGAGCGCTGGCCGGTGTGGCCCAACCCGCTGGTGGCCGATCGCGCCAAGCAGGTGGAGGCGAACCTGATCGCCTGGGGCCAGGCCCTCCACGGCGCCGCCCTGCCGCTGCAACCCACCGCCAACGTGCTGCAGGCCTGGGCGGGGGTGGAGGCGGGGGCAAGCCGTCGCTTCTCCGTTTCTGTCGACGATTCCCTGCTGCACGGCTCCAGTGAGGCGGAGAAAAAGCTGGCCCAGGAGGCCGCCACCGCCCTGCTCGCCTTGCCCTGGGAATTGCTGCACAACGGCGATGGCTTTCTGTTCCAGGGCGCCCGGCCCAGCCGTGTGCGCCGTCGGCTACCCAACAAGCGGACCCTGGCGGTGCCGGTGGTGGCGCCACCGATCCGGGTGCTGCTGATCACATCCCGCCCGGAAGACGACGCTTGCGCTTACCTCGACCATCGCGCCAGCGCCCTGCCCCTGGTGGCCGCCACCGAGGAGCTGGGGGAGGTGCTGCAACTCAGCCTGCTGCACCCCGCCACCTACCAAGCCCTGGAGGCGGAGCTGGCCCGGGCCCAGCAGGCCGGAGAGCCTTATCACGTGGTGCATTTCGACGGCCACGGCGTCTACGACCGCCGCGTGGGCCTGGGCGGCCTCTGCTTTGAGGATCCAAGCGACAACACCAAGCTCACTGGGCGCCGCCACCAGACGGTGCTCACCAACAAATTAGGGCCGCTGCTGAACAACCACCGCATCCCGCTGGTGCTGCTGGACGCCTGCCAGAGCGCCCAGGCAGAAGCGGGATCCGAATCGGTGGCCAGCGAATTGCTGCAGCGAGGGGTGGTCTCGGTGGTGGCGATGAGCCACAGCGTGCTGGTGGAAACGGCGCGGCGGTTTGTGGCCGCCTTCTACGCCGAATTGGCCCGTGGCCAGCGGGTGGGCCAGGCGATGCTCGCCGGTCAGCGCGCCCTGCACAGCGACCGCCGCCGGGGCCAGCGCTATGGCATCGGCGAGCTGAAGCTGGACGACTGGTTTGTGCCGGTGCTGTATCAGGAGAAG
>JBIIJV010000271.1:0-3185 GCA_044233545.1 Cyanobium sp.
CCCGGATACGAGGATGCGACGTGGGATCCGCATCCCGGCCTGGTACCTCTTGCTGGTGGCGATTCTCGGCATCCTGAGCAGTTGCCAGAGCCTTCGTGATCTCGAGCGGTTCGCCATCCGCCACCATACGTCTCTCACCAGCGCACTGGGCATCGAGCTGACGCGCCCACCATCGGATTCAGCCTTCCGCTACTTCTTCCAGCAAGTGGATGTCGCGGCACTCTGCGCGGCTATCCGTGATTGGACGATCGCCCAGATCCCTGGTGGCGCAGCTGATTTGGATCAGCTTGTCTGCGATGGCAAAACCATGCGCGGGTCAATAGAACCAATCTCCAGCGGCGGTTCGGCGTTCATTGCCCATGTGACCCTCTATGCGTCGGAGCTGGGTGTGGCGATTAGACAGGCCTGCTATGCCACGGGTGAAAACCACGAGCGGGCTGTGCTCAAAAAGCTCCTGGGTGAGTTGGACCTCCATGGGCTGCTCATCGAGGCAGATGCCCTGCACACCCAGAAAGCGTTTTTCAACAGCTCAAGGAGCAGGGCGCCGACTTCCTCTTGACGGTCAAGGCTAACCAGCGAACCCTGAATCGCCAGATCCAACCTCAGTTCGAGGGGAAACGCCAGATCCCTTTTCTTGCAGTGGATCAGGAGATCGGTCATGGCCGTGACATCACCTGGATGCTGCGAGCGAAAGAAGCACCCGAGCACATCCGTGAGGCCTGGCTCGGCACAAGCTGGATTGTTGAGGTTGCCACCACAGGAACCCGCGACGGCAAGCCCTTCAACGCCAAACACCTCTTTCTCACCAGCCTCAGCACAAGCCCGGAAGGTTTGCTGCAACTAGTAAGAAACCGTTGGAGCATCGAGGGATGGCACTGGATCCGCGACACCCAACTCCATGAGGACGCCCATCGCTACCGAGGCAATGGCGCTGGGGTCATGGGAAGTCTGCGAACAGCGGCGTTGAACCTGTTGCGACTGGCGGGGTTTCAATCAATCCGCTCCGGCATGCAGAGCGTGATGCACGACATAGGGGAGCTGATGGCAATGGCACGGCGACAGCCAGGCCAAGAAGCTTTCTAGGACTTTGAATCAGCCCTGCGGGCTCCCCTAGGAGCCTGTCGCGCATAGCCCCAGGTCCGCCTCACTACAGACGCCCCTGAATCCGCCCAGAACGCTGTTGCGGCAGGCGATCTGGGCGAGAGGATGAGCTTATGCCCAAGACCTTCCGCTCCTGGCAGCCTGAGCAGACGACGCTGCTGCCGCCATCACCCAGTGACTGGCTCTCGGATGACCATCTGGTGTACTTCTTGCTCGATCTGGTGGATGAGCTCGATCTTTCCCAGATCCTGGTCCCTGCCCAGAGCAAGGTTTCCCGTGGGGAGAAGGGCTTTGACCCCAGGATGATGACACTGCTGCTGCTGCTGCTCTACGCCTACTGCATCGGCATCGTCACCTCCCGCCTACCTGGCCGCAGGCCAGCGTGCCGGAGGCACTAGATCGAGCGCGCCGGCTACTAGGATTTGGCCTTCCGGGTGCTGACAGGGAACCAGCAGCCGGATCACAGCCGCATCAGTGAGTTCCGGCGCCGCAACCTCGATGCCCTAGTGTCACGTCCCAGAAATCTGCGAGCAAAGGTGATGGAGTTTCTCCAGGATCGAATCTGCGGTCGCAGTCCAGCTGAAAGGCGCTGAATCCTTGTTGTAGTTTGCGATGAAGTGCTCGGTTTTAGCGATCAGCTCCTTGACGCTCGAAAAGCTGCCGCGTCGGATCGCTCGTTGGGTGATGATGCCAAACCAGCGCTCCACCTGGTTGAGCCAGGAGGCGTAGGTCGGTGTGTAGTGGACGTGGAACCGTGGCCGTTGCGCCAGCCAGGAGCGGACCTATCGCTGCGCGGAAGACCTGCGGTCTACGGCGTGCTTGTGAGTGCAGTAGTTGTCGACGATCAGGTGCACGTCGAGATCGGGCGGGACCTCCTTGTCGATCCTTCGCAGGAAACTCAGGAACTCCTGGTGGCGATGCCTGGGTTTGCACTCGGCTATCACCGTACCAGTGGCTACGTCCAAAGCAGCAAACAGTGTGGTGGTGCCGTGGCGGATGTAGTCGTGAGTGACTCCCTCGACGTAGCCCAGACCCATGGGCAACAGCGGCTGGGTCCGATCCAAGGCTTGGATCTGCGTTTTCTCGTCAACGCAGAGCACGATTGCCTTGTCAGGTGGGTTGAGGTATAGGCCAACAATGTCGCGGACCTTTTCGACAAAGAAGGGATCGTTGGAGAGCTTGAATGATTTTTGGCGGTGTGGCTGCAGGGAAAAAGTCTGCAGCCAGCGGTGCGCCGTACTTTTGGAGATGCCTGTGGCAGCCGCTAAGGAGCGAGCCGTCCACTGCGTGCTGCCGTCTGCGGGCTTGCTCTGCAGGGCCCTGTTGATCACCTCCGCCACCTTGTCATCCTCATAGGTGCGGGGCCTTCCGGGCCTGAGCTCGTCGTGCAAACCCTCCAAGCCGAGATCCAGGTAGCGCTTGCGCCACTTGCCCACGGTCATCCCTCTCAGCCCCATTCGATTGGCGATGGAGGTGTTGGTTTCACCGGCTCCGCAAGCCAAAACGATCTGCGCCCGCTGCACGATTGAATGAGGCAATGACCTTGAGTTGGCGATGCTCTGGAGTTGCTGAACATCGTCGTCACTAAGAACCAGCGGCAGCATCGGACGGCCAGCGGCCATGGAATCTCTCCCATCAGAAGATACTCACCATTATAGCGTTTATCTCTGGGACTGCACACTAGAAGGCCTGTTCGTTCAGATCCTGCGCCTCTGCCAGGAGGCCGGGATAGTGAGCCTGGGCCATGTGGCGTTGGATGGCACCAAGGTGCAGGCCAATGCCTCCAAGCGCAGGGCAATGAGCCACGAGCGGATGCTCAGGGCGGAGAAGGAGCTGGAGAAGGTGATCAACGCCCTGATGCGCAGTGCCAAAATCCTGGATGCCCAGGAGGACAAGCGCTACGGCAAGGGGAAGCTGGGCAGTGATCTGCCCGATGAACTGAGGCGCCGCCAGGACCGACTGGCCAAGATTCGTCAGGCCCTTAAGGAGGTTGAGGCGGAGACCGCCGCAGCGGCTGCGCGGCAGCGGCAACAGGAAGCTGAGGAGGCCAGGGCCAGAGCAGCGGCGGCTCGCGAATCGGATAC
>JBIIJV010000073.1:0-12526 GCA_044233545.1 Cyanobium sp.
ATCGAATGGTGCATCAGAGGTTTGGTTAGTACCGCCCCGTCTCCATCCTCCTGTCCTATGGCCGAGCCGGCACTTGGTCAAGGAACTCTTTTCAATGACTTCCATAACTACTATTTAAGTTATTTTGAGTCTGGGTCAAATCAATCTCGCAGTGATTATTTCCCATTTCCTTTTACAGGTCTTGGAGTTACATACGATCCGTATTATCAAGCCCTTCTGGAAGCCTCTGCAACAGAAACCGAGCTCGCGCTTGTTTTGCCTAAGCTGATTGGTACCAGTGAATTCATCTATGCACTTCCCACCAGAGATGCGGCGGACACCACTCCGATGTATGTGGATCGGGTGTTCCCCATCATGAGTTTGGTTTCCGTGCCAGGCCCGCTGCCAATCCTCGGCGCCTTCGCCAGCTTCGCCTTCTCGCGCCGGCTCCGCCACCGCATCCGCCGTGGTTCAGCTAGTAGCTGATTAGGCGGCAACCCCTAACCCCCCGCCTGTTTGGGCCGGAAGCCAGCCTCTGTCAGGGCTGCCAGAGCCACCGCCACCTGATCGCCCTGCAGTTCAATCACCCCGTCCTTGAGGGTGCCGCCGGTGCCCGCCTTGGCCTTGAGGGTTTTGAGCAGGGCCTTGGCTTCAGCCTCAGGCACCTCCATGCCTGTAATGGCGGTCACCAGCTTGCCGCCCTTGCCCGCCTTGGTGCGCTGCACCCGCACCCGCTGCTGGGTCTTCGCTGGTGCTGCGGCCCCGGGCCCGGCGGGGCGTTGCAGGCTCTCCGCCGAGCTGAATTCCTGCCAGCCGCCTTTGGCCATCGACTTGGGGAGGCATGGGGATTGGGGCCAGGTTATTGCTGCACGGGCACGGGCACGGGCACGGGCACCGGGCCCAGGGTGCGGCTGCCGGTGAGTATCGAGCAACGGCCATCGCCGCTGCCAGCACCGGGGTAGAGGCCATGCTGCTGCTCAAACTTGGTTTCTGCGGCCAGCGCCGCCCCCCGGACCCCAGGCCAGGCCGGCCCCCAGCAGGATCGCCGCCATCCCGGCGGGGTTAGCCAGGTCCACCAACGCATCGCCCTGCCCTTGCAGTCCGTTGGCCATCACCACCGCCTGCCCGCACCAAAGTCCGACGGCGAGGCCGCCCAGGCCACCGCCCAGAAGTACTTCCGGTCCTATGGGACGGCGCACCAGGGCCGCAAGTGTCAGGGCCGTGAACAACAGATAGATCAATTCGGTATAGGAAATTGCAATAAAGATCGCCACCTCGATGCTGAGTAGCTGTGGGTTCTGCTGTGCGCTGCGAGTAGTCGTTCACCGATGGCCTCATTAGCGTGAGCCGAAGCCTGGTGTGCCAAGGCCGCCGCCAGCGGCGAGCGGACTAATTGCCATTCCCCTGCTTTGCCCCAGCAGTGATCGCGGTCAAGGACAGCACCGCGCCGGGAAAATCATGCTGCGAACATGGCCAACAGTGGTATGCAGAACCGAGGCACTGTGCGATGATGGAAACGTATTGCTACGCTATGCCTGTGTCGAGTTCTGCCTGGTATCACGAACTCCTAGCTTGTCCTGACTGTAGCCAAGACATTGCCATATCTGATGGTATTTTGCGATGTTTGTCTTGCAATTACACTGCGCCTTTAGTGGATCTTAGGCCGCGTGACCCGCAGCCCTTCGTCACCACCATGCGAAGGGATCTTCGCTTCGACCCGATCAAAGCTCTTGCTGCCCTGGAGACCTCTGCCCCCGCCTCCACCTATCAGGGTCCCCGCGCCATCAGGGATTCCAATTCGCTGATGTCGGGCATCATGCAGTGGTTTGCAGGTCCCAGCCGCGTGCTTGATCTTGGCTGCGGCCCGAAAGACCAGAAAGCCCCAGTGGAATTCCTGGGGCACTCCTATGTGGGAGTCGACTACGACTCCACCGAAGCTGACCTGCTGGCGGATGGCCACGCCCTCCCCTTCCGATCCGAGTCGATGGACTGTGTGCTGTCCTATGCCGTTCTGGAGCATCTGCACAATCCCTTTATCGCGATCAGCGAAATCGAAAGGGTGCTCAGGCCCGGAGGCCTTTATGTCGGGACCGTCTCCCAGGGGGAGCCATTCCACCATTCCTTTTTTCATCACACGGCCTGGGCACTGCTCTCCCTTTGCGCTTCGCGGCCCTCGCTGCGGCCGGTGAGGATGTGGCCCTCGGGTGACACCCTGGGGTCGTTGGGACGTATGGGTAGCTATTCAAAGCCCGTCCGCAAGTCCCTGGCCCTGCTGGATGCCTTCAACACCGCAACCCCTTGGCTTACGCCCCGCAAAGCCCGTCTGCCGGCCAAGGATCTCCAGATCGACGCGATCCACCGCGCTGGCTCCATCGCTTTTCTGGTTGAAAAGGTTGCCCCCGGCGCCTGATCACCACTCCAGGCTGGCCCTGGCCATCGACTTGGGGAGGCAAGCAGAGCAGGGTCAGTTCATTGCTGCACGGGCAGGGGCACCGGGCCCAGGGTGCGGCTGCCGGTGCGTATCGAGCAACGGCCATCGCCGCTGCCAGCACCGGGGTAAAGCCCATGCTGCTGCTCAAAGGTGGTCACTGCAGCCAGCACCCATTGCTCACACAGGGCGGCCGGATCCAGGCCTCGGGCGGCGGCGGCGCACTCCACCCGCTCGCGCAAGTCGTCGCTGAGCCAGGTGCCATTGGCAGGGGTCAGGGTTGGGTTGGCCGACATCGCCAAAGATCAAAATCTCGAACTGTTCTAGGCCAGCTTGGCGCAACTGCACTGTCCATCCAGGCGGGTGGCGATTCAGCCAATCCATTGGCCCTGGGCGAAGCGCACGCTGTAAATCACGCTCAGCAGGCTGCCAAAACCCAGCCCAAATCCCAGCCAGCGGGGGTGGGCGCTGAACCAGGCCCCGTAGAGCATCAGCAGCGGCACCGTGGCAAAGACATGGCGCTCCAGACTGATGGTGTTCTGCTTGAGCAGGTAGGCCATCACGCTGGTGACCCCAAACAGCCACAGCTCCAGGGGCAGGCGTCCGTAGCCCCAGACCAGCAGCGGCAGGCAACCGAGGCTGAACAGCAGGCAAAGGGCCGGCATGCCCCCCAGCAACCAGTAGCCCACAAACGCCAGCACCGAGAGGGCAAAGCTGGCCGTGGGCCAGCGCCGCCCCGGACCCCAGGCCAGGCCGGCCCCCAGCAGGATCGCCGCCATCCCGGCGGGGTGAGCCAGGTCCACTAACGCGCCGGCCTCGGTGTTGAGGGGGCCCAGCAGGGCCTGGGAGAGCTGGCGGCGCCAGAAAGGCAAGCCCGCCAGGTTGAAGCCTGGGGTTACTTCCCAGGCCTTTTGGGCATGCAAAAAGGCCAACGCATCGCCCTGCCCTTGCAGTCCAATCGCCATCACCACCGCCAGCCCGCCCAGGGTCAACAGGACCGCCACCAGGCCGGCCCGCCAGCGCCTCTGGCGCCAGAAGCCCACCCCAATCGAGGCCACCAGCACCACCCCGGTGGGGCGGGTGGCCGCCGCCAGCCCACCCCAAACTCCTGCGGCGAAGCCGCCCAGGCCCCCGCCCAGAAGCCCGCCCGGCCCCGTGGGACGGCGCACCAAGGCCGCAAGCGTCAGGGCCGTGAACAGCAAATAAAAGGATTCGGTATAGGGAATGGCAAAAAAGATCGCCATCGGGTTCAGGCAGGTCAGCAGCACCACGTTCCTGGCGATGGCAGCTCCGAGACAGCGCTCACTCAGCCGGTACAAGACCAGCAGGGCCCCCAGCAAGGCGACGTTCACCAGCAGCAGGGCCACCAGCACGGGGGGGATGGGCACCAGGGCGGCAACCGCTTTAATGGTGCACGGAAAAAGGGGGAAGAAGGCAAATTCATCGCCCCCATAGCCCTGTGCCGCGATCCTTAGGTAGTGGGCCCCATCCCACTGCCCCAGGCGCTCAATCAGCTCCGCTGCCGTGCGGGGCCGCAGGGCCAGAGCCAGGGTGAGGAAAAACAGCAGACGACTGCCGAGCCAGCTCCAAAACACAACCGTCGACCCTTGCGGCAGTCCGCCCCAAGCCCCCCTGAGCCGCCGACTTGCTGAATGGGCGGCTGATCCCATTGCAGGGCCCTGACTGAGGCAGCCATTCACGCACGCCAGGGGGCCAGGGTCAGGGTCCCTGGCCGCTGGCCAGCCCTGCTGCCTACGCTGCAACCATCTTGTTTGCCCCGCCGCCGGTGACCAGCACCTTCCCCCAAGCGAGCACAGCTGCCGGCGCTGGCGCCCTGCTCCCCGATGCGGCCGCCCTCCAGGTTTCGGTTCGCCCCAACCCCTTGGGCCGTTTTGGGCCTTACGGCGGCCAGTACGTGCCCGAAACCCTGATGCCGGCCCTGGCCGAGCTGGAGGTGGCCGCCGCCCAGGCCTGGGCCGATCCGGCTTTCACCGGTCGCCTCGACCACTTGCTACGCACCTATGTGGGCCGGCCCAGTCCGCTCTATGAGGCCGAACGGCTCAGCGAGCACTACCGCCGTCCCGAAGGTGGCCCTCGCATCTGGCTGAAGCGCGAAGACCTCAACCACACCGGCGCCCACAAGATCAACAACGCCCTGGGCCAGGGCCTGCTGGCCCTGCGCATGGGCAAGAAGCGCATCATTGCCGAAACCGGCGCCGGCCAGCATGGCGTCGCCACCGCCACTGTGTGCGCCCGTTTCGGGCTGGAGTGCGTCATCTACATGGGCGCCGAAGACATGCGCCGCCAGGCCCTCAACGTCTTCCGCATGCGCCTGCTGGGGGCCACCGTCCAGCCCGTGACGGCCGGCACCGCCACCCTCAAGGACGCCACCAGCGAGGCGATCCGCGATTGGGTCACCAACGTCGAGACCACCCATTACATCCTGGGCTCGGTGGCCGGGCCCCACCCTTACCCGATGCTGGTGCGCGATTTCCACGCCGTCATCGGTAAGGAGGCCAAACAGCAGTGCCTTGAGTCCTTCGGCCGCCTGCCCGATGTGCTGGTGGCCTGCGTCGGTGGTGGCTCCAACGCCATGGGCCTTTTCCATGCCTTTGTCGAAGACACCTCCGTGCGCCTGATCGGCGTCGAGGCCGCCGGCGAGGGGGTGGCCAGTGGCCGCCATGCCGCCACGATCACCGAGGGCCGGGTGGGGGTTCTCCACGGCGCCATGAGTTTGCTGCTCCAGGACGAGGAGGGCCAGGTGCAGGAGGCCCATTCCATCAGTGCCGGTCTTGATTATCCCGGCGTCGGTCCCGAACACAGCTACCTCAAGTCCATCAACCGGGCCGAGTACGCCGCCGTCACCGACGCCGAGGCCCTGGAGGCCCTGCAGCGCTTGTGCCGCCTCGAAGGCATCATTCCCGCCCTGGAGACCGCCCATGCCTTCGCCTGGCTCGAAACCCTCTGCCCCAGCCTGCCCCCCGGCAGCGAAGTGGTCTTGAACCTCTCCGGCCGCGGAGATAAGGATGTCAATACGGTTGCCGACAAGCTGGGAGATCGCATGGGGGGGTGAGATTGGGCTTCCCCCTGGCCCCGCTCAAGGCTCATGCTTTCAGAGTGGAGCCTCTTCCCACTGAAACCGCGGCAGCTTGCTTAGGGTCTCCTGCATGCTGCGTGCCCAGATCTCCATCGAGCGAGTCACCTGGCTGTGGTCCTTGTCCAGCTTGAGGCGGCGGGAAACCCGCAGCTCATCGGCAGGCACCAGGGCGATCTCGAATGGCGGGCCCACGGTGAGATTGGAGCGGCGCGTAACAATCTGCGACACCAGGCAGAGGCGTGCCGCATCCTCGAGTGACAGCCGCGTGTGGCCGACGTAATCGAGGGGGGGTTTGCCATATTTGCTTTCGCCGATCTGCAGGAAGGGGGTTTCCGGCGTGGCCATGATTGCGTTGCCCTGCGGATAGATCAGGTAGAGGCCATGGGGCTGGCCGGCGATCTGGCCCCCCAGGATGAAGCTGGCTTCGCCGCTGGCGCCAGCCTGCCGCAGGGGCGTGGAGAAGGTCCGCTGCACTGCCACGCTGAGGCGGCCCACGTAGTCGGCCGCCTCGAACAGGTAGCGGGCCGTGAATAGGTCATACCCCTCGTCCGCTGGGCCGGCAGGCGGAGGCTCCGCAGATTGGGGCGGAGCCACGGGGCCGTTGCTCCCATCGCTCACCACCGTGGCGGTCGCGGCGGCGTCATCGAGGTCAAGATCCCGGCGGATCCGGTTCAGCACCGCCTGGGTGGTGCCGAGGTTGCCCGCCGCCATCAGCACGAACAGCCGATCTGGGGCGGGCTGGAACACATGGAGCTTGCTATAGCTGGAGATGTAATCCACCCCCGCATTGGTGCGGCAGTCGGATACGAACACCAATCCGCTCTCGAGCAGGAAGCCAACGCAATAGGTCATGCCTTTCGCCTTCAGCTCAACAGCCGTTGCAAGATGTTGGCCACCGATTGCACCGCTGCCCTGGCGGTGGCGTAGGCCATGCGCATCGGGCCCACCAGGGCGACCTGGCCCCGGGCCCCATCGGCGGCGCAATACACCGCCTGCACCACGGCGCATTCACCCAGGGCGTCGTGGGGATGCTCGCTGCCGATCCAGATTGATTCCTGCGGTTGCTTGCGGCAAGGTTGCAGCACCGCTTCAGGGTGGTTTTCCACCAGTTGCACCAGGGGCAACAGGCTGGCAGTACGGCTGAATTCCGGTTGGGATAGCAGTCCCCCCAGGCCCACCGCCACCAGGCCGTCGAGCTCGTGCGGTGCCTTGCCGTGGCTGTCGAGCGCCTGGCGCAAGGGGTCTCCGCAGCGTTGCAGTTCCCGCGGCAGTTGCTTCCAGGCGATTCGTCCCTCAGGTTGGCGTCGCAGTTGGTCATTGGTCCAGCGCTCGAGAATCGCCAGATCATCAGGGCCAACGGCAGGGAGCCGCAGGTTGAGGCTGGTGGTCAGGGTGGCCCCCTGTACCAGGAAGACCATCAGCCGATCGGCGTTCGGCACCAGACGGATCTCCAGCAGGGTGGGCGCAGGGCCCTGGGGCCGACTGATCAGACTCAGCAAGCCAGTGAGGTCGGCCAGACGCCGGGCCAGATGCAGCATCAGGTCGTCGAAGGCGGCCCACTGCAGACTGACTCCCAGCAGTTCGCTTTCCAGTTGGCGGGCCGTTGCCCCAGGTTGGGGCAGCAACTTATCAACGTAGTGGCGGTAACCCAGTTGGCTGGGGATACGGCCCGCTGATGTGTGGGGTTGGGTCAGCAAGCCCCTTTGCTCCAGGGCGCCCATGGCCGAACGCACGGTGGCCGGACTGGCCGCAAAGCCGAAGCGGCGCACGAGGGTATGGCTGCCTACGGGCTCGACAGTATCGACGTAATGCCGCACGGTTGCCTGCAGCACCTCCTGTTGACGGCGCGGCAGGCTCTCCAATCGGGCAGTTTGGCTACTGCTTTGATCGTAGGGGCTCGGCCCGCTTGCTGGGGCGGCCTGCCAGGGCTGATTGGCGAGCTAGTAGCGCGGCACTGCGGGATCAACCTCCACACTCCAGGCGTCGATTCCCCCCACCAGGTTCCAGACCTCCCGAAAGCCCCGCTCCTGCAACAGCCAGCAACCGAAATGCCAGCTGCGCACTCCCGCATGGCACAGAACAGCCACGGGCCGTTGGGCGTCCAGCAGGGTGTCGATCCGCCCCAGCCACTCTTGCGAGCGGCTCAGGGGCAGGTGAATCACGGGACGGGCCACTTGGGCGAGCACCAGTTCCTCGTCCTCGCGCACGTCCACCAATTGCAGGTCCTCCCCCGCTAGAAGGCGTTGTTGCAGCACCCGGGCCTGGAGGGCCTTGGGCGTTGGCAGGGTGCTGGCGGGGACTGGCGCAGAATCCATGCTGGCTGGGAAGAGGGTGGCGGAGGATGGGCCCATGTCTTCGGATGGGACCTTATGAAGGGCCGGGCTTTCCTGGCGGTGCTGCTGACGGGGATTCTTCTCCTGCTCAGTCTGGCCGCGGCGGGATGGTGGCTGGTGTGGCAGCGCAGTCCCCTGCGGCTCCAGCACCAAGCCCTGGCCTTGCCACGAGCCGCCCGTTTCGTGCCCCGGCAGGCCCCGTTCAGCTTCTACTTAATGACCGACGCCGAGGAGCCTGTGGCCTACGCCCGGGCCCTGGCCCCGCCGCGTCAGCGGCGGGGTGCCGGTGATGCGTTGACGCGATTACGCGATGGTGCTTTCGCGGCCGCAGGACTCGACTATCAGGGCGAACTGGCCAGCTGGCTGGCTCCGGAAATATCCATGGCCCTGCTGGATACCGATGCGGCGACCTCCGGGCCCGGCTGGCTGCTGGCCCTGCGCAGCCGCGACCCCGATGGGGCCCGGCACTTCGTGCAGCGTTTCTGGCAAACACGCAGCCTGGCGGGCACCGATCTGCAGGTCACGAGTTATAGGGGCATGGGCGTTATCAGCGGTCGCGGGGCCCTGCGAGGTCAGGTGGCGATGCCCTTGGCCACGGCTTTGGTGGATGACGACCTGCTGCTGATCGCCTCGGGACGCGGGGTGCTCGAAGAGGCCCTTGACGTCTCCCAGATTGACGATCTCAACCAGGCTGCCCAGCCTTGGTTCCGGGATGGACTGGCCCGGCTGGGCGAAGGGGTGGCCCTGTTGGTGGCCCGTCCTGCCGCCGCTGGCTCTGGCCCTCCGTCCCACCTGGTGGCCGCCCTGAGGCCGGAGGGGCGGTCCCTGCGCCTTGAAGGCCTGCTGGCTCCCCAGCTGCTGCCGCCCGAGCGCTTTGCTGCCAACGCGCTCGACCAAGCCCAGGCGGCGGCTTTGCTGGCGGGCCTCGACCAAGAACCCTCCTCCCTGCTGCTTTTGCGTCAGTCCGCCGCCCTGCAAAGCCTGCCTGCCTTGCGGCCCCTGCTGGATCGGGCCATGGCTTTTGCCGTCGACAGTGGTCCCCTGCCGGGCCTCGTGGTCGAAAGGGCCGAGGGACCCTTGCTCCTGGCTGATCTGGACGGCAACTGGTTGCTCGGAACCCCCGCCGACCAGCCTGCTGCCGCGGCTTTGGCAGCTCCCCTGGCCGCCCAGGGTTGGGTGGAAGCTCCGCTTGAGATCCACGATCAGATGGCCTCGGTCTGGACCCGGCTCGAGGGCAGCAATGCCCGCCCCCGCCGTGGCAACGAGGGCCCTGATCAATTAGTCGCTTCCGTGGCCGGCTGGCGCCTGCAGGACCAGGGGTTGGCCTGGTGGGGGGGCAGCATTGACCGGCTTAGGGAGTTCGGACGGGGCCGCTCCCATTCCCTGCGGCTACGCCAGTTGCAGGGCCTGATGGCTGAACAAGCGCCACTGCAATGGGCCTTGGCCGCCAGCCCAGCCCGCCAACAGCTGCGGGACTTGCAGTCTTGGCGCCTGCTGGCCATGCTTGGTGGAGAACCCTTGGAGGGATCGGTCCAGGGGATGGCACTGGCCCTTGAGCCGCAGGATGGGGCGCTGTGGCTTCATGGACAGTTGGAGTTTGAGTCGACCGGCCGGCCCGGGAGGGACCATGGCAGGAATTGAACTGCTGTTGCTGCGCCACGGCATTGCCGAAGAGCGGCGCAGCGGGCTCGATGACGAAGCCCGCAATCTCACTGCTGAAGGTCGACTGCGCACCGAAACTGTTCTGCGTCGGGCCCGAGTCCTTGAACTGGATGTGCAGATTCTGTTCAGCAGCCCCCTGACGCGGGCCCGCCAGACCGCGGAGATTGCCGTAGCGGTTGGGCTGGCGCCGAGTTGGCAGGCCGCTGCGGCCCTGGCGCCCGGGGGGGATTGCCTCGGTTGGCTTGACGCTTGCCTTGGGTCCCTGCCCTTGCCCACGGGCGGCCGCATTGGCCTGGTGGGCCATGAGCCCGACCTGGGCTTGCTGGCCGCCCAGCTTCTGGGGGCTCGTCCCGGCGCGATTGCCCTGCGCAAGGCGGGCCTGCTGCTTGTGAGCCTCGACCCCCTCAGGGAGCCCGGTGGCCCCTGGAAGGGGCAGTTGAGCCTGCTGCTGCGGCCCCGCATCCTGTTGGCCGATTGATTGGGCATCTGTCAGCAGCCTGCACTACGGCAAGGTCCCTTCTTGACACCTAGGTTTGACATCAATTCAAACCACAGCCATGGCGGCCAAGACCAGCGGCGACTCTCCAGACAATGGCGACGCCCAGGCCACCCCGCTCGCAGCCGCCCCGCCCCCTTTTCGGCCTGGCTTAGAGGGGGTGCCGGCCACCCAGTCGGCTATCTGTTCGATCGACGGCAATCGGGGCTTGCTCACCTACCGGGGCTACCCCCTTGAGCAGCTGGCCCAGAACAGCAGCTTTCTTGAAACGGCCTATCTCCTGATCTGGGGCGAGCTGCCGACAATTTTTCAGTTGCGGGATTTTGAACACGATGTGCAGATGCACCGGCGGGTCAGCTTCCGCATTCGGGACATGATGAAATGCTTCCCGGCTTCGGGCCATCCGATGGATGCTCTCCAGGCCAGTGCCGCTTCCCTGGGACTCTTCTATTCGCGTCGCGCCCTTTACGATCCGCAGTACATCGTTGATGCGGTGGTTCGGCTGATCGCCAAGATTCCCACCATGGTGGCGGCCTTTCAATTGATTCGCAAAGGCCAGGATCCGATTCAACCCCGCGACGATTTGCCCTATGGCGCCAATTTCCTTTACATGCTCACCGAGCGGGAACCGGACCACCTGGCGGCCCGCATCTTTGATGCCTGCCTGATTCTGCACGCCGAACACAGTCTCAACGCCAGTACGTTCAGCGCCCGGGTCACCGCCAGCACCCTCACCGACCCCTATGCGGTGGTGGCCTCGGCGGTCGGCACCCTGGCAGGCCCTTTGCATGGAGGCGCCAACGAGGATGTGCTGGACATGCTCGACCAAATCGGTTCTGTGGAGGAGGTCGACTCCTGGCTGGATCGGGCCATCGCCCAGAAGCAGAAAATCATGGGCTTCGGACACCGCGAATATCGGGTCAAGGATCCCCGGGCCGTCATCCTGCAGGGGCTGGCCGAAGAAATGTTCCAGCGTTTCGGCTACGACAATATGTATGACGTGGCTCGACGCCTGGAGGCCGTTGCCGCTGATCGGCTGGGCCCCAAGGGCATTTTCCCCAACGTAGACTTTTATTCGGGATTGGTGTATCGCAAGCTCGGCATCCCCCGAGACCTCTTTACGCCGATCTTCGCCATAGCCCGCACCGCTGGCTGGTTGGCCCACTGGCGCGAGCAGCTCGGGGCCAATCGTATCTATCGTCCCAGCCAAATTTACACCGGCTCGCTCGAGCGGGCCTGGGTCCCCCTTGAGCAGCGTCCCGCTGCGACCTAAGGTCCCCAACGGATTCCCCCAGATCCACCAGGAGTTGCCACGATGCTTTCGAACACGGTTGTGACTGAGGGACTTCCTTCCATGGGTCTTGATCTTCAGAGCAGTTTCATCGAGGCCCTCGCAGGCCTGGGGTTGGGACCTGGTCTGGCCCGCTTGCTGTGGCTGCCCCTGCCCATGCTCTTGGTGCTTGTCGCCGCCGTTGTGGGGGTGTTGGTCAACGTCTGGCTGGAGCGCAAAATCTCCGCCGCTGCCCAGCAGCGCATCGGACCGGAGTACGCCGGTGCCTTGGGGCTACTGCAACCCTTGGCCGATGGCCTCAAGTTGCTATTCAAAGAGGACATCATTCCGGCTCGGGCCGACGGTCTACTTTTCACCTTGGGTCCGGTGTTGGTCCTGGTGCCGGTGATCCTGTCCTGGCTGGTGGTTCCCTTTGGTCAGAACCTGCTGATCAGCAATGTGGGGGTCGGTATTTTCCTTTGGATTGCCCTCAGCAGTATTCAGCCGATCGGCCTGTTGATGAGCGGCTATGCCAGTAACAACAAATATTCTTTGCTTGGAGGTCTCCGGGCAGCTGCCCAGTCGATCAGTTATGAGATTCCCCTGGCCCTGGCGGTGCTGGCCATCGTGATGATGAGTAATTCGCTCAGCACCGTTGACATCGTCAACCAACAGACCGGAGCCGGCATCCTCAGCTGGAATATCTGGCGCCAGCCGATTGGCTTTGTGATTTTTTGGATCTGCGCCCTAGCCGAATGTGAGCGGCTTCCCTTCGACCTTCCTGAAGCGGAAGAAGAATTGGTGGCGGGCTACCAGACCGAGTACTCCGGCATGAAGTTTGCCCTGTTTTATTTGGGCAGTTATATCAACCTTGTTCTCTCGGCCCTGCTGGTTTCGGTTCTTTACCTAGGCGGCTGGGGTTTTCCCGTGCCGGTCGAATGGCTGGCGGGCTTGATGGGTCAATCGGTGGATGCCCCCCTAGTCCAGTTGATCACCGGTGCTGTCGGCATCGTTATGACTATCCTAAAGGCCTATCTACTGGTGTTCTTCGCCATCCTGCTGCGTTGGACCGTGCCCCGGGTTCGTATCGATCAGCTTTTGGATCTGGGCTGGAAGTTCCTGCTGCCCATCGCCTTGGTGAATCTGCTGATTACGGCTGCCCTCAAACTGGCTTTCCCCTCCTTCTTCGGCGGCTGAAGCCCCGACAGGCCAGCAACTCGGCCATCATGACCTGACAGTTTTCTCCCAATCCTCCGTTCTG
>JBIIJV010000074.1:0-12487 GCA_044233545.1 Cyanobium sp.
CGCGGTTCATCAGGCGCGGTTGCCATCCCAGGGTGACCTCTTAAGAATTTCTTAGAACGTGCGGATGGTATGGGTTTTTTCAAGCCCTAAACCATCCGTAGCAATACTTAGTCTTGACGCTACCGACCTGTGTATCAAGGGCAACATTGGTAAGCGTTTGCCCATGTAATGCCTAATTTTGTCTCCATTGATACTGATTATTTGGACTTTTTCTTTGGTTTGATTCTCTCGGGTCCTGGCCCCAAGGGCGGGTGCGATGCGCCAAAGTGGAGTGGCACAGAGGGACCTCAGCGTGCCTGGAGTAATGGCGCAACAGGGCCGCGACTTGCGGGGCTTTCTGCAGTTGCTCGAACGGCGCGGCCAATTGCGACGAATTACATCGCCAGTTGATCCAGATCTTGAACTGGCTGCGATTGCCGACCGGGTTCTGGCCCTGGGGGGACCGGCCCTGATTTTTGAAAACGTCCGTGGCTCATCGATGCCGGTGGCCGTCAACCTGCTCGGCACCGTGGAGCGGGTGCTCTGGTCGATGGGTATGGAGCGACCGCAAGAACTGGAGGCCCTCGGCGAACGCCTGGCTTTGCTCCAGCAACCTCGTCCCCCCAAGGGCTTGGCCGATCTGAAGCGCTACGGCGGCCTGCTCTGGGACCTGGCCCGGGCTCGGCCGGACCGGGACTTGACGCCGCCCTGCCGCCAGGTGGTGCTGCAAGGCGACCAGGTCAACCTGCACAACCTGCCCCTGCTGCGGCCTTGGCCCGGGGACGCCGGAGGGGTGATCACCCTGGGCCTGGTGATCACCAAGGATCCCGAAACCGGCACCCCCAATGTGGGTGTCTACCGCCTGCAACGCCAGTCCATCAACACCATGACGGTGCATTGGCTGAGTGTGCGCGGCGGAGCGCGGCACTTGCGCAAGGCGGCGGCTCTGGGCAAGCCCCTGGAAATCGCCATCGCCCTTGGGGTCCATCCCCTGTTGCTGATGGCCGCCGCCACGCCGATTCCGGTGCAGTTGAGTGAGTGGCTGTTTGCGGGGCTATACGGCGGCGAGGGGGTGCGGCTGGCCCGTTGCAAAACCCTGGATCTGGAGGTGCCCTCCCACAGCGAATTGGTGCTTGAAGGCACCATCAATCCGGGGGATGAGTTGCCGGATGGCCCTTTCGGCGACCACATGGGTTTTTACGGCGGCGTTGAGGCCTCCCCCCTGGTGCGCTTTCACTGCGTCACCCACCGCCGGGACCCGATCCTGCTGACCACCTTCAGCGGCCGCCCCCCCAAGGAGGAGGCGATGCTGGCCATCGCTTTGAACCGCCTGTATACGCCGATCCTGCGGCAACAGATCCCTGAGATTGTCGATTTCTTTTTGCCGATGGAGGCCCTTAGCTACAAATTGGCGATTTTGAGTATCGATAAGGCCTATCCGGGCCAGGCCCGCCGGGCGGCCATGGCCTTCTGGAGCGCCCTGCCCCAGTTCACCTACACCAAATTTGTGGTGGTGGTGGATCAAACCATCAACATCCGCGATCCCCGCCAGGTGGTTTGGGCCCTCAGTTCCCTTGTCGATCCCCAGCGGGACCTGTTCGTGTTGGAGGACACCCCCTTTGACAGCCTCGATTTCGCCAGTGAGCGCCTTGGCCTGGGCGGTCGGCTGGCCATCGACGCCACCACCAAGGTGGGTCCAGAGAAACGCCACGACTGGGGCCAACCCCTGAGCCGCGATGCCGCCATTGAGGCGAGGGTGGACCAGCGTTGGGCAGAACTGGGTCTGGCGGATCTGGGGGGCCGCGAACCGGATCCGGCCCTGTTCGGATACACCCTCGAGCACGTACTTGAGCGGTTAACCCTGGGGCGCCGGCCGCGCTGATGGCCAGCGGCCCCACCTCCCCCCTCCTGGGCCGCCAGGTGGTGCATGCCATCAAGGCTCTGCTGGAGCTGGCGGAGGACTGCCCCCCTCGGTGGCGATCGGTGGCCGACCTGGCTGCCTGCCAGGCGTTGCCGGCCCCCATGTTGGAGCAGTTGCTACTGCGAATGCGGCGATCGGGGTTGCTGGAGGCCCGTCGCGGCAGGGTGGGGGGCTATCGCTTGGCCCGAGGGGCACCCCTCATCAACTTGGCCGAAGTGGTCGGGGCTCTGGAGCGCCAGCAGGGGGCCATCGATCAGCGCGAACCCGCCAGTGCCACGGCGGCCGATCGGGTGGCCCAGTTGTTGGATCGTCGCCTGAGGGCGGCCCTGGAGCGGGAGCTGAGCCAATGCAGCCTGGCCGATTTGCACTACGACCTGCGCAGCGCCCAGGCGGTGTTAAGCCCTACGGGCGGCTTGCTCCTGGGATGAGAGCATGATTATGAATTTGCAAAATTGTTTATGAAGCGAAGGATTTGAGTTTCGGCTCACCTGGCTTGCTAATTTGATCGCGATTAATTCTTTATAGTTCTGATGAAAAAAGAACTGTTTTCGTTTTTGAACGACCTTTCCGGCGATGATGAACTCCAGAAAACCCTGCGTGGATCAACCACCGCCCAGGCTTTGGTGGAGGTCTGTGCAAGCAGGGGTTATGGGTTTAGCGAAACTGATCTCATCAATCACTTCGCTGAAACGCTCATCCGTCCCAATGATGATTTGGCTTCTTTTATAAAGAAAGTTTCTGAGGATAAAGAACTTCAGGAAAAACTGCGTCCCATTACTACCGCCGAGGGAATTGTTGCGGTTGCGTATCAACTAGGGTTTCACTTCAGCGCACCAGATCTGATCAGGCATTTCGCCGAAACCTTGCTTCATGCTGATGACGCTCAAGCAGTAATTCTATTTGATGCCCTTGGTTGGCATTTTGGTTCTTTGCTTTGGGCCCTCAAGCTCACCGCCTGAGCTCTGCTGGTTAGAGCACTAGATCTCGCTTCAGATCAGGGCGTTGTCGGCGGCGCGGCGCCGGGCTCCATAGGATCCTTGCGCTCCCTGTGCTTGCCTGCGTGTCTGCCAGCCCGACCCTGCCCAGTGCCGCCGGCACCAACTTGCTGGAGCTGCCGGCGGGCGGTTGTTTGCAGGGGCGGGTGCGGGTTCCCGGGGACAAATCGATTTCCCATCGGGCCTTGCTGTTTGGGGCCATCGCCGAGGGTGAAACCCTCATAGATGGTCTGCTGCCCGCCGAGGATCCCCTCAGCACCGCCGCCTGCCTGCGGGCGATGGGGGTGGAGGTGGGCCCAATCGTGGCGGGTCAATCGGTGCGGGTCCAGGGGGTGGGACTCGATGGCCTGCAGGAACCGGAAACGGTGCTGGATTGCGGCAATTCCGGAACCACCATGCGCTTGATGCTGGGCCTGCTGGCCGGCCGGGCCGGTCGCCACTTTGTGATCAGCGGCGATGGCTCCTTGCGGCGCCGTCCCATGGGCCGGGTGGCCGTGCCCCTGGCCCAGATGGGGGCCCAGATCCACGGGCGCGAGGGGGGCAACCTGGCGCCCCTGGCGGTGCAGGGCCAGGCGCTTGCGGGGGCGACGGTGCGCACGCCGGTGGCCTCGGCCCAGGTCAAAAGTGCCCTGCTATTGGCCGCCCTGACGGCCGAGGGCCCCACCACCGTGATCGAACCGGCCCTTTCCCGCGACCACAGCGAACGCATGTTGCGGGCCTTTGGGGCCGATCTTGAGGTGATCGGGCCCGCTGGCACCGAGGTGAGGGTCCGTCCGGGTGCGCTATTGCGGGGCCAGTCTGTGGTGGTGCCGGGGGACATCAGTTCGGCCGCTTTTTGGCTGGTAGCCGCCGCCATCACCCCCGGATCCGAATTGACGATCGAGAACGTCGGTCTCAACCCCAGCCGCACCGGCATCCTGGAGGTGCTTGAGGCGATGGGGGCCCGGGTCAGCCTGGAGAACAGCCGCGATGTGGCCGGAGAACCCGTCGCTGACCTTGTGGTCCAGCACAGTCCCTTGCAGGCCTTCAACATTGATGAGGCGTTGATCCCCCGTCTGGTGGATGAGATTCCTGTGCTGGCGGTGGCCGCCTGCTGCGCCGAAGGCGTCAGCCGTATCCGTGGCGCCGCCGAGCTGAGGGTGAAGGAAACGGACCGGTTGGCGGTGATGGCGCGCCAGCTCAGGGCCCTGGGGGCCAGCATCGAAGAGCACCCTGATGGCCTCACCATCACCGGCCCCACCCGCCTGCGGGGGGCCGACACCGACAGTGAAACCGATCACCGGGTGGCCATGAGCCTGGCGGTGGCCGCGTTGGTGGCAGAGGGGCCCACCCGCCTGGGCCGCCCCGAGGCGGCGGCCGTGTCCTATCCCGAGTTCTGGCAGGATCTGGCCCGGCTGCACCATTGACCTGGCCTTTGGACCCAGGCGCTGGGCCGGTGCAACTGACGCCCCGTAGCGGTGCCGACGGCAGCTTCAGTCTTTGGAGTGGCGCTTTCGGCGAGGGATTCCACAGCGCCGCTGGCGCCCTCAGCGAGGCCCAGCAAAAATTCGTGCGGCCCAGCCAACTCGAGCGTTGGCGGCCCGGCCAGGAGCTGGTGGTGGTGGAGGTGGCCGTTGGCACTGGCACCAATACCGCCGCCTTACTCCAGGCCGCCGCCGGCCTGGGCTTGCCGTTGCAGTGGTGGGGCCTGGAGCAGGATCGCCAACCCCTGGCCCTGGCCCTGGCGTCGGAGGCCTTCCGCAGCCAGTGGTCTGAGGCCACCTTGAGCCGCCTTGCAGCCCTGGGCCGCAGTGAGCGGCTGCTCTGGGGCGATGCACGCCAGGCCGTCAGCCGGCTGCCCGCCGCCCTGCAAGGGGGCTGCGACCTGGTGTGGCTGGATGCCTTTTCGCCACGCCGTTGCCCCCAGCTATGGAGCCTCGAATTTTTGGCCCAGCTGGCGGCGCTGCTCAAGCCGGAGGGAAGGCTGATCACCTACAGCAGTGCTGCCGCCGTGCGGGCGGCCCTGGTGGCAGCGGGTTTGCGGCTGGCCAGCATCGCCGCCAGCGCCTCTGAGCAATGGAGCAGTGGCACGGTGGCTGCGCCGACAGCGTTGGTCGAGTCTTTTCCCCTGCGCTCCCTCACCGCCATGGAGTGGGACCACCTGCTCTGCTCCGCCGCCGAGCCCTACCGGGATCCCACGGGCCAGGCAAGCGCTGCCGTCCTGCTGGCGGAACGTCAGGCACGCCAGAGCCAGAGCAGCGCTCCCAGCGGCAGTGCCTGGCGGCGCCGTTGGGGTGTGGCTTCAGGGTTCTGCCAGCAACGCGGCCTGCCGATTCAGTAAAAAACGTAGTTTAACCAATAATCAATCAGGGGTCTTTAGTGTCCACATCAAGTCCAATGGACTTACGACTGCCTTCCATAATCTGTTCGACGAGGATTTTTAGCAATAGCGAAATAATGGCCACTCCGCCCAGGAGTAATGCCGCACCATAGGCTAATTCAGTATGATATTGCTTATAAGCATCTTCAACAAAAAGTGGTAGGGTTTGGGTCTCGCCGCGGATGTTGCCACTCACTACCGAAACGGCGCCAAATTCACCAAGGGCCCGGGCGGTGGTCAGGATCAGTCCATAGAGGGCAGCCCAGCGAACCGAGGGTAGGGTGACTTTCCAAAACACCTGCCAGTCGCTGGCCCCGAGGGTTCGGGCGGCCTCTTCCTGTTCCCAGCCCTCCTCTTCAAGTAGAGGAATCACCTCGCGGGCCATGAAGGGGAAGGTGACAATAATTGTGGCTAAGACAATGCCAGGCCAAGAAAAGATGATTCTCCAGCCCCAGCTATTCACCAAAGGACCTAACAAGCCTTGGCTGGGGCTGTAAAGCAACACCAACATCAGCCCCACCACCACCGGGGAGATAGAGAAAGGTAAATCGATTATGCTTAGCAAAAGAGCCTTACCACGAAAGCGGCGGCGGGCGATGGCGGTGGCCGCCGCCAGACCGAAGATTGTGTTGAAGGGCACGGCAATGGCTGTGGCGAAAAGCGTCAGGCGCAGGGCCGCCAGCAAATCGCTATCGCCAAGATTTTGCAGGAACACACCCGGGCCCTTGGCAAAGGCCTGAAACACCACCGAAAGGGCCGGCAAAAGAATCACCACACCCACGTAAAGGCAGGCCACAGTGATGATCAGCAGCGGCCAAAGTGTGCCACCCTTTGCCTTGACGCCGGGTTGGGAAGCGGGGGCTGGTTTTGTGTCGCTGAGCGGCGGAATTGTGAAGGCCATGGTTGGGGGGATGGGCGGACGATCGATCGCGTCAATAACTAGCGTTAAAATAAATCGTGTTAATTAAGTACTAAAGAGAATTTGTTTTAAGAGGTGCTTTCGCCCCCTTGATAGCGCTGTCCCCAAACCTGGAGCGCATTGATCACCAGCAGGCTGAGTAGGGAGAAGATCAACATGACGCAGCCAATAACCGTGGCGCTAGCAAAGTCGTATTCTTCTAGATGCTGAATTATTAGAGTAGGGGTGATCAGATCCCTGAAAGGCATGTTGCTGGCGATCATCACCACCGAGCCGTATTCGCCTACGGCCCGGCTAAAGCCCTGTGCTATTCCGCCCAGAATAGCCGGCATCAGTTGGGGCAAAATTATCAGAAAAAAAGTTTGGCCCGGGTTGGCGCCAAGACACCAGGAAGCTTCTTCTTGTTCTTTTTCTAGGGAGCGCAACACCGGCTCGACCGTGCGCACCACAAAAGGCAGGGAGATGAAGACCATGGCCACGCCGACCCCCAGGGCCGTGTAGGAGACCTTGAGGCCGAACATGCTCTGCAACGGCGCACCCAGCCAACCCTCTTTGCTGTAGACATAAGAGAGAGCCAAGCCGGCAACGGCGGTCGGCAGGGCAAAGGGCAGGTCGATTAGGGCGTCCAGCAACCGCTGGCCGGGAAAACGGCAGCGGATTAAGGCCCAGGCGATGATCAGGCCGAAAACACCATTGATCAGACTGGCGAGGGCGGCGATGCCAAAGCTGATTTTGTAGGAGGCAAGGGCGACGGGTGTGGTTGCCATCTGCCAGAACGCGGCTGGCCCCACTGCCGACCCTTTCAGCAGCATGGTGCCCAGGGGCAGAAAGAGGACGAATCCCAAGTAGGTCCAGGTGATGCGCCAGGGCCAGCTGGGTAGCTTTAGTTGGCGCGGCAGGCCCGCCAGCCTTCGGCCAGAAGGCAATGGCGATGCGGCGACCATGGATTCGGATTGAACGGTAACCCGATCGTATCACCGTTTTGAAGCGGCCGCCTCCATAAGACGGTTTGTCTACGCTGTTATCGTCATTGCACTTCAGCAGCGCCGCCATGGGGATCCGCGTGGCCAATGTCAGCAAGCGCTTTGGCGATTTTCAGGCGGTGGACAATGTCAGCGTTGATATCGATTCGGGCTCCCTGGTGGCTTTGCTTGGTCCCTCCGGTTCCGGCAAGAGCACCCTGTTGCGGCTGATCGCCGGTCTGGAGCAAGCCGATGCCGGCCGGGTCTGGATCACCGGTGAAGAGGCTACCGACCGGTCGGTGCAAGAGCGGCAAGTGGGTTTTGTCTTTCAACACTTTGCCCTTTTCAAGCACCGCACGGTGCGCCAGAACGTGTCCTTTGGGCTGGAGCTGCGCCATTGGAAAAAGGAGGCGATTCGCCGGCGCGTGGACGAATTGCTTGACCTCGTCCAGCTGAGGGGATATGGCGGTCGCTATCCCTCCCAGCTTTCCGGCGGCCAGCGCCAACGGGTGGCCCTGGCCCGCGCCCTGGCTGTCCAACCGCGGGTGTTGCTGCTCGATGAGCCCTTCAGCGCCCTCGATGCCAAGGTGCGCAAGGAGCTGCGGGCCTGGTTGCGCAACCTCCACGATGAAATGCACGTCACGACCGTGATCGTTACCCACGACCAGGAGGAGGCCATGGAGGTGGCCGATCGCATTGTGGTGATGAACGAAGGTCACATTGAGCAGATCGGCACACCGGCGGAGATCTACGACCATCCCGCCAGCCCCTTTGTGATGAGTTTTGTCGGCGCCGTCAACATGCTCGCTTCGGGCGCCGTGCCGGTGCAAAGGCCCCTGGCCGGTCCCCAGGACGGCAGCTGGCCAGCCCAAGAGCAGCCGGTCTTTTTCCGGCCCCACGATGTTGAGGTGTCCCTGCACCCGGGCGCGGACACCGTGCCGGCCCGGCTGCGACGCTTGAGCCATATGGGCCGTGATCTTCAGGTCGAAGTTGTGCTGGAGAGCGGCGAGGTGGTGGTGGCCCAGGTGCCCCGCGACCAGTTAGACCACACATCTTTGGCCCTGGGGGATCAGGTCCACATCGTCAGCCGTCAGGCGCGAACCTTCGTGCCCGATTATTCCATCTAAATCCATCTGAGGCTAACTCAGATGAAATACATGACCTGGGACTGGTCGAGGCGATTGCGCTGGTCTAGCAGTTCTTGAAGCGTGGTTTCTGCCAGCACCTGCTGGCGGTCCCCATCCAAGCGGGCGGCAAGCTGACCCAACACCTCAAATTCCGCCGTGGCGCGGGCCGAGTTGCTGCGTGAGGAAGCCTCCCCCTCCAGGCAGTTGACCACCTCGGCCACCGAGACCTCGGCGGGGGGACGGGCCAGCTGGTAACCGCCCTTGGGGCCGCGGATGCTGCGCAGGATCTTGCCGCGGCGCAGGCTGGTCAACATTTGCTCCAGGTAGCGATCGGGGATGCCCTGGCGCTGGGCGATCTCGGCGACCTGCAGCACCAGCCCCTGGTCGTAAACGGCTGCCAACTCGATCAGGGAGACGATGCCGTACTCGGTTTTGGCGCTGAAGCCCACGCTTGATCCCCGGTAATGGCATAGGGATTGTGCCAGAGGCAAGGGCCATCCCTGTCGATGTGGTTGGGATTACATGCGGGGGCCAGGGCGCTGGATAGCGTTGGCAAGCAATCCAATCGGACAACCGTGGTATCTAAATCGCCTCGCTCGGCGCGAGCCTCCATAGCTGGCGTGGTCTTGGCCAGCCAGGCTTGGGTTCCCCTGCTATTCAGCCTTGGTATCGGCCCCCTGGCCCAGCCGGCGTCGGCCCAGACCCCGGGCAAACCCCAGTCGATCCTGTTGGTCACCTATGCCGTCACCAAGGCGGCCTATGACAAGATTATTCCGCTGTTTGTAGCTGACTGGAAAAAGAAGACCGGCCAGAGTGTGGGAGTTAGGACCAGTTATGGCGGCTCCGGTTCCCAGACCCGTGCCGTGATTGACGGCCTTGAGGCCGATGTGGTGGCCCTGGCGATGGCTTCCGACATCACCAAGCTTGAGAAAGCTGGTTTGATCAAGCCTGGTTGGCAAAATGAGCTGCCCAATCAATCCGTAGCCACCAATTCAACCGTCGCCACTTTTGTGCGGCCAGGCAATCCCAAAAAGATTTTTACCTGGAGTGACCTCGATAATAAGAATGTCGAAAGTGTGCTTGCCAATCCCAAGACTTCCGGCGGAGCCCGCTGGAATTTCGTCGCCCTGTGGGGGGCCATCAGCCAAAGTGGCGGCGGCGAAACCGCCGCCAAACGTTTCATCAGCGGTGTTTTCAAAAACGCTGAAGTGCTGCCTAAGGACGCCCGCGAAGCCACCGACACCTTTCTCAAGCGCGGCCAAGGAGATGTGCTCTTGAATTGGGAAACAGAGGGGTTTTTGGCCAAACGCAATGGTGAACTGCCCGGAGGGTATCGGGTGTTCAGTCCCAACGTGCTGACGGAAATGCCCCACACAGTGGTTGATAAGAATGCCGACAAACATGGCACCCGCAGAGTGGCCGAAGCCTTTACCCGTTTCCTATATACTCCATCTGCCCAGAAGATCTTTGTCGACAATGGCTTCAGGCCGGTGACACCGGAAGGCAAAAGCTATGCCCGTGGCAAGTTCCCCAATGTCAAGTTCTTCCGCATCGGTGATCTGGGCGGCTGGGGCGAGACCGACAAGAAGTTTTTTGGCAAGGGTGGCATCTGGGATCAGATTTTCGCCCAGACCCGTTAGGTCCCCTCGCCCTGGGCAGGCGCCAATCCCATACCCCTAGCGGATTAGTGTGTAATGTAACTCCTGGTTGTTCATCGCTAAACCGTGGTTTCAGGCTCTCGCTCCCCGTTTCACGCCCGTCGCCGTGCCGCGTTAGCCAGCGGCCTGGGCCTGGCGCTGCTGTTGGGCGGTTGCGGCGGTCAGGTAAAGCAAGGCCAGGTCCAGAACTCTGGATCAGCCCAGGGAGGTGGGGACAAGCCCCTGCTGCTTGTCAGCTATGCAGTAACCAAGAGTGCCTACGACCGGATCCTGCCCCGCTTCCAAGCCGCCTGGAAGGTCCAAACCGGTAAGGATGTGGCGATTCGCACCAGCTACGGCGGCTCCGCCTCCCAGACCCGGGCCATCATCGATGGCCTGGATGCCGATGTGGCCGCCCTGGCCTTGGCCGGCGACGTGCTGAAGCTGGAAAAAGCCGGTTTGGTCGATCCTGGTTGGGAAAAGGAGCTTCCCAATGGTTCCATCATCACCAATTCGGTGGTCGCTTTTCTTACCCGACCCGGCAATCCCAAGGGTGTGAACCAGTGGGCTGATCTGGCCCGGCCCGGAGTGAGCGTTATCACAGCTAATCCCAAGACCTCGGGTGGGGCCCGCTGGAACTTTCTTGGCCTTTGGGGCTCGGTGGCGCGCACGGGCGGCACCGAAGCCCAGGCCAAGGATTTTGTGAGTGCGGTGTACCGCAAAGTTGATAATTTGCCCAAGGATGCCCGCGAGGCCACCGATACTTTTCTCAAGCGCGGCCAGGGGGACGTGCTTTTGAATTATGAAAACGAAGCCATCCAGGCCACCAAGGCCGGAGAACTCCAGACACCCTTTGTGGTCCCAGAGGTCAATGTGCGAATCGAAGCACCGGTGGTGATCGTCGATCGCAATGTTGACCGCCATGGCAACCGGGCGGCGGCCGAAGCCCTGGCCAAGTACTTGAGCAGCGAAGAGGCCCAGCGGATCTTTGCCGAGGAGGGTTTCCGTCCCGTCGATCCCCAGGTGTGGAGTCAAGTGCGCTCGCGCTTTGCCACCGTCAAAACCCTCTTTGATGCGGCCAGTTTTGGCGGCTGGCAGAGCATCGACCAAACCTTCTTTGCCAAAGGGGCCGTCTGGGACCAACTGTTTGCAGAAAAACGTTGAACTTTGACGCCTAGATGCTCGAAGCCGGCAAGCTCAGCGAGATCGTGCGCCAAAGCCTGGGCTGAACAGCAGAGCTGAACAGCAAGGCTGAACCGCAGGACTGGTTGTAATCCTGCCGACGTCCACCTGGAGGCCCTGCCCATAACCTGTTGGAGCCGGCGCAGGCAAGGACCTTGGCGAACTCTCAAGGCCCTGTCGCTGCGGTCTCTTTGGCGGAGGCGGCCCGCTTCTGGGCCAGGCTCGGCATGGTCAGTTTTGGGGGGCCGGCGGCCCAGATCGCCCTGCTGTTCGACGAACTGGTGGGGCGGCGGCGCTGGTTGTCGGAGCGCCGTTTTTTGCATGCCCTGCAGGTTTGTTTGTTGTTGCCAGGTCCTGAGGCCACCCAACTGGCGATTTATCTGGGCTGGTTGATGCATGGGGTTGGCGGCGGCCTGATCGCCGGCGGCTTGTTTCTGTTGCCGTCGGTGTTGCTGCTGCTCACTTTGTCCAGTGTTTATGCCCTGTGGGGCCACTTGCCCTTGCTGGCGTCGGTGTTCTGGGCCCTGAAACCGGCGGTGTTGGCCCTGGTGCTGCAGGCCACCTGGCTGGTTGGCAAGCGAACCCTGCGCCATCCGTTCCAGGGGCTGCTGGCCCTGGCGGCTTTTGCCGCACTGGTGCTGCTGAAGTGGCCCTATCCCTGGCTGCTGGCGCTGGCGGCCGGCAGCGGCATCCTGGTGGGGCGCTTCAGGCCCAGCTGGCTGAACGACGCAGGCCACCGCAACGTTGCGAAGGCTGGTGGAAGCCAAGACACGTCCGCCCCAAACGGCTACCTCCACGACGACGACACCCCGCCACCGGCCCATGCCAAGCCTTCTAGCCGCCGCCTTGGCCTGGCCCTGTTGACAACGGGTCTGGCCTTGGGGGTGCCGCTGCTGCTGCTGATCTGGCTGCAGGGCTGGAGCGGTCTGCTGGCGACGATGGCCCGCTTTTTCACCCAGGTGGCCCTGCTCAGTTTTGGTGGTGCCTATGCCGTCCTGCCCTATGTGAGCCAGGGAGCGGTGAGCCATTTCGGCTGGCTGCAACCGGCCCAGATGCTCGATGGCCTGGCCCTGGGGGAGACGACCCCCGGTCCCTTGATCATGGTTGTGGCTTTTGTGGGGTTTATGGGCGGCTGGAACGCCAGCGGTGCCCTCGGTTTGGCCTGGCTGGCGGGTTTGGTGGTGGTTTGGTTCACCTTCTTGCCCTCCTTTGCCTTCATCCTGATCGGCGCGCCCTTTGTGGAGGCCAGTCGCGACAAACCCCGCCTGCTGGCCCCCCTAGCGGCGATCACGGCGATGCTGACCGGGGTGATCGCCAGCCTGGCGGTGGTCCTGGCCGGCCCCGTGCTCTGGCCCCAGGGGCTGGTTGGCGGTGTGGATGGGCTGGCCCTGCTGTTGGTGGCGCTG
>JBIIJV010000273.1:0-3108 GCA_044233545.1 Cyanobium sp.
GGCCAGTTCCAGCACCTGCAGGGCTGCGCAGATTGCTTCCGAATCGTCAGCAGAGGCCAGGCAGTGGCGCATCGTCTCCAGGCTCTCTTCTACCGCCTCGGTGGTGATGGAATTGGATGCACCAAGCAGCTGGGCCAACACCGAGCCGCAGTGGCGCCGCATGGAGGTGGCTGGCTCAGCGAAGGCTTCCAGCAAGCACGCTTGCAGAGCATTGCGATGGTCTGGATGCGAATGCCACACCTCCAGTGCCACCTTCTCCAGGCTTGATTCGATGGCGGCGATCCCGTCATTCTCGCCAATCGACGCTACCAACCGCTTCAGCACCTCACGGGCCGTGGCTTCGTCGACATTCGGTTCCTCGGCCAGGCATTGGGCCGCCAGGATTACCCTCGGCCTCTGGGTGCTCTCCGCTTCTTCACCGGGGCTCGGGTCGAGGATGCTCTTAAGCACGGCATCGACATCATCGTTCCTGCAGATCGAAACCAGCAGCCGCAAAGCCTCACGCCAGGAGTCGGAAACAGCATCTACGCTCTCCTGGAAATGGCCTGTCTCTTGAGCCTCTTGGGGCGAGGGTGTGGCTAGGGGGGCTACCTGCATGGCCAGAGATTGACTGGCGTCACGGCCCTTGTAGTAGCCCATGTTTAAAGCCACAGCAGCGAGGTATTCCTGAAAGGTGAGATGGCGAAATTCCCAGATGGCTTTTTCCTGCGCATGATTTGGCTGCCAGTGCACACCAGATCGCATCAACAGACCAGAGCGCTCCTCGAGAAGATGCAGGAATTCCTGCGAACTTCGTTGACGTAGCGCACGGATTTTCGGGTAATCGACACGCAATTGATCCAGTAGATCCAGCACTTCCTCCCCCAAAAGCTGCTGCACACCGCGGCGGCACATCTCGTAGGCAAGAAAAGCCAACTGAGGCAAAGCCTCTTCGTCTTCAATCACGGTGTAAATATTTGGATTCCAGTTCAGCAACACTGAAACAGCTTCGGCATAGAGTTTATGGCGGCGCGTAGGCAACTTTCCTACCTTTCGCTTTACCAATGCCATGGTAGTCAGCAACATCGGATTACTGGTGAGCCGCTCGATCCGATCAGACGAATGCAAGGCTGCCATCAGGTCTTTCGCACTTCTCTCCCGATTCTCCTTGGACTGGTGTGCCTCGGTCGCCTCCACCCAGCGCTTAGCAAACAAGTCTTTAGTTTCTGGATGCAAGTCGCCGATCACACCGTGGGCAAATCCTGTGCGCATACGATCGGGCATGTCGCGATAACCAACGATCCGAGAGGTCGCCAGGATCGGCGCATTTGGATAACGCACGGCGGTGCGTTCCAGCTGCTGGCAAAAGGCCTGCCGCACTCGCAGATTGCTGATCTCATCCAGCCCATCCACCAAAAGCAGCACCTCACCTTTGGCGAGCCGATTGAGGATCACAGCAAACATCACTTGGGCTTCTTGAGGCTGAAGTTCTGACTTATCAAGATGCATCTTCAGCACATCTTTGAATGAACGGCACAGATCATCGTCGCCAATCTCGCGGCAGCGAATCAACACAGGAATCCAGTTCTGCTCTGGCAGTGTCTGGACATCCGGAAGCTGGTCAAAGGCGGGGTCGTTGATATGGCGGAGCAGAAAGGCCGTGGCCAGCCAGCGCAGCATGGTGGTTTTGCCACCCCCCGGGTCTCCAAGCACAACAAAACGCTGGCCAGACCCAAGTCGCTCGCCAATCGCCACCGGGTCGCTTAGGGCATGGGTCGCGTGCGCATCACGTGCATCGCGACGGCCGGCATCGCGCAGGCGGGAAGCTTCACGCTGCTGCTCGAGGTTGACCAGCATGACCTGATCATCGCGATCAGACTGTTGCGCTTCAAAGCCAATACGTAGCGGCATATACAGCTGCCGCAACAGCAGCCTTTGGGTGGCGATATCTGGGTCATTCGGCAAACTGGCAAGGTCGATAATGTCCCAACTCAACAAGGCATGGCGGCAATAAGCCTCAAGTGCAGCCAATTGACGCTCTGGTGCATACTTCCCTGCTGCTTCCTCAGCCAATTGTTTTCCTTCAGCAACTTGCTCGCGCAGAAAGCGAAGACTGAGATCGAAGCGCCATCGCGAAAGAACATCATCCGCAAAGACCGCCTTATCCAGGGCAGCAAAGAAATGGTTGTGCAAAAACTGGCGCTGTTCCTCGCTAATCTCAGCTCCCGAAAGCAGGGCCTCCATCTTCTGAATCATGCGCGCCTTGACTGATTCTCCCTCCTCAATGCCACCAACTTGCAACCACTCGACGAAATCCTGATGAAAACTTGGGTCGCGCAACAACGGCCGCAACTGCTTCTGGGCCGGCGAAACCCACAGCTGTTCATGATGGTCTGCCAACTCAAGGCAAGCGATGCGGATATCATCGGCAATTGAACGCCAGGCTTTCAGCGCCTCGCGAGCTTGATCCGCTTCCAGAAATTGTGCCGCTTGTCTATCTTTCTGCGCCGTGATGATGTAATCGGAATGCAGGTTCGCTAGCAAACCAAGAAAGTGACTGAGGATATACTTAGCGATGAGATCCATGGTGTGTGGAGCCTATAAGTTCTCAGGTATTTCGTTCTGGGAGGCCACCGCTGTCTGGGAGAAACAAGAGTGAAGGCTTACCGTATCACCCAGGTCTGGGGCAATGGGGCAGTGGGCCGGGGCTGTGCGGATCGTGCGGTCGCTGGCTCGGGGCAGGCCTTGCCAGCGGGGTTCGCCGATCACCGGAGCGGGTCTGGACCCTCGGGTCTATGACCCTTCGGGTGCTCCCGCTGGAATCCCTTCCAACGGCTCTGACGGCGAAGGGTGCTGGGGGGAGGAGACAGCAGGGGCGAACGCCGTTGTTGGTGTTGACTTTGGCCGGGTGATTGCTGTTCCGGTTGGCGACCCGCCCTCAGATGTCACCGTACTGCGGCAGTGGGGGCAAGCCAGCGCAGAAGCTATAAGGCGCGAACAGACGCTGGCGCAGCTGGAGGGTGTGGCCATGGGCTAGGTGGGCGTTCCAGCTCAGGGCCGAGGCGCGGGCCCTCTCTTTGCTGAGCCGACGCTGGGCGATAGCCCGATCGCAATGCCGCAGGCCCCGGC
>JBIIJV010000274.1:0-3106 GCA_044233545.1 Cyanobium sp.
GACTGACGCCGATGTGGATGGAGCCCACATTCGTACTTTGTTGCTAACATTTTTCTATCGCTATCAAAAATCCCTGGTAGAAGGAGGTTATATCTACATTGCATGCCCTCCTCTTTACAAGGTGGAGCGGGGTAAAAATCATGCTTATTGCTACAACGAAGCCGACCTCAAGAAAATGCTCGACGGATTCGGCGAAAAGGCTAATTACACCATTCAGCGCTTTAAAGGTCTTGGTGAAATGATGCCCAAGCAGCTCTGGGAAACCACCATGGATCCCGGTACGCGAACCATGAAGCGGGTTGAGATTGAAGATGCTGCCGAGGCTGACCGCATCTTCACCATTTTGATGGGCGACAAGGTGGCCCCCCGGCGGGAATTCATCGAAGCCCACAGCGCCGACCTTAGTTTCGCCCAGCTCGATATCTGAGGTCGGCCCTGATGCAGTCCGCTGCGGTTCCCCTAGCCCCTCTGGCCCAGCCTGTTTTGCGACCTTTATCGGCTTGGCAGTGGGCTGCCCTGCTGGGTTTTGCCTTGCTGGCGCCCGCCGCACTCCCTGCCGGTGGGGCCCAAGCCCGTGGACTTGAGCTGCGTCGCCGAGTAGGCGCCGAAGAACCCTTGGTCAGCAACACCTGTGTGTCCTTGCTATGTGCCCCCCAACCGGAGGCGCCTGTGCTTGTGGCGCTGGAATCCGGCTTGCCCCTGACCCTGCTGCGTGCCTGGCGGGCCCCCAATGGCCAACGCTGGTTAAGAGTGGCGGCCAGGGGCCCGGGAGACCGGGCCATGCGCGGCTGGCTGCAGGGTTGACGCCTCCCTGCCTTTAGGCGCCTAGAGCGTCTTCGATGGCGCCCAGCAATTCCGGGTCCTGGGGCTTGACTGCGCTTTTGAATCGCTTGATCACCGTGCCGTCTCGGCCAACCAGGAACTTCTCGAAGTTCCAGGCCACATCACCGGCCGGTTCCACTTTGGTCAGAGTGTCGTAAGGGGCCGTGGTGGCACCGCTGGCGTGGACCTTGGCGTAAAGCGGAAAGGTGACGCCGTACTTCGTGCTGCAGAAGGTCTTGATTTCCTCCAGTTCACCGGGTTCTTGACCACCGAAGTCGTTGCAGGGGAAAGCCAGCACACTGAAGCCGCGGTCGCCAAAGGTCTCCTGCAGTTTTTGCAGGCCTTCGTATTGGGCGGTGAAACCGCAACGACTGGCCACATTGACAACCAGAAGCACCTGGCCAGCCAGATCGCCCAATCGCTGGGGTGCGCCGCTGGCAGTGGTGACCACCACATCGGCAATGTTCACGCTCATCTCAGCTTTGGTTGGTAGAGATATGGAATCTAAGGGGCTGCCCAGCCCCATACACTGCCTCAGCGGGCTCCTGGGGCGATGGTAGAAGGTTCCGCTGTGGCCGAGGTGGTGGCGCGCCAGCTGGAAAGCCTTCTCCAGGCTGGTAACTACGACGGTGCAAAGTTATTGCTGCAACCGGTTCAGCCGGTGGATGCGGCAGAGGCGATCGGCCTCCTGCCCCAGACCCGCCAGGCGCTGGCTTTCCGCTTGCTTCCTAAGGATGAGGCGATTGAGGTCTACGAATATCTCGATCCGGAAGTGCAGCAGAGCCTGCTCGAGCGCCTGCGCTCTGGTGAGGTGTTGGAACTGGTGGAGCAGATGTCCCCGGACGATCGGGTGCGGCTCTTTGATGAACTGCCCGCCAAGGTGGTCCGCGACCTACTAACGCGGCTGAGCCCCGCCGAGCGTCGTGTCACCGCCCAAATGATGGGCTATGGATCAGGAACGGCGGGTCGGTTGATGACTAATGAGTTCATTGACCTCAAGGAATTCCACAGTGCCGCCCAGGCCCTCGACATCGTGCGGCGACGGGCGAAGGACACGGAAACGGTCTACAGCCTTTACATCACCGACGGGTCGCGCCATCTCACCGGCATCCTGTCCCTGCGTGATCTAGTAACGGCCGATCCGCAGGATCGCCTTGGGGATGTGATGACCCGAGAAGTGGTCAGCGTCGCCACCGAGGCTGACCAGGAGGAGGTGGCTCGGGTGATACAGCGCTATGACTTTCTGGCGGTGCCTGTGGTGGATCGGGAGCAGCGTTTGGTGGGCATCATCACCGTGGATGACGTTATTGATGTCATCCAGCAGGAGGCTACCCGTGACCTCTATGCCGCTGGCGCCGTTCAAGCGGGCGATGACGATGACTACTTCCGCAGCGGCCTCTTCACGATTGCCCGTCGGCGGGTGGTGTGGTTGTTGGTTTTGCTGGTTGCCAATACCGGCACTTCGGCGGTGATCGCCTCCGAGCAGGGGGTGCTTAAGCAGGTGGTGATGCTGGCCGCTTTCATTCCGCTGTTGATCGGCACAGGGGGCAATGTGGGAGCCCAGAGTTCGACCGTTGTGATTAGGGGTCTCAGCACCCAACGGCTGCAGAGCCTGGGGGCCTGGCGGGCCGTGGGGCGGGAGACCCTGGCCGGGGCCTTGCTGGGCGTATTGATGGCGCTGGTGGTTGTGCCTTGGGCCTGGAAGATGGGCGGCAGCGTGCTCGTGGCCTCGGCGGCTGGGCTGAGCCTGGTGGCAATTACCACCCTGGCGGCCACCGCAGGTGCCGCCCTGCCCTTGCTTTTTTCCCGCCTGGGACTGGATCCGGCCCTGATGTCGGCGCCCTTCATCACCACGGCCACTGACGTGGCAGGGGTTTTCATCTATTTGCGCACCGCCTCCTGGCTTTTGTCGCGCTTTGGCAGCGGCTGAGGCGCAGGCTGCCATCCCGCCAACAATGAGAGAAATTCACACTTCTTTAGGTTAGGCTTCACACATCGTTGGGCAAAGGCCCGTGATCCTTGCGCTTCCGCTTGATCTGACCACCGACCATCTGACCACCGACTCCCTGTCGACCGACCCCCTGTCGAAAGACCCGCCATCGGCACCGGCCCGTCAACGCTTAATGGCCCCCCTAGACGGGGACCTTGTGCGCTCCTACCTGCGCGACATCGGCCGTGTGCCTTTGCTGAGCCATGAGCAGGAGATCACGCTGGGCCGTCAGGTGCAGGAGCTGATGGGTCTTGAGGAGTTGCGGGATGAGTTGGCCATCAGGGCCGGTGGTGA
>JBIIJV010000276.1:0-3093 GCA_044233545.1 Cyanobium sp.
GGCGCTCCAGATGTTGGCGCCATCGGCGGCGGCGTTCTTGAGCTCAATCAGGCCCAAAGGCAGCCCGTTAAGGAAGACCACCAGGTCGGACCGGCGGTTGTGCTGCCCGTCAGTCACTGAGAACTAATTCACCACCAGCCAGTCGTTGGCGGCAACGTTGTTGAAATCCAGCAGGCGTACATGGTCGCCAGCGATGCTGCCATCGGGTCGGGGGTATTCCACGGGCACGCCCTCACGCAACAGGCGGTGGAAGGCGCGGTTGGTCTGCAGCAATGACGGCGTAGCCAGGCGCAACAGCTTGCGCAGGGCCTCTTCTCGGGCCTCCTCAGGAATGGCCGGGTTGAGCTGACGGATGGCCTCGCGCAGCCGGCCCACCAGCACTACATCACTGAACGATTCCCGTTCCGCCGACGGGTCCCCGGGTGCCAGCTGGGAGCCGGGGAGGACGGCATAGCCCAGCGCCTCGTACCAGCCGATGGCGGCCTCTTCGACCATGGATTCGGTAAGGGTCATTCGGGAACATTGCTGACAGATGTGTATGCCTGCCGCTCATGATTGGGAGTTTTGGGGAAGGCCAGGTTCAACTGCCGCTGGCGGACGAGCATCTTGAGGTTCTGGTCCCTGAGTGTATCTGGCTTCCGATGCACCAGCTCTGCCAGAGAACGCAGCGTGATGAACCGCCCTTCGCATAGTTGCAGCACAACATCGATCAGCACCTGACGATCGACTTTGCCCTTCGCTCGGGGCACAGCGGCCATCCCTTCCAGCCGAGCGCGCAACGCTTGGGAGAGCGGCTCCAGATCATCGACAACAGGCAAAGACAGCTGCTCCGAAATCAGACAGCCGTCAGGGTCGCGAGTTTCGGCCAAATTCGGGGAGCTGGCGGCCAAATTCGGGGAGCTGGGCACCGAAAATCGGGACGCCGGACCAAAAACGTCGTCTGGGGTTGGGATCGGTTCGCCGGGGAGGTGGTAGCCCGCACCCCGCCCACCGGTGGACTCCAAAAAGCCGGCCTGGGTCAGGTGCTGGAGCGTTTTCGAGAGATCGAAGGGGTGCTCGGTCGTAAGGGCACGTAAGCGGGCATGGTTCACCGTGCCTTCACTGGCGGCCAGAGCCAAAGCTACCCGTTCAGCGCGTGTAAGCCGATCCAAGGCGCTTCTAAACCGATGCTTCAGACTCTCCATCACCTCTTCAGGGAAGAGGTCGATCATGCGCAATTCCAACAAGGTCTGGTTGTAGGGAGTAACGCTTTCATGAAGATTGGGTGGGCTCCAGTGCTCGGACTGCCAGCCGTGCAGAATCTTGGGAATCCCAGTGCCTGCCTGCTCGCCCAAGCCAACAATGACGGCCTCGCGCAGATTGCCAACCATCACCATATTATTGGTCGCCTCGGGCACCGCCCTTGATTAACCAGGGGCCAGTTGGGGATGTAGGAGTACGGCGTAGGCCAGCTACTGGAACCAGCCGATGGCGGCCGCCTCGACGATGGATTCGTTGATGGGCATTTAGGAGGAGATATGATGGATTACGAAACCTCTTTGCCTGGCTCCATTTTCGTTCAACACAACGATGGAATCGGGTCCAAGTGCCCAAGTTCCAATTGCTGGCCTCATTGCCTTGATCAATTCGTCACGCAAGTCAGGTAGCCAGCGTTCTTCAGCTGTCTTAATAATCAGCAGAATTCGAACCTGCAACTGTCCTGTGTCGGCGCTCATGAAAGCTGCCGGCCATGAGCTTTCGTGCTTGGGCTGTCTCCCAGCCCTTGTCGAGAAAAAGAGGCTAAGGCCATTGTGGATCTTGGCACGAATATCGTCAATGTATATGTCGCAGTCACTTAGTATTACCGGAGACAGGATAGGGCCTTGCGTCTCTACGAGGCCTATAAGGGTATTAATGACATCCCTATGGTCTTCGCTCATTGCTTGATCTCTCCTTATTTCCAGTGCCTTGATTGCTTTGCTGTAATTGGGTGAATTGACATTGGGCGTAGACTTTTTGGCTTCAACAAGCCACAGCTTTGGGGCTTTTCCTACCGGCTGATCCAGCTTGTAGAAATCGATCATTTTCACGCCTTTGCCTGCCGCTTCATGTGGTGTACTCCCGTCCACTCGAAACCCATGGCTTGTTGCTGGGTAGGGACCGAAAGTCATTTCTGAGTCGATAAACGGTTCCATGGCTATTTGAAGGCTAGATCAACTTCTTCTTTATAGAGCCGGATAGACTCATCGATAATCGCATTCTCCGGCATTCCGTCATTGAGATCAGCGCAAAGCCAGTCATTGTTGTTCGCTGCCAGGACAGGAACTGATGTGTCATTCTCTCGTGAAATTAGGTAAAGCTTTTTGATCACAAAATAGGAGTGGCTCGCAAGAAAGAATTGTATACCACGTTTTGCTAATTCGGCAACGATGTCTAGAAGCTGGCTCAGCGCTGCGGGATGAAGTGCAGACTCGGGCTCATCGATAAAGACAATAGAGTCAGGATCAAGATAGCGATTTCCTAGAAGGGTGTCGAGGATCGCAATCTTCTTGATCCCCTCAGCGGCGACGCCAATGGGAAAACGCTGATTTCCCTTTTTGAACTGCCACCTTTTAGCGTTATCGTCATACTCAATCTTGCCTCCTAGCATCGATTCCAGATTTTTCCGAGATTTGGCAAATACTTCGTAGTTTTTGCCCTTTTGTGTGGACTGACCCAGCGCCCGCGCCAAATCTAAATAGGTATCATCGAACCCAAACTCCTGGTCGGTATCACGCGACCGAAGGATGATTGGCTGCAACGACAATACTTCCTTAGCGGGGAGAAAGATTGAATTGCTTGACCTAGGTGCCACATGGTTCTCAAGTGACTGGATCTGCTTGGTTGTATCTTTCCCGAAGCTATAGGAGAACTCGTTCCCATCCACCCAGCACTGGAAGGAAAGGGCCTCGCTGGCTCCTTTGCTGACGAGGTCACCAATTTTGTCTTCTTGGTAAGTCCAATGAAGCTTGTCCCACAGGATTTCAGCAGCGCTCTTCGGGTTACTGCCACGCTTATACTCTTCAAGCGTACGCATAGCTGTGTAAAGAGACTTGAGGAGAAACGTTTTCCCGG
>JBIIJV010000275.1:0-3093 GCA_044233545.1 Cyanobium sp.
CCAATGTCAATGCCAGACTCTGATCTTGAGCGTTAGCCATCGGCAATTCGAGCCCTTACAATTCCAGGGCCTTTGACTCATCGAGTCATCATGAACATTCGTCTGGCCGCCACCTACAGCGCTCTGGTGTTGCCCCTGCTGGTTGCGGGACCCAGTGCCGCATTGGCCGACAGCCAGCCGATGCGCATGAATAACAACATCACCGAAGAACAGGTGCTTAACGCGCAGAAAGGCTGGTGCAATGGCTTCCTTGCGATCAGCAAGGCCTACGCCACGGGCGGGTTCGCAGCGGCCAATGCAACGGCTAACAAAATCCTCGATCAAGCCTATGGCTATCAATACGGAGCTGTAGCTTTTAAACCCACCTTAACTCAGCAACCGCAGACCTTCCGCAGCACCAAGGCCGGCGCGCTTGCCTATTTCGTTGGCGGTAATCCTACTTATCCTAACGATAAGGGTTTTGCCATCAGGCCTTGGCAGACGTGTGCTATCCGCAATCAGGTGATCCAGCTCCATGGTGAATTGGCAATCAGCATGGGCAATGTTGATCTCACCGACAGCAGCGGCGTGAGGGAGCCGGACGGTGAAGTTCGTATCGTGCTGCATCACTCCTCCCTGCCCTTCATGGCGAAGTAACACGCCCATCCCTACACTTACGCCCACGCTGCCGATGGCCATGCCTGACTTCTCCCCGCAGCGGCGGCGACTGCTTGGAGCCGCTGCAGTGGCCTCCACCGCAGGGGTATTGGCCTCCTGCCGCGTCCGCCGGGCGGACGATGTCAAGGCGGGCTCGGCCCTGCCCCTGGTGCGCTGGCGGATGGCCACCAGCTGGCCCCACTCCCTGGACACGATCTTTGGCGGGGCGGAAACGATCAGCCGGCGGGTGCGCGAGATGAGCGCTGGCCGCTTTCTGATCCAGCCCTTCGCCGCCGGTGAATTGGTGCCCGGCCTGGAGGTGTTGGAAGCGGTGCAAAACGGCTCGGTGGAGTGCGGCCACACGGCCAGCTACTACTACCTCGGCAAAAACCCCGCCCTGGCCTTCGGTACCGCCGTGCCCTTCGGCCTCACGGCCCAGCAGCAAAACGCTTGGCTCTACGAGGGCGGCGGCCTGGAGGCCATCGATCGGCTCTATAGCGATTTCGGCGTGCGCAGCTTCCCGGCGGGCAACACTGGCGCCCAGATGGGCGGCTGGTTCAAGCGGCCCTTGGAGGGGCTGGCCTCCCTGCAGGGCCTCAAGATGCGCATCCCCGGCCTGGGCGGCAAGGTGATGGCCGCCTTGGGGGTGAACGTGCAGGTGCTGCCGGGCGGTGAGATCTTCCTGGCGCTGGATCGGGGCGCCATCGATGCCGCCGAATGGACCGGCCCCTACGACGACGAGAAGCTCGGCTTGAATAAAGCTGCGCGTTACTACTACTACCCAGGCTGGTGGGAGCCGGGCCCCACCCTCACCGCCCTGGTCAACCTCCAGGCCTGGAGTCGGCTGCCCAGCGAATACCAGGCCATGTTCGCCGCCGCCAGCCAGGAGGCCAACGGGTTGATGCTCAGCCGCTACGACGCCCTCAACGCCACGGTTCTGCAGCGGCTGATCAAGGGCGGCACCCAATTGAAGTTTTACGGCGAACCCATCCTCCAGGCAGCCCGCGAGGCCACCGATCAGATCTTGGCCGACAGCGCCAAAGATGCCACCTTCAAGCGCGTGTACGAGCAATGGCGGACCTTCCGCCAAGACGTCTTTGCTTGGAATCGGGTGAATGAGTTTTCCTACGCCCGCTTCGCCTTCGGCGAGGCCAAGGGGGCGCCATGAGGGGCTGGTTGAGCTGGGCTGATCGCATCGATGCCCTCAATCGGCTGGCGGCCCGGCTGGCCCGCTGGGCCCTGCTGCTGATGCTCGCCCTCGGCACTTGGAATGTGGTGGGCCGCTATGTCGGCCTGGCCGTGGGCCGCAACCTCAGCTCCAATGCCTTGATCGAAGGCCAGTGGCATCTGTTCGACCTGATGGTTTTGCTGGCCCTCGGCTACGCCCTCCAAACCGACGACCACGTGCGGGTGGATGTGCTGCAAAGCCGCTGGAGTCCAAGGCGGCAGGGGCGGGTGGAGCTGGCCGCCACCCTGGGCCTGCTGCTGCCCTTTGTGCTTGTGGTGCTGATTACCTCGGTGGCGCCCACCCTGCGCTCCTGGCAGCTCTGGGAGGTGTCACCCGATCCGGGCGGACTGCCGCGCTATTGGGTCAAAAGTTTGATCCCCCTGGGCTTTCTGTTGCTGGGGCTGCAGGGGGTGGCCCAGGCCATCCGGCTGCTGCAGGGCCGGCCAGCGACAAGCCCCGACCACGGCGGGGAGGGCTGAGGCATGGAAATCGAAGTTTTGGGCTGGGTGATCACCCTGGAGCCCGGCCAGATCCTGGGCCCGGGCATGTTTCTCGCCCTGGTGGTGGCCCTGCTCAGCGGTTATCCGGTGGCCTTCGGGCTGGGGGGGGTCGCCGTGCTGTTCGCCGCCCTGGCCGTGGCCCTTGGCGTCATCGACGCCTCCTTTTTGGCGGCCTTACCCCAGCGGATCTTCGGGATCATGGGCAACCTCACCCTGCTGGCGATCCCGGCGTTTGTATTCATGGGCGCCATGCTCGAGCAATCGGGCATCGCCGAGCGGCTGCTGGAAACCATGGGCCGGCTGATGGGGCGCCTGCGCGGCGGCCTGGCCCTGGCGGTGGTGATCGTGGGCACGGTGTTGGCGGCCACCACCGGCGTGATCGCCGCCACGGTCACCACCATGGGCTTGATCTCCCTGCCGGCCATGCTGCGCGCCGGCTACGACAAATCCCTGGCCACAGGGGTGATCGCCGCCTCCGGCACCCTGGGCCAGATCATCCCGCCCTCGATTGTGCTCGTGGTGCTAGGCGACCAGCTGGGGGTGCCGGTGGGTGAGCTGTTTGTCGGCTCGCTGATTCCGGGGCTGTTGATGAGCGGCGCCTTCGCCCTTTACGTGGTGGTGATCAGCGCCCTGCGGCCGGAGCTGGCGCCGCCGCTGGACAGCACCGGCCTGCCGCCGCTGACGGCCAGGGGGCTGGTGAATGTGCTGGCGGCGCCCCTGATCCTGATC
>JBIIJV010000277.1:0-3083 GCA_044233545.1 Cyanobium sp.
TGGCTGGCCAGCAGGGCTGGATCCACCCCCGGCCCGATGCCCGCCAGGGGCATCGGCACCGCCGCTTCAGCGGTCAGCACGGTGATGCGGGCCGCCAGGGGCTTGGCCAAGGCCACCGCCTCGGCCATGGCCTTGAGGGCGAGGGCCGATCCATCGGTGGGAACCAGCAGGTGCTTGGGGGTCATCGGGGTAAATAGGCTTTTTTTTTGTCTAGTCAGCTGCGACCGCGCCAGCCGGCCAGCTGGGCCGCCGCCTGGGAGCGCACCAGGGCCCGCGCCGCTGGCAGGGCTGGATCAAGCCGCTCCGAACTGAAGGGCGGCAGCGCCCGCCGCCGCAGCCAGGCACCCCAGCGGAATTCATGGAAGGGAATCAGGGGTGCCGGGGCGATGTGGTCCTCTTTTTTGAGTTTCCAGACCAGGCTGCGGTAGGGGTCGTCCTGCAGTTGGTGGAGGCTGGCGGGCAGGGCCGTGGTCGCCAGGGGGCCCTGGCCGCGACCATCAAAGAGGTACAGCCAACCGCGGCGCTCTAGTTCTGCCAGCACCAGCAGGGGGTCTGGGCAGGGGACCTCCAGCACGATGTAGCCATAGGCCAAGGCTTCAGGATCCAGTTCGATCAGGCCCCGCAGGCGGTGGTGGCGGTCCACCATCCAGAACTGGCCGTTGCCGCCGCGCACCAGGGGGACGGGTTTGTGGCGCAGATAGTCGAGCCTCTGGGCGGCGGTCTCCTGGCCGAAATCCTGTTGCCGTGACCTCACCTCCGCCAGGCCGACGCAGAGCTGGGTGGGCCGCAGGGCGGCGATCGGCACTGTGATCAGCGGCTGCTTCGGATCCGGTGCTGGCAGCGGTTGATAATTAGGTAGATGCAGAACCATCGATCTCGGAGATCGATCCATCCTTGCGCCCCCAACGAGCTGCCAGCGTGCACCAACGGCACCCCAATAGGTCAAAGTGCGGGAATAGGGTCAGCTCAGGTGCCCCCTGTCATGACTTTCGTCGCCAGCGACGCCCCGCTCAGCCAGGTCCTACCCAGGCAGGGCCCCCATGGTCCGCTTGGGGTTTTGATCTGTGGCCATGGCAGCCGCAACCGCCTGGCGGTGGCCGAATTTGCCGCCTTAGCCGATAAGTTGCGGCAACGGCTCGATCCGGTGCCCCTGGAGTATGGCTATTTGGAATTCGCCCGGCCGATCCTGCGGGAGGGCCTCGACGCCCTGCGGCAGCGCGGTGTCGAGCATGTGCTGGCGGTACCCGCCATGCTGTTCGCCGCCGGCCACGCCAAGAACGACATTCCCAGCGTTCTCAATACCTACGCTGCCGAGACAGGACTGCGCATTGATTACGGCCGCGAACTGGGTGTCGATCTGGCGATGATTCGCGCCGCTGGCGCCCGCATCCAGGCGGCGCTCGATGCCACCGCCGAGCCGGTAGCTCTGCACGACACCCTGCTGGTGGTGGTCGGGCGGGGCTCCTCCGATCCGGATGCCAATTCCAATGTGGCCAAGGTGACCCGCCTGTTGGTGGAGGGTCTGGGTTTTGGCTGGGGCGAAACGTTGTATTCAGGGGTGACTTTTCCCCTGGTGGAACCGGGCTTGCGCCATCTGGTGCGCCTGGGCTTTCGCCGCATCGTCGTCTTTCCCTATTTCCTGTTCTCCGGGGTGTTGGTCAGTCGCATCGTCCAGCACAGCCAACTGGTGGCGGCGGACCATCCCGAGGTGGAATTTGTGCAGGCCAGCTACCTGGGCGACCATCCCCAGGTGCTGCAAACCTTCGTCCAGAGGGTCGAAGAGGTGCTGTTGGGTGAGACGGCGATGAATTGCGGCCTTTGCAAGTACCGCGACCAGGTGCTGGGCTTTGAGCAGGAGGTGGGCCGGGCCCAGCACAGCCATCACCACCATGTCGAGGGCTTGGTGGAGAGCTGCACCCTCTGTGAGCGCGAATGCACCGGGGCCTGCCAAAGCGATGGTGTGCCGCTAACGCTCGTCGGTGACGGGCAACACAGCCACGAGCATCACGAGCACCAAGCCCACCATCACCCCGCCTATCCCCACGCCAACCACCCCCTGGGTCCCCTCAGCCTCAAGCGAGCGGAGCCAGGCTGAGAGGCCTTGTTAGCAGCCTTTCCGCGGACCTGAACAGGCCCCAGCGGAGATCTTGAACAGGGATCAGCATGTCTCGCTTCGGCTCCATTTCGGCCAAGGCGACCAGCATTAGTTTTGCTAATCCATCGGCGATTTCCCCAGAAGGGGGTGTTTTTCCCCCGTTTTCAAGGGGATTTTCCACAGAAAGAGGCTTGTTGGGCTTGTGGCTGCGTGGTGTTGGGGAAAGCGGCGGATTGCTCATTTCGCTCTTGACAGTCCCCGGTCGACCCTCTTCTTAACCACCGGCCAGCGGCCGTACAACCCCTACAAACCAGCTGGAGACTCCAGTCTCAAACCGTTTCGGGCCAGCGGCGGCGTTAATGCCCCCCCTTTGACGACCCTGACAAACCTGTGGCGTATTTGGGTGTCATCCGGAGATGCCGGAGGTGCTGTTTGCAGGCATCTGCCCAGGTTCTTGAAGCGCTGCGGACGGCCCCTGCGTACCCGTGTTCGTATCTCGTGGCCGTTGCGATCAAAAAATGGTGATGGAAAAAGACAATAAAAAGCGGGGTAATATCCCCCGCTTGCATTCTCCCTTGCCCGACCCTTTTAGGTCGCTTTTTTAGTATGAACCGCAACGCCAGGGCAATCTGTGTTGATTGACACCACTTGGCAAACCAGGGCTCAGGCCAGTCCCTGCTCGCCCTGCCGCAGGCGCTGGGCCGCCGCCGCACAGGCCCGCCAGGTGAGGGCCATGGTGGTGAGGGTGGGACTTTGCCAACCGGAGCTGGGCCAGCAGGCCCCGTCGGTCACCAGCACATTGCTGGCCCGCCAGCACTGGTTCCAGGGGTTGAGAACCCCACCTGCCTCCGTGGTGGCCATGGGGGCGCCGCCCATTTCATGGATGTAATAGCCCGCTGGGGCAGCCGCGGCGGCCGTGGCGACGGCGCGGTGCAGCAACGGTTCGACCAGGGGGACAATGAACAGGTCTTCGATTGGCCGCAGGCTG
>JBIIJV010000278.1:0-3077 GCA_044233545.1 Cyanobium sp.
AAGGCAGCGCCCGTCCGGCGACCAAGCAAGCAAATGCACGCAGCCGCTATGGCCTGAGAGGGTGTGGGTGCAGACGTGGCTGGCAGGATCCCACAACCGGATCGTCTTGTCCCAGCCGCAGGAGGCGAGGCAGCGCCCACCTGGCGACCAGGCAATCGATTCCACACTGCCCATATGGCCCCTGAGGGTGCGTATGAAGGCACCGCTGGCGGGGAACCACAACCGTATTGACCGGTCGTTGTACTTGCCTGCAGCGAGACAGCGCCCATCTGGCGACCATTCGAAGGGATCGCCGTGAGCGTGGCCAGCAAAGGTGTGGATGCAAGCGCCACTGGCCAGATCCCATAACTTAATGTTCACTTCTACCCCTTCATTGCCGCCAGAGGCGAGGTAGCGCCCATCCGGTGACCAGCGAACCGCATAAGCCCTGTGCCTGTAGCCTGAAAGGCGGTTGTAGACAACACGGCTGGCTGAGTCCCACAACCCGATGATGCGGTTAGAGCCGTAGTCTAGGCAGCGCCCATCCGGCGACCAGGCAATCAAGTTCGAGCCGAAGCTATGCTCGGTGTAGTTGCTTGTGTCCGGATCCCAAAACCTAATTAAGGGGCCGTATTTAACGGCGAGACAGCGCCCATCGGGCGACCAGGAAACCGAGGACACCCTTTCTCTATGACCTGAGAGGGTGCGGGTGCAGGTGCCGCTTACCAAATCCCACAATCGAATACTGTTGTTGTCATGGCCGCCGGAGGCAAGGCAGCGCCCTTCCGGCGACCAAGCAATTTTTATAAACGAATGGGGTTCGGTCGAGAGGCTGTTGGTGCAGTGATCTGGCCGAAGTTGGCTTTCATCTCCAATGGGGGGTAGTTCTCTGGCGTGGCGCTGAAGTCCAATGACCCCTTCCCCGAACTGTGCCGGTGGGGGAGTTCCAACTGGGATCTCCTGCAACAGCGAGCGGCTGTAGATGGGCGGTGCCTTCAGGGCCCACTGCCAGAGAGCTTTCGCATCGCCGGCACGCTTCAGCAGCTGCACCGTCGCAGACCAATCCTCTTCGCTGAAGGCACTAAGAGGCTTGGCCACTTCCATGGCACCCAACCATTCCATGCGGCCCGCAGCCGCCGCTGCGGTTGCCAAACGCTTACGCAACGTTGGGCTGGCATTAGCATGGGCCTGGGTTAGCAGCGACCCATCGAGATCCAGCTCGTCGTAGCGCTGAATCTTTCCGCTCAGGAGCCAGAAAATTGCCCGCTGGGCTGGGTCGGAGGGTGCATGTCCTGCATCCAACAGCAGGTGCATCAGGGGTACATCCAGCTCTCCAGATTCGATCCAATACCGGCAAAGTTCGTCAAGGGTTTCGACGCTTTGCAAACGAATAGCCAGAGGAACAATCGCCTCCGCGTGAAGTGCGGCGGCTTCTCCATGTTCCATCCAGTCTCGGCAGAGCGCGTTGATGCTCTCGACGTTTTGCAATCGAGACACAAGTGGCTCAAAGAGAACAATCGCTTCCGTTCGCAGTGCGGCGCTCTGGAAACAATTAGCAACCAAGCCATCCGCAAGCCCAGCCACGGCATTCGGCGTGCCATCGGTCGCGAGCTTTCTTATCGATCGCTGTTGCTGCCAGGTCCTCGGCAGCAGAGGCCTGAATTGCTCTCCCAGTAGCCTGGCGGTGTACCGCTTGATCTGTTGAGGCGTAATAGATGACTTGTTTGAACCGGTCATTGGAGGAACTCCCTAACGACACTTTCTCCCTCTTCCTGCTGGATGGGCTCCACCGCAGCGGCCTTCAGCACTTTCCCCTTCAAGGTGATCCCCGGAATACGAACTTTTACTGATTCACCCCTGCGGAGGCTGGTGGCCTGGCTGAGGGGTTGATGGCGATCGGGATTGAAGGCCACCACCTCGCCGATGGCCTCCAAGGCATCTACCCCTACGGTTGTGAGTCCCAGCCAGATGCGTCGGCTGGTGGCAAGCAGATCCTTGGCGCTCAGCTCTTTGCCCTGCACTTCGATCAGGTGTTGTTGGGTGAGCAGCTGGGTCAGGGGTGTGGCCAAGGGGGTCAACAACTCCTCCAGCTGGATTTGGAGTTTTTCGGTGAGGGTGTCGCCTTGTTCTCGGGCCTGGCGGCTCAGATCGGCCTGCAGTTGGGCCGCCCGTTGCTGGCCTTGCTTGAGGTCAAGCCGCAGCTGCTGCAGTTCACTCCCAGCCGCAAGCCGTAGGGCGCGCTCCTGCTCCAGCTCCTGGCTGGCCCGACCATCCCCAACCCCTGAATCATTCGCAGGAGCAGGCTCAGTGGAACCTTGGATGAGGCGGGAGAGCCAGTAGCGGAAGCGTTGGGCCATTGTTATTGGGAGCAGGTGGTGGGACCAGTTGTTAGAAAGCTCAGATCAGGGCTGACGGATGTCGAGCGGCACGAATTGCTGCACGGCATCGAAGCTCTCGCGGAACGAGGCTGACTGGGCCCGGCCCTCCTGCAACCAGGCCCGCAAGGCGCCGATCCGCTCTCGCTGGGACACCGACAAAGGCACCTGACGATCCAGGGAGCGGGCGATGTCGTCGGTGTTGAACTCCCTGCTTTGGTTGAAGCCGATGTACATCGCATCAACGATCGCCTGCTCGATTTCAGCGCCGACGTAACCCTCCGAGAGCCGAGCCAGGCTGTCCAGGTCAAAGTCGTGGATGATGCGGTCCCGTTTGCGCAGGTGTACCGCAAGGATTTCGCGACGCTCAGCCAGGGTGGGTAGGTCAAGGAAGAAGATCTCATCGAAGCGACCCCGCCGCAGCAGCTCCGGCGGCAGGCTGCTGATGTCGTTGGCGGTGGCTACCACGAAACAGGGGGCTGTTTTCTCCTGCATCCAGGTGAGGATCGTGCCAAACACCCGCGTACTGGTGCCGCCGTCGAGGCCGCCAGAAGCAAAGGCCTTCTCCATCTCATCAATCCAGAGGATGCAGGGCGCCACGGTTTCCGCCAGCTGCAGCGCCTGGCGAGTGCGTTGCTCCGATTCCCCCACCAGGGAGCCAAACAGGGAACCAACGTCTAACCGCAGGAGCGGTAGATGCCACAACCCACCGACCATCTTGGC
>JBIIJV010000077.1:0-12267 GCA_044233545.1 Cyanobium sp.
CGGCCCAGCAGGCCATCGAGCTGGCCGCTGCGCTCGAGGGCGTACAGATCGTCACAGCCGCCAAGTCCCAAGTTATTGATAAACACCTGGGGAACACTGGTGCGGCCGCTGGCGCGGAGGGCCATGCGGCTGCGGGCCTCCTGATCGCCATCAATCCGGTATTCGCTGTAGACGATGCCCTTGCGGTCAAGGAGCGCCTTGGCACGGATGCAATAGGGGCAGAACTGCCAGGTATAGATCTCAACCTGGGGTGACTTCCCGGAGCCCGAAGCGGAGGATTCCTGCCCGATCGTGGACTGGGCCATGGATAAAGCAAATGGCAGACTCTTTCCAGCGTAGGCACCTCACCGCCAACGGCCGGCTGGGGGCCCCGCCCCACTGGTACGGTCGAACTCAGCCATGCATTGCCCCCGTGCTCGACCTCACGGATTTCAAACGCGACCTCTCCGAGCTCACCGACCGCCTGGGCCATGCCCAGGACTGTCTTTGACGTACCGGCCCTGAATGCCCGCCAGCGGGATCTCGAGCAGCTCGCCTCCCAGCCCACGTTCTGGGATAACCAGGCCAATGCCCAAAAGCAGATGCGCCAGCTCGATGAGGTGAAAGCCCAACTGTCCCAGCTCAGCCGCTGGCAAGGGCTGATCGACGACGGCCGGGCCACCCTCGAGCTTTACGACCTCGAACCAGACGACGACTTGCTGGCAGAAGCCTATGCCGGCCTGCAAAGCCTCCGCTCCGACCTGGACCGTTGGGAACTGGAGCGGTTGCTTGCCGGCACTTACGACAAGGAGGGGGCTGTGATCTCCATCAACGCCGGCGCCGGGGGGACCGATGCCCAGGACTGGGCCCTGATGTTGATGCGCATGTACACCCGCTGGGCCGAAGACCACGGCATGAAGGTGACGGTGGATGAACTCTCCGAAGGGGAAGAAGCGGGTATCAAAAGCTGCACGATCGAAATTGACGGTCGTTACGCCTATGGCTATCTCCGCAACGAAAAGGGCACCCACCGCCTGGTGCGCATCTCGCCCTTCAACGCCAACGACAAACGGCAGACGAGCTTTGCCGGTGTCGAGGTGATGCCCAAGCTGGACGAAGATGTGAAGCTCGACATCCCCGAAAAAGACCTGGAGGTGACCACCTCCCGCTCCGGCGGCGCCGGCGGCCAGAACGTCAACAAGGTGGAAACCGCGGTGCGCATCCTGCATATCCCCACCGGCCTAGCCGTGCGCTGCACCCAGGAGCGCTCCCAGCTGCAGAACAAGGAAAAGGCCATGGCCCTGCTGATGGCCAAATTGTTGGTGATCGCCCAGGAGCAACGGGCCGCCGAGATCGCCGACATCCGGGGCGACATCGTCGAGGCGGCCTGGGGCAACCAGATCCGTAACTATGTCTTTCACCCCTACCAAATGGTCAAAGATCTGCGCACCGGCTCAGAAACCACCGACGTACAAGGGGTGATGGACGGTGATCTCGACCCCTTCATCCAATCCCTGCTGCGCCAGGGTGTCGAGGTGGGCGCTGGGGAAGCATCATGAACACTGAAGCATGAAAACTCAAGCATGAACACTGCAGCATGAACACAGACGAACAAGCGCCGAACAACGGCCCGGAAGCCGATGCCGGTTTTATCAAGCTGGCCATGCGCAACATGGTGCGCAAGGGCCGCCAGAGCCTGTTTCATTTCGGCTTAACCGCCGTGGGGCTGGTGGCCTTTCTGCTGCTGATCGCCTGGCTCGGTCGTCCCGCGATGCCCCAGTGACATCCGCACCCAGCCTGGAGTTGACCCTGCGGCTGGAGTGCGGCGATGGTTCCCCCCTGGCCGCCGCCTTGGCGCCCCTACTGGCGGCAGCGGCCCCCCTAACCTCTGGCGACCAGGCCGAGGGCCACTGGCAGGCCCTGCTGGGCGATTGGCTGGGCCAACTGAGCCCGGAGCTGCCGGCGGAGCTGCGGGCCCCGGCCTACTGCCTGGGTCTGCTGATCACCGATGACCGCAGCATCGAGGTGCTCAATGGGGAGTGGCGCCAGCAGGAAGGCCCAACCGACGTGCTGGCCTTCGCCGCCCAAGAGGCGCCCCTACCCCCAGGCGCGCTGGCCGAACTGGGGGAAGCTGAACCCCTGGAACTCGGGGACATTGTTATTTCGCTGGAGACCGCAGCGCGGCAGGCCCAGGGCCACGACCATGACCTGGAACGGGAACTACGGTTTCTGGCCAGCCATGGGCTGTTGCATCTGCTCGGCTGGGACCATCCCGATGCCGCCAGTCTGGAACGGATGCTGGCGCGGCAGGAATTGCTGCTGGTCCAGGCGGGTGTGCCGATCTCCAAGCAGGGTTGATCCGAGAACAAGATCGCTCGCGGGAATGGGCTTAAGGTTTCCTCCACATTCTGGCGTCGACTCAGGCCGGCGGGTGGTTCATGCTTGCTTCCGATGACCCCACTTCCCATCTACGCGCTGTGAGTGGCAACAGCCAGCCCCAAAAAGGCCGTGGCCGCAACAGCGCCTGGAAGGTGGCCGGTGACCTGCCCTCCAGCTTTCGCTATGCGGCCCAGGGTCTGGCCTATGGCTTTGTCAGCCAGCGGAATTTCCGCATCCATGTTTTCATCGGCAGCTTCGCCTTCGGCCTGGGCCTGTGGCTGCAGCTCAGCCTGGACCGCCTGGCCCTGCTGGTGCTGACCGTGACGGCGGTGCTGGTGTTGGAACTGCTGAACACCGCCACCGAAGCAGTGGTCGACCTGGCGATTGGACGTAAATATCACCCCTTGGCCCGCATCGCCAAAGACTGCGCCGCCGCTGCCGTGCTGGTGGCGGCCCTGGCTTCGATGCTGATCGCGGCCTTGCTGCTGGTGCCGCCCCTAGTGACCCGCCTCGGGCTTTGAATGGGGCCACTTTCGCCCGCCGTGGCGCCCCATGCTTCTGGTTCTCGATAACTACGACAGCTTCACTTACAACCTGGTCCAATACCTCGGCGAATTAGCCGCCGACCATCCCCTGGCGGCCGATCTGAGGGTCGAACGCAACGATGCCCTCAACCTGGAGGCGATCAAGGGCCTCAATCCAGCCGCGATCTTGATCTCCCCAGGTCCGGGGGACCCTGATCAGGCTGGGGTTTGTCTGGAGGTGATCCAGCAGCTGGGGGCCAGCGTGCCAATTCTGGGGGTGTGCCTGGGCCACCAGTGCCTGGCCCAGGCCTTCGGCGGCCGGGTGGTGCGGGCCCCCCAGCTGATGCATGGCAAAACCTCCCCCGTCCACCACAACAACGGCGGGGTGTTTTCGGGTTTGCCCGATCCCCTCACCGCCACCCGTTACCACAGCCTGATCGCCGAGCGATCCAGCCTGCCGGACTGCCTGGAGGTGACGGCCTGGCTGGAGGACGGCACGATCATGGGCCTGAGGCATCGTCAGCACCCGGCCCTGCAGGGGGTGCAATTCCACCCCGAAAGCGTGCTGACCCAGGCGGGGCACCAGTTGCTGGCCAACTTTCTTAGCCAGGCCACGGCCTGAAGTGGCTTTATGGGCCAGAGACCCTGAAGCGCGACCCCCCAAACGGGCAGAGGCCCTGAAACCAGCACCCCCCGGTGTTGGCGGTCAGGGGAGTTCAGGAATCGGCCTGTTGCCAGGCGCTCCAGAACTGCTCCATCTGGACGCGGGTGCCGATGCTGACCCGCAGGCTGCCGTCGATGAGGGGCTTGCCCGCCATCGAGCGCACCAGGATGCCGGCATCCCTGAGCCGCTGTTCGACGGCGGCGGCCCCCCGGGCCCGGGGCCAGAGCAGCAGATAGTTGCCCCCTTCCCCCTGGTGACGCCACCCTCCCGCCGTCAGACGCTGCTGCAGCAAGGCCTTGGCCGCCAAAACCTCAGCCACCAAGTCATCTACGTAGGCCTGGTCGTCGAGGGCCGCATAGGCGGCGGTCACGGCAAAGCTGTTGATGTCGTAGGGCCCGGTGACCCTTCCGACCCGATCCACCACGGCCGGATGGCCGATGGCAAAGCCGATGCGCAACCCCGCCAGACCTGCCGTTTTGGAAAGCGAGCGCAGCACCAGCAGGTTGGGGAAGGCGGCGAAGGGATCGGCCGCCCCAGCCAACAGCAGGGGCAGCACGCTGTCACCGCTGAAGGCCTCATAGAGCTCATCGACGACCACGAGGGTGGCAGGCGCGGCCGCCGCCAGCTCCAGGATCCGCTCGGGCGCCAGGCGGGTGCCGGTGGGGTTGTTGGGATTGCAAATCAGCAGCAAGCGCGGCGGGGCCCAGGGCTGGGACTCGCTGTCCAGAGCGGCATCGCCCTTGGTCAAGGCGGCGCGGATCGCCTCGAAGGGGAAGGCGAAATCGTGCTGGCGGTAGGGGATCGCCTCAATCGCCATGCCCTGCATGCGGGCGCAGGGCGAGTAGTAGCCAAAGGTGGGGCTGGTGGTGAGCAGGCGATCGCCGGGAGCCCCATACGCCTGGAACACCGCGTGCAGGGCCGCATCGACGCCGTTGAACAGGCCGATGTGATGGGGCTCCAGCCCCGGACCCGCCGCCAAACCAGCAGTGCGCAGCCCAGAAGTGCGCAACAAGGAGGCCGCCACCGCCGCCTGGATGCCGTCGTATTCGGGATAGATGGCGTAATGCTCGGCCGGCATCGCCCGAATCGCCTGCACCACCTTGGGGCTGGGACCCACGGTGTTCTCATTGAAATCGAGCCGCAGCATGCCCCGCCGGCCCTCCAGGGGAGCGCTATAGGCCTGCAGGCACTCCACCTCAGCTCGCGCCGGTGGGGGTGCGGGGGCCGCCTGGGGTGCAGCGGGTCGATCCATTGCCTGACGCTAGGCGCCCGCCTCACATCCGCTCCAGGGTGGCAATGCCCAGCAGACCCAAGCCGAGTTTGAGGGTGTCGGCCGTGAGGCGGCAGAGGGCCAGCCGGGAAGCCCGTGCCGCCGGCGGGGCCTTGAGCACCGGCACCTGGTCGTAGAAGCGGTTGAACACCTGGCTGAGCTCAAACAGATAGCTGCAGAGCCGGTTGGGCAGCAGTTCGTGTTCCACGGCGGCGATCACCGCATCGAAGTCGAGCAACTGGCGCACCAGGGCCCATTCCTGGGGCTCGCTGTAGTGGAGGGAGACGGATTCAGCGGTGCTCGCCGCCAGCGGCTGGCGCCCCTGGATGTTTGTTTCGGCCCCATCTCCCCCCTTGCGGACGATGCCGGCAATACGCACCACCGCGTACAACAAATAGGGGGCCGTATTGCCCTGCAGGGCCAACATGCGATCAAAGCTGAACTGATAGTTGGTGGTGCGGTTCGAGCTGAGGTCGGCATATTTGACCGCCGCCAATCCCACGGTGGTGGCGACGTGGTGAATGAACTCCTCGCTTTCAGCGCGGCCCTCTTCCGCCAGGCGGCGGCGCAGGTCAGCCTCGCAGCGCTCGACGGCTTCATCGAGCAGGTCCTTGAGGCGCACGGTGTCGCCGGAGCGGGTCTTGAGCTTCTTGCCGTCCTCCCCCTGCACCAGGCCAAAGGGCACGTGCTCCAGCCGCGCCTCGGCGGGAATCCAACCGGCCCGCCGGGCCACCTGGAACACGCCGGCGAAGTGGCTGGCCTGGCCGGCATCGGTGACGTAGATGACCCGGCGGGCGCCATCACCGGCGGGAGGGGCAGCGAAGCGATAGCGAATCGCGGCCAGATCGGTGGTGGCGTAGTTGAAGCCGCCATCGCTTTTTCGCACGATCACCGGCAGCGGTTTGCCCTCCTTACCGCTCACCCCTTCGAGAAAGACGCACTGGGCCCCGTCGTCCTGTACCAGCAACCCCGCGGCATCGAGATCGGCCACCACGGCCTCCAGATAGGGGTTGTAGAAGGATTCGCCCCGTTCGGCCAGGCGGATATCGAGGCGGTCGTAGATGGCCTGAAATTCGCGCCGCGATTGCTCACACAGCAACTGCCAGGCCCGGCGGCTGACCGGATCGCCGCCCTGCAGCCGCACCACCTCCTCGCGGGCGGTGCTCTGGAAGGTTTCGTCGGCATCAAAACGAGCCTTGGCCTGGCGATAGAAGGCCACCAGGTCGCCCAGATCGACCGCATCGGCGGTGGTGAGGGCCTGGGGCGCCACCTGCTTGAGATGGGTGATCAGCATGCCGAACTGGGTGCCCCAGTCGCCCACGTGGTTGAGCCGCAACACCTGGTGGCCGCGGAACTCCAGCACCCGCGCCAGGGCATCGCCAATGATCGTCGAGCGCAGATGGCCCACGTGCATCTCCTTGGCGATGTTAGGGCTGGAGAAATCGACGATGACGGGATCGGACGGGGTAAGGAGCCCGGCCTCGCCACTGGCCTCCCCCTCGCACGCGGCGCTGGCAAGGGCTGCGGCAGCAGTCCCAGCCAGAGGAACCCCGAGCCGTGGATCCGCCAGGCGGGCGGCCAGCTCCGCCGCCAGGGCCTCGGGCCGCAGGCGCAGGTTGAGGAAGCCCGGGCCGGCAATTTCCGGCTCCAGGCAGAGGGCGGTGAAGGCGGGATCGGCCTGCAGACAGGCCGCGATCTGCTCAGCGATGGCACGGGGCTTCAACCCCAAGGGCTTGGCCAGGGCCAGGGCCCCATTGGCCTGGAAGTCGCCGAATTCGGGCTTGCTGGCGGCCACCAGCTGGGGATCCAGGGGCCGACCCGCCGCCCGGGCCGCCGCCGCTTGCTCAGGAAAGCAAAGATCCAGGGCCAGCTGCAGCCGTTCGGAGAGGCGATGGGAAACCGACAGCATGGTGAGAAGGCTCTGGGGGCGGCAGGCACACCCAGCGATCATCCACCGTCAGGCGACGCGGCAGGCAGCTCCAGCATGGTCTCCAGACCCGAGAGCACCACCTCGCTGGTGAGCTTGACGCGGAAGCGGCAGGCCTGGGTTTCGGTGCAGTCAAAGCTGCCCTGCTCCCAATACTTGTTGCTGCCGGCGCCACCACCGCACACCCCGAAGTAGTCACATTCCGCCCGGCAGCGCTCGATGCCAGAGCGCAGATCCCTCAAGATGTGCTGGAACTTGTCGCTGGCCACGATCGAGACCAAGCTGTCTTGCATCACATGGCCGAGCACAAAATCACCGTATTCCTCGGTTTGGACCGACAGCAGCTCCGGATCGAAGGTGGAGAAATGGCCGCGGGAATCGACATTAACGATGGCGAAGGGATTGTTCATGTCGGTGCGCTCGACGCGGCTGTCGCTCTGGGCCAGCTGGCAGAGACCCTCGAACTCCCGCACGCACAGATCCTGGGGCCGTTCCTGCCAGAGCTGCCAGAAGCGCGTCAGGAAGGCGGTGTAGAGGGCCTCGGCTTGGGGCCGGCCGAGGCTGGAGGCGGCATTTTCGCCCTCGGTCTCCTCCATGTTGAAAGCCACATCGCGAATGCCGTGATCCACAAAGAAGGCGAACAAGGCGTCGGCGTGGTGCAGCGACTCCTCGGTGAGGACGCAGATCACCTGGAAATGGATGCCGCGACGCTGCAGGGTGGCCAGGCCCCGCATCGTGGCGGCATGGCTGCCCAAGCCGGTGCGGGTGCGGCGGTGCCGATCGTGCAGAAAGGCGGGGCCATCCAGGCTGACACCGACGTGGATCTGATGGCGCTCGAAACAATCGCACCAGGCGTCATTGATCACCATGGCGTTGGTCTGCACCGACTGGTGGATCCGCAGTGGCGGCCCCGACCAGCGCTCCAGGGCCCGGGCGATGCGGGCGCTGGCCTCGTCGTAGAAGGCGATCGGCAGGGTGAGGGGTTCGCCCGCATGCCACAGCAAGGTGAAATCTCCCTGCACGTACGGGCTCTCCAGCACCCGCTCCAGGGCCGCGTCGAGGGTGTCCATCGAAAGGCGATGGCGATCGGCGCGGCTGGAGAGGTAGCAGTAATCGCAATCGAGATTGCAGTAGGGGGTGGGCTGGATCACCAGCAGCTCCAGGGGCCCGTATCCCTCGGGGTTGGCGGGGTGGGGGCTGCCCGGGGCCGCCGGCCGCGCCGAAAAGGGGGCGCCACCGCTCCAGGGGCTGGGCTGCGAAGCAGGGGTCACCGGCTCACCAACGGTTGAACCAACCACCATTACGCCAGCCGCCGCCATTGCCCCAGCCATTGCGCCAGCCGAGGTTGGGCCAACCGCCGTTGCCCCAACCGCCATTGCGGAAGCCGCCGTTGCCCCAGCCATTGCGGAAGCCACCGAAGGGTCCGTTGCGGAACACCCAGGCCAGCTTGGTGTCGGCACCGGCGGCACCCGCTTCGGTGCCCGCTTCGGTGCCCGCGGCCCCGTCGCCATCAGGGGCCAACTGACGCTGGCGCAGGGCGTCGGTGATGCGGCTGAGGCGGGCATCAACAGTGGCGGCCGCTGGCGAGGAGGATGCCCCCAGGCCAGCGGACGGCGTCAGGGCGGCCAGCAGCAACAGGAAACCGAACAGACCGGAACGGGGGAGGGGGGCCATCGGAAACGGGGAAAACGAGAGAGGAGAGAAAGCGGGATGGCGGAGTTCAGGGGGCGGCTTTGGCTTTGGCGGCCTCCTGCAGCAGCAGCGATTCGCGGCTCAGCAGGTTGCTCTGGAAGAAGGTGCGGATCCGATCAGCGGGAATGCCCAGTACCCCGGTCGGGCCGATCCAGGGATCGATGCTGGCGACGGCATCGGGCCGACCCTCGAGGTAGCCAGCCTGCTGCTTGGCGATGGCCAGGTTGATGATGTTGATCAGATCGGAGCTGTTTTCGGGAGTGATGCAGCCGACGCCATAGGTGGTGAAGGGATCCTCCGGCACCAGGCGGGCGGAGCTGAGGCCACGGGCCTTGCGCAGTCCGGCCAGCAGGTTGGAATCGCCGAGCACCCCGTCTACCTTGCCCTGCTGCAAGGCTGTAATGGCGCCATCCAGGGTGGGGAAGGAAACCTCCCGGGCGGCGGGTTGCAGGGTGCGCAGGGCGGTCGCCCCCAACGAGCCGCTCACCGTGGCGACGGGGCGACCCTTGAGGGCATCCGGCCGGCCATCAAGGTCAGGCCGGGTGGTGAGCAGCCGCAGGCCCGATAGGCCGATCGGCAGGGAGAAATCCACCACCATCTCCCGCTCCCAGCTGAACGGCACTCCACAGGCCAGGGCGGCGCCGCCACTGGAAACCGCCTGCACCATGGCGGCGGTGTTGGCCACCGGCACAAAACGGATATGCACCTTGCCACCGAGCTGGGCCGTGAGTTGGGCATCGATGCGGCGACCCACCTCAATGGCGTAACCGATCGGCTCCCCCTTGGCATTGAGGCTCATCAAGGGCGGGGAATCGGTGGTGCCCACCATCACCAGCTCGCCGGTGCGCAGGGCCTTCTGGAGCACCGTCTCAGCCGAGGCGGCCCAGGGCAGCAGCGCCAGGACGGCGCCGCCCAGCAGGGGCGCCCAACGGGCCGCAAACCGCCGCGACCGGCGGCTTCCTGCGGGGATTCCCTCGGCAATGGAGCGCGGCACAACCATGGCAGACAGGGACAGGTTGGATCAACCCTATGGAAGGCTGGCGGGGGTGGTCAACAGAGACTTCAAAGAAAAATTGTCAAGACAGGCTTGGCAATGTGATGGCAGTGCCCGCGCCTCAGGCGATCACTGCCTCAAAGCGCATCGATAGATCGAGCCAGGGGGATCGCGTCACCGGAGCGCTGCTAGAGATCAGATCAACACCGCTGGCTGCATAAAGGCGCAGCTGATCGGGCTGGATGCCGGAGGCTTCCAGCACCAACGAACGGCCCGCCGCCAAGGCCCGCAGCCGCGGCACCAGATCGGCCAGCTCCGCCGGCGGGAATTCATCCAGCAGCACGGCATCGGCGCCGGCCAGGACGGCGGCTGCGGCTTCGGCGGCGGTTTCGGCCTCCACGATGACGCGGCTGGGCCAGGGAGCCTGGGATCGCACCGCTGCAATCGCCGCAGCGACGCCACCGCCCCAGGCCAGGTGGTTTTCCTTGAGCATGGCGGCGTCATCCAGCCCCAGGCGATGGTTGACGCCACCCCCACAGCGCACGGCGTACTTCTCCAGCACCCGCAGCCCCGGCGTGGTCTTGCGGGTGTCGGCCAAGCGCACGCCACTACCGGCCAGCTGGGCCACCAACGCGGCGGTGGCGGTAGCGATGCCCGAGAGGCGCATCACCAGGTTGAGGGCGGTGCGCTCAGCCGCCACCAAGGCGGAGGCATCACCCGAGAGCTCCAGCAGCCGCTGACCCTTGGCCAACGGGTCGCCATCGGCCACCAGCAGGCGCCCCTCCAGCTGGGGATCCAGCAGGCGAAACAGGGCCACGGCCAACGGCCCGCCGCACATCACCCCCTCCGCCTTGCTCACCCAATGGGCCCGCGCTGGCCGGCCCGCCAATGCCGGGGCCGTGAGATCACCACGGCCGAGATCTTCATCCAGCCAGGCGCGCAGCTGGGCCTCCAGGGCCGGCGTGAAAGAGAGGAAGGGGCCGGGCATGGGGGGGTTAGCCGGGAGCTGGGGCTGGGGGCTGGGGCCTGGTCGGGCATTTTGGCTGGCTAGGGCGCCGGGGTGATCCTGCAGATGCCGCAGCCAGCAAGAGCCCAGCCCCCCTGATAGACACCGTCTACCAGCCCAGCCAGGATTGCCCTCAGTTCCAAGCTGCGCCGTGACCGCCTCCGCCCGTCTGAGCTGGAACCTGCGGGTCACGCCCGAGGATCAAGCCCTGATCGACCGTGCCGTAAGCGCCTCGGGCCTCACCCGCACCGACTTCGTGCTGCAGGCGGCTCGTTTGGCCGTGGACCGCAGCGTGCAGGGGCAAGGATTGGCCAGGGCCTTGCTGGCTGATGCCTTCGCAAGGGTGGCGCAGGCCAGTGAGCAAATCGGGGTGCGTGGGATCATCGATGCCATGGCCCGCGAGGAGGCCGCCTACTGGCTCGGGATGGCGATGCACCACAAAAACCCCCGCCGATTGCTGGCGGCGCTGCGGTTGCTGCTGAGCGCAACTTAGAAAGCCAGCAACAGCGATGGGATGCCAGGGGAAGGCCTCTTGAATAATGGCTTTCGCCGCCATGCCAGGACAACCAGCTATGATGACAATATTTTCATAAGGTAAAATGAAAATGGTTCAACAATTTACGGCCATTATCGAACGCGACGCTGATGGATTTACTTCTCTATGTCCACAGCTAGATATCGCAAGCCAGGGCAGCACTGTCGAAGAGGCGCGAACAAATCTGATTGAAGCACTGGAGTTATTCTTTGAAGTTGCGGATCCAGCCGAAATCCAGGATCGGCTACGAAGCGAAGTGTTTGTAACCAATCTGGAGGTGGCTGTTGGGTAAGTTGCGAGTTCTATCCGGTCAACAGATCTGCAGAATCCTGGAGCAATTCGGCTACATCGCGGTTCGACAAAGGGGAAGTCATATTGTGATGCAAAAGCGCAATCAAGGTTGAACGATAACTGTTCCCGTGCCAAACCACCCGGAGATTCGCATGGGCACGTTGCAGTCGATCATTCGACAAACAGGCTTGCCACGTTCACTGTTTGAAGTGTCATGATGGCACGCCATATTAGGCTGATCACCCGCAACGACGGAGCTTCTACTTCGCCGGAATCCAATGTTGTCTGCGATTGGCATGTACCGCAAGAACCCGCGCCCGGTGCTGGCGGCAAGCCCCAATCCCTCAGCCAGCATCGATCGCAAAAGTGAACTAGGCCATGGCTGACCTGCTTGTGCGGTGTGTAGACGAGTCCGTAGTGCCAGCCCTGAAGGAGCGGGCCAGCCCCTGCCCGCTTCATCCCACCGCCCCTGCCGCCGAACGCAGCCCCAGCGCCCGAGCCCGCAGCACCTCCAGCAGCACCTCCCGCAGGGTAAGGATGCCTGGCCTGGTCGGTTAGCTGCTGCTGTCCGCGGCGTTGGCCGACGGAGCCGCCCTGGCCTCCAGCCCCGATGCCTGGAGGGCCTATGACCGCCAGGTGCGCACCGCCTGCGTCGCCGCTAGCCGCCTCGCCGCGGCGCGGGTGAAGGGCAAGCGGGTGGACGTACTAGACCTGGATATCAGCGCCCTGCTGCTGAAGGGCACCTATCCCCAGCCCCACATGCGTGGCCAAAAAGGATTGGAGCTGTGCCTGTTTGAGCGGCGCAGCGGCCGCGCCAAAGTGGCTGATGGGGACCGGCTGTACGAAGCGGAGGTGGCCCCCTGACTGCGCCCGGGCGGCAGCCCCAGCAGTTGCCGCCCAAGCCTCCACCGGATCAGGTCCAAGCCCCACCACGTGCAAGCCCAGCCTTGTGCGGCATGTTTGCCAGCAACTCCGCAAGCGGGGCCAGGGCTACTTACGTGCTTGA